>NZ_JAVRFH010000004.1:0-299034 GCF_031845825.1 Streptomyces lancefieldiae | reverse complement strand
CCGTCGCCCGCACCGGACCCGGCACCCTGAGCGGGGGCCGGCTCGGCAGCCGGGACGCCGGCCCCCGGCGCCCGTACCGCCGCCCTGGCCGCGGCCGGGCCGTTCCCCGGCTGAACCGGAGGAGCGCCCGCGGCACCGGCATGCGCCTCGGGCCCGGGCACGTACGCCATGGTCGGCGCCCCCGCACCCGCGGAGAACTGCACCCCGCGCTCGATCCGGTCCAGGCGGGCCATCACCGAACGCTCGTCGCCGTACGCGGCGGGCAGCAGCACGCGCGCACAGATCAGCTCCAGCTGGAGGCGGGGCGAGTGGGCGCCGCGCATCTCCGTGAGCCCCTCGTTGACGATGTCGGCGGCGCGGCTCAGCTCGGCGGCGCCGAAGGACCGCGCCTGGGCCTGCATCCGCTCGACGACGTCGGCGGGGGCGTCGATCAGCCCCTTCTCCGCCGCGTCGGGCACGGCGGCGAGAATGACGAGGTCCCTCAGGCGCTCCAGCAGGTCGGCGACGAAGCGCCGCGGGTCGTTGCCGCCCTCGATCACCCGGTCCACGACCGCGAAGGCGGCCGACCCGTCGCCCGAGACGAACGCCTCCACGACGGAGTCGAGCAGCGAGCCGTCCGTATAGCCGAGGAGGGCGGTCGTCATGTCGTACGTCACACCGTCCGGCCCGGCGCCCGCGAGCAGCTGGTCCATGACGGACATGGAGTCACGCACGGAACCGGCACCCGCCCGCACGACCAGCGGCAGCACGCCGTCCTCGACGGGGATGTCCTCCTTGCCGCACACCTCAGCGAGGTAGTCGCGCAGGGTGCCGGGCGGCACGAGCCGGAACGGGTAGTGATGGGTCCGCGACCGGATGGTCCCGATGACCTTCTCGGGCTCGGTGGTCGCGAAGATGAACTTCAGGTGCTCCGGGGGCTCCTCGACGACCTTCAGCAGGGCGTTGAAGCCCTGCGGGGAGACCATGTGGGCCTCGTCGATGATGTAGATCTTGTACCTGCTGTGGGCGGGTCCGAAGAAAGCCTTCTCGCGCAGGTCACGGGCGTCGTCCACGCCACCGTGCGAGGCGGCGTCGATCTCGATGACGTCGATCGAACCCGGCCCGTTGCGCGCCAGGTCGCGGCACGACTGGCACTCGCCGCACGGGGTCGGCGTGGGGCCCTGTTCGCAGTTCAGACACCGCGCGAGGATCCGCGCGCTGGTCGTCTTGCCGCATCCGCGCGGACCGCTGAACAGGTATGCGTGATTGACCCGGTTGTTCCGCAGCGCCTGCTGCAGCGGGTCGGTGACATGCCCCTGCCCGATGACCTCGGCGAAGGACTCCGGGCGGTAACGGCGGTAGAGCGCGAGAGACGACACGTATACGAGGTTATAGGCGCCCACCGACAACCGGACCGCCCCGCGAACGCAGGCGCCCCCCACGCACCCGCCAGAGCCGACCTACCCTTGCTGCCTTCCGGCCCTGGGGGAGTTCAGTCAGATAGCGCCGCGTGAGGGGCTGTGCCACAGGTTACCCGATGCGGGGGCCCGAGAACGAGTTCGCAGGCACTCCCCGACGTCATGTAATGTTCTCCGCGGAGGATTCGCCTAGAGGCCTAGGGCGCACGCTTGGAAAGCGTGTTGGGGGCAACCCCTCACGAGTTCGAATCTCGTATCCTCCGCCAGTGCCTCACCGGGCACGATGTCGAAGGGCCCCACCGTTCGCGGTGGGGCCCTTCGACGTGCGTGGTCCCAGTTGCGCGGGGCGGACACTCATGAACCTCAGCGGGCAGGCTCGGGCGTCGGCCCTTCTTGGGGATCGGAGCACCCAGTGAGAGCCCGGACCTCCTCTGCGCCTCGTCCTGCGCTTCCCGCGCTCGACACTGGGCGTCGCCTTCTTGGGGATCTCCTCGCACATCCACCACGAGATCATCCGATCACAGTCCGTGACCACTGTGCCGAGACGACCGACCCCTTCCGCGTCCAAGAAGGCCGTCACCGGACGGTCGGCAACCACCTGAACGACACGACCCCGGCTGTGGATTTCTCTCTCACACGCCAACTCACCAACCCCGCCGACAACGTGACAACGCCATCCGATCAGCTCCCGGTCCATGCACGTCAGGCGCACGGCGGGGCGTACGCCGCTCCCTCCCCGACGAAGCGGCGCCATTGCCCGGGGCTGAGGGGCTCGGTGGCGACACAGATCCTCTCGATGCTCGTGTCCACGTCGAGCTGCCACAGTCGGGCCGACTGGTCGAGGCTGCCGGTGGCCAGCGTCTTCCCGTCCTGGCTGAAGACAACGGCGTACACGGAGTCGGTGTGGGCGTTCAGCGGCAGGCCGCGGCGGCTCGGCTGGGCGGGCGTGCGGACGTCCCACAGCTGCACCGACGACTGACCGTAGCTGCCCGTGGCGAGGGTGCTGCCGTCCGGGCTGAAGGCGAGGGCGAATACGGAATCGGTGTGTCCGGTCAGCGGCTCGCCAAGGCTGGTGGGGTGGCTGGGCCGGGAGATGTTCCACAGGCGCACCGAGAAGTCGTTGCTGCCGGTGGCGAGGGTCTTTCCGTCCGGGCTGAACGCCAGGGAGGAGACACCATTGATGTGGCCCTTCAGCGGCCGACCGACGCGCTCGGGTCCAGTCCGGTCGCGGACGTCCCACAGCTGAGCCGTGGTGTCGTAGCTGCCGCTGGCCAACATGTCGCCGTCAGGGCTGAACGCCACGGCGAGCACCATGCCCTCGTGGTGCCGCACCGGACGGCCGACCGGCCCGGCGCGGCCCGGGTCCGTGACATCCCACAGGCGGATCGTGGCATCCTGGCCGCCAGTGGCCAGGGTCTTGCCATCCGGGCTGAACGCCATGGTCCAGATGCCGCCCTCGTGTCCGGTCAGAGGATCGCCCAGGTACTTGGGTTTGGACGGTTCGGAGATGTTCCACAACTGGATCACGCCGTCGTACCCGGCACTTGCGAGGAACTTCCCGTCCGGGCTGAACGCCAGGGCCCTGACGCCGGCGGTATGAGCCTGGAACCCCCGACCGAGCAGTTTCGGAAGGCCATGCTCCGACGTGTCCCACAGCCGCACCGCCCCGTCCAGACCACCGGTGGCGAAGAGCCGCCCGTCCGGGCTGAACGCCACTCCGATCACACCGTTGAAGTGGCCGGTCAGCAGCGTGCGCGGCATGTCCCACAACCGGGCCGTCTGGTCGTAACTGCCGGAGGCGAGGGTGTGTCCGTCGGGGCTGAACGCCACCGACGACACGGTGTTGCTGTGCCCCGTCCAGGCCTGCCCGAGCGCCTTGGGACGTGTCGGGTCGGAGACGCTCCACATCTGCACGGTCGCGTCCGCGCTGGCGGTGGCCAAGACCCGCCCGTCCGGGCTGAACGCCACCGAGGAGATCACGGCGCTGCGCCCCTTGAGGAGCTGATTGGCGTACGTGGGCTTGTCAGGGTCCGCGACGTTCCACAGCCGTACGGTGGAGTCGCCGCTGCCGGTGGCGAGGGTCCGGCTGTCGGGGCTGAACGCCAGGGACGCGACAGTGTTGGTATGGCCCTTGAGCGGGGCTCCGCGCCGCTTTGGCTTCTTCGGGTCGGACACATCCCACAGACGGGCCTTGAAGTCGTCCGCCCCGGTGGCGATTGTCTTGCCGTCCGGGGAGAAGGCCACCGCCCAGAGCCTGCCCGGACCGTCCTTGAGCGGTTTGCCCACGAGCTTGGCATCGGCCGGGTTCGACACGTCCCACAGCCTGACCGTGGCATCGCCGGAGCTACTGGCGAGCAGGTGGCCGTCCGGGCTGAACGCCACCCCGCTGATGACGGCGTCATGGCCGGTCAGGGGCCGGCCGAGAGGTTCGGGATCCGACGGGTCGGACACGTCCCACAGCCGGACCCACCGGTCACGGTCATCACCGGCAGTGGCCAGAGTGCGCCCGTCCGGGCTGAACGCCACCGCCATCACAGCCTTGGTGTGGCCGGTCAGAGGCCGTCCCAGAGCGCGGGGGCTGCGTGGGTCGGAGGTGTCCCACAGTCGGATCGTGGCATCACCGCTGCCGGTGGCCAGGGTGCGCCCATCCGGGCTGAACGCCACCGACGAGACCCGTTCGGTGTGGCCCCGCAACTGCTTGGACAGCGGGGTGTTCCCGGAGTTCAGCAGCCGGGTGTACGTCTCGTCGCCAGGCCGCATCCGGTGCGCCACGAGGTCGAGCTGGGAGGCCAGCGACTGGTCCGTGCCGCGCAGCCGGTCGGCTTCGGCGACGACCCGGTTGTAGACGGCGAGGTCCCGCTGGCGTAATGCCTCCCCCTGCTGCTTGAACGCCATGCCAGCGGCACCCGAGGCGAGCAGGGTCAGGACAACGAGGGCGGCGACGACCGCGCTCCGCAGCCGAGCGATACGGCGCCGCGCCCGCTCCCCGGCGGCAAGGAACGCCGTTGCCCCCGAACTCAAGGTGTTCGACGGGGCGTTGAGCGCCCAGGTACGCGCAATCTCGAGAGGGCTGCCACGAAACAGGAGAGCTGGGTCACGACCGCTCTCCTCCCACGTGGCCGCCGCCTCTTCCAGATTCTGGAGGGTGAGGCGCCCGGCTCGGTCGGTGTCGATCCAGCCGCGGAGCCGGGGCCACGTACGCAGCAGGGCCTCGTGGGTGATCTCGACAGTCTCCTGCGCGCGGGTGAGCAGCCGGGCCCGGGTGAACGCGTCCACTACCGACTCGGCAAGTCCGCCGCCGATGTCCGCCAACTCGGCGCTACTCAGGCGCCGTCGGACGTCCTCCGCCCTGTCACCGACTCGCACCATCCGCAGGAAGAGCGACTGTGCCACGCGCCGCTCGTCGTCGTCGAGTCCGCTGTAGACGCGGTCGGCGGTCGAGGCGATGGCGCCTTGGATGCCTCCGGTGTCGCGGTACCCGCGCACGGTGAGCGTGGCGCCGTGCCGCTGCTGCCAGCAGACACGCAGGGCATGTGCGAGCAGCGGCAGGCGCCCAGCCTCGTAGCGCACTTCCCTTGCGGGCCCCATCGCCATGGTGGCTCCCAGGTCGTGCAGGAGCAGCTCGACCAATCCGTCCTCTACGTCGAGCCCCACGTCCATGGCGGGCATCAGGACGGCCGCGCGCAACTCCTCGTCCGTCATGGGACCGACGACCAGCGGGGCATCCTGCAGCGCGGCGCGCAGGGGAGGGTGATCGACGCACGCGGCGTAGAAGTCTGACCGGATGCCCAGAACCACGAGGGCCTGCGAGGTACCCTCCGTGCCGGTGCATGCCTGGCCACCCGCAAGCCGGGTGAGCAGTGTGACGAATGAGCGCCGTTCCTGCTCGTCGGTGCACAGCGTGAAGAGCTCCTCGAACTGGTCGACCACGATGACCGCCCGCGCGGGCTGCCCTGGCAGGTCGTTCCGCAGAGCCTCGGCCAGGACCGAGAGACACTGCGGCGGATCGGCGACGAGATCTGCGGCCGTCACCTCCGAGCCAACGCCGCGGAGCGCCACGATCTGGTCAGCCAGGGCACGGAGTGGGTGGGCGCTGGGAGTGAGCAGAAGCTTCGGCCACCGGTCGGAGCCGGGCAGCCCGGCCCGGTCCAGGTGCGGCAGCAGCCCGGCCCGCAGCAGTGAGGACTTACCCGCGCCCGACGGGGCCACAACCGCCTGGAGCCCACCCGAGTCCATGCGCTGGTCGAGGCGATCGGTCAACTCGGCGACGAGCGCCTCTCGTCCGAAGAACCACCGCTCGTGCTCTTGCCCGAAGGCGGCCAGCCCCGGGTAGGGGCAGTCCGGCACCGAACTTCCTACCTCGGTGCGGCGGCGTTTGCGCACTCCATCGACGTAGTGGAAGTGCTGGTCACGGCCGGCGACGTTGATGCCTGCGTGATCGCGGGCGTATGCCTGGATATGGATGCCGTCGCCCGCAGCGCGCGGCGCGCCGTCCGCCGCGTGGTCTGCGGACTCCGGGCGTTCGGTGCCGCGATCCCCCTGCGGCTCTTCCGGGCTCATCGACCACCCTCTTCGGTGATGTGCTGATCGCGTCCAGCAACGTAGACCCGGCTGCTGTCCGAGGCCCGCACGGACACCCTCACCGACGGCTCGTCCGGGCCCCTGCTGGGCAGCTCAGGGCCCAGGTCGTCGGCGAGGATCCTGCGCAGTTCCGCGGCGAGTCCGGGCTCGGCCGCGAGTAGCCTGAGCAGCCGCCCCTGCCACTCGCTGACCAGCTCCGCTTCGGCCCGTTCGGCCTCGGCCGGATCGTCGGCGTCCTGCCGTGCAGCGAGCAGCACGGCACGGGATTCCTCGAGTTCGGACTCCACCGTGTTCGCCCGGTCTGGGTGCAGGCGACGCCACAGCGCACCCATCGAGGTCTGTGCCCGCTCCCAGCCGGCCGTCGTCAGCAGCTGCACGACTGTCGCAGCCGCTACGGAAGCAAGGCCCACAAGCTCCGGGTCCATACGGTTCCCTCGTTCCCCCATGTCACTACTGGCTCACTGCATCGTGTGTACTGCCTGAATCACCTCGGGCGCCAGAGGGAACCCGGTCGAATGACCGGCCCTGCACGGGGGCGCTGTCACGTTGCGGGTGGGGTCTGCGGGCCACTCCGCCGGTCTCGGTTCTGGTCGGTCTCCTTCGCGCCCGTCCGGGCTCGTCCGGACTGGGTCGGCCCGAACGCTCCGCCGCGTCCAAGACACCCCCGACCCCGTCCGGACACCCGTACGAACGTTTGGAAAGCGTGTTGGAGGCAACCCTCACGCGTTCGGCTCTCGTATCCTCCGCCAGCGCCTCACCGGGCACGATGTCGACGTGGCCGTTGTGGGCATCGCCGACGGGCACGCCAAGCCCCCGCTCCTGGCCATCGGCGAGGCCAAGTGGAACGACACCATGGACGTCGCCCCCATCGAACGTCTCTAGAACATCCGCGAACCCATCACCGGCCCGGCCGCTACGGCACCATCCGCACCCGCTTGCTCTGCTTCAGCGGAGCAGGCTTCAGCGACACGGCATAACGCCACCGCTGAGACCTCGGCGAGCATGCGACTCGTCGACCTGCCGAGCCTCTACGGCCAGGCGTAAGCGACCCGGCACGGCGGTCGGTACCGGAGTCCGTGGGCTGCCGGTGCCACCAACGGGGGAGTCCGCGCTCGTACGGCAGCTGCGGATCGCGGGTGTGGGCCATCCTTGGTGACCGGTCTGCAATGGTCTGTGTCTCGTGAGGTGTCCCCGTATGAAGTCCCGATCGACGCTGGCGGCATGGCTGGGCGGCCTCGACAGCTCTCGTCTGGCGCGCGTGCTCGGAGCGCGGAGGGACGCCATGGCGCCTCCCCAGCCGCGCTCGGTGGGGGAACTGGCCGACCGTCTTCAGCGCCCTGGGTCGGTGGCGCTCGCCCTGCCGCGGCTCGCGCTGCCGCACCTCCAGGTGGCCGAGGCGCTGGCCGCGCTGCGTGCGCCCGCGTCGCGCGATGCCCTGGCGGAGCAGTTGGGAGCAGCGGACGGCGAGGGCGCCCGCGAGCTGGACCTGGTGCTGGAGGCTCTGGCCGATCAGGCTCTGGTCTGGCCGGACGGCACGGGGAAGCTCCGCATGGCCGGCCCGCTGCGGCAGGCGTGGGACGCGCCCCTGGGGCTGGACGCCCCGCTGGAGGAACTGCTCACGGGCACGACCTCCGACGAGTTGCGCGGCATGCTGGCGGCCCTGGGCGTCACGCCGGCGGGCACCAAGGCGCAGCGACTGGCCGCACTGGTGGCCCACCACAGCGACCCGGAACGGGTTGCCTCGGTGGTGGCGAAGGCCCCTGCCGAGGCCCGGAAGCTGCTCGAACGCCGAGCGGAGGGTGTGGCGGGACAGCCGCGGTTCGTCGTGTCCGGCGCTCTCGGCCCCGGCCGCGAACCGGGCGAGCGATGGGCGCTGGACCGGGGGCTCCTGATCCAGGACCGCCACCGCTACGGACCGGCCCGTATGCCCGCGGAGGTGGCGCGCGCACTGCGCGGACCCGGCCGGCACGCGCCGTTCGAGCCCGCACCGCCCTCCGCGCGGCTGACGCCGGTCGCCCCGAGGGAGGTGGACAGCGAGGCGTCGGCCGCGGCCACGGCGTTCGTGACCCGTGCCGTCTCGGTGCTGTCGGCCTGCTCGACGACCGCGCCTGCCCGGCTGAAGTCCGGCGGAATCGGAGCGCGGGAACTGGCGCGGATCGGCAAGGCCGCCCAGGCCGACGACGCCGTCGTACGCCTCGCTCTCGAGACCGCGTACGCCGCCGGGCTCCTGGAGCGGGACGGCGATCGCGTGGCGCCCACCGAGGCGTACGACGCCTGGGCGGAACTGGAACCGCCCGAGCAGTTCGCCGTACTGCTTCAGGCGTGGCGGAACCTGCCCCTCACCCCGGCCCAGGCGCGGGACGGGGACAACAAGGCGCTTCCCGCTCTCCTGGCAGCACCGCCCTGCGACGGCTGCCTGCAGGCTCGCGACGGGCTGCTGGCCGCAGCCGCACGGCTTCCGGCAGGGCAGGGCACCACGGTCACCTCGGATCTGGGGCCGCTGATCGCCTGGCACCGCCCGTTCGCCCACTCGTCCTCCTCGGACGGACCACCGTTCGCCACGGTGATCCGTGAGGCCGAGATCCTCGGCGTACTCGCTCGCGGCGCACTGTCCGCCTTCGGCGTCCAGCTGGAGGCCGGCGACACGGAGGGGCTGGACCTCGAGTGCCGGCGGCTGCTGCCCTCGGCCGCCGCGACGGCACGGATCGGCGCCGACCTCACCGCAGTCGTCACCGGCACACCGTCCGCGCGGCTGCTCTCGCTCCTGGACTCCGTCGCCGACCGGGAGACCAGCAGTACGGCGTCGGTGTGGCGGTTCAGTGCCGGCAGTGTCCGCCGGGCTCTGGACGCGGGCCGCGGGCCCGAGGCCATCACGGCCGACCTGGCCGCTGTCGCCGCCGGACCCCTGCCGCAGCCGCTGTCGTATCTGATCACCGACACCGCACGTGGCCACGGGCGCGTGCGCGTCGCCCCGGCCGCCTGCGTCCTCCACGGCGACGAGCCCGCGCTCCTCGCGGAACTCGCCGCCCACCGCAGGCTCGCCCGGCTCGGGCTACGGCAGCTGGCGCCGACGGTGCTGGTCAGCGGCAGCCCGCTCGACGTGACGGTCACCGCGCTCCGGGCCGAGGGGTACGCCCCCGTCGCCGAGACCGCCGAGGGCACGGTACGGATCGAGAAGACCCGGCCCCGGCGGGCCGCCGCTCCCGTGCCGAGTCCGCGCCGCAGCGGTGCGAGGGGCAGCGGCCGCAACGCCGGCACCGGCGTCGCGAGGACAGCCGCCGCGGTCGACCCCGACATCCTGGCGGACCGGCTGCTGAAGGCTCCGCCGACGTGTCCCGATCCCGCGCCGTTCGACGGAGGACCGGCCTTCGCCACGGACACCGAGGAGATCGTCGCGGGGTGGGCGAAGCGCCTGCCGTACAGCGACGTCCGCCAGCTCGCCCATGCCATCGACACCGGTGAACCCGTCACCGTCGAGTACGTCGCCACCTCGGGGAACCGGACGGTGCGCACCCTCAGCCGCCTGGTGCTCGACCCGCCCTACCTCGATGCCTGGTGCCACCTGCGCGACGACGAGCGCGTTTTCACCCTCTCCCGTATCCACGGCGTCATGGGCGTCGCACCCGGATGAGCGAGAAGGCGCTCGCGTCCGGCGTCGGCCTCTGGTTCGGCGCCCCGCGCAGGGGCGTCTACGAGGGGCGGTGCCAGGCCTGTCGTTCCCGGCCGCGGGGGTCGTCGACCTGGGTCCACTCGGCGTCGATGCGCATCGTGGCCCTGCGCTCGGTGTCGTACGGGTCCCAGCCGGGGTCGCCGGTGCCGGCGAACCGGACCCAGGCGGCGTGCACGCGGGCGGCGAGATCCGCGGGGGGCTTGTCGGGGCCGAGCAGGGCGGCGGGGCCGTGCAGCCGGGGGAGGTGCGCGAGGTCGAAGACGAAGGGCAGCTCGACCGCGTGGGTGGCGCCGAGCGCTCCGTCCAGGGCCTGGGAGCGCCAGGCGAACTCGTAGGCGTGGGTGGCGGACCCTGGATGCGCGGCGTGTGCGCCGGCCAGGGCCCAGCTGCCCGCGCCGAACAGCGCGTCGCCCATGAGGGCGGAGCGCAGCTCGCCGAAGGACGCCTCGGGGCGCGTCCTGCGGTAGGTCTCGACGAGTCGCGCCGGATTCGGGTGCGAGCGCGCCGCCGCGTCGTCGACGTCCTCGGCCCCCGAGGTGGCGTACTTGCCCACGGGCACCAGGTAGAGGTGCCCCTCCTCGGTGTTGGTCCCGATGAGCAGGTCGATGTCGGCGCCGAGGCCGGCGGCGACGGAGTCGGCGGGCTGGGTGTCGAGGACCAGGCTGAAGGGGCTGAGTCCGATCAGCGGGTCGTGGTGGGTCCCGGTCCGCAGGTCGATGCCCGCGAGGCCGGAGGCGGCCTCGACCAGGCGCTCGTCGGGGACCTCGGCGAAGGCGTCGGCGTGGGGTTCGATGCCCAGGGCCTCGGCCGCTGCCCGGGTGACGCGGGCGGCCTGCTCGGTGGTGAACGCGCCCAGGCCGCTGCCGCTCTGGACGATCGCCCGGTGGAGGAGGCCTGCGGCTTCGGGGGTGGCGAGCACGCCGCCGACGATGGTCGCCCCGGCCGACTGGCCGAAGAGGGTGACGTTGTGCGGGTCACCGCCGAAGGCGGCGATGTTCTCCTTCACCCAGCGCAGTGCGGCGACGACGTCGAGCAGTCCGCGGTTGGCGGGTGCGCCGGGGAGGTCGAGGAATCCCGCGATGCCGAGCCGGTAGTTGAGGGTGACGAGGACGATGCCGTCGCGGGCGAAGGCGGAGCCGTCGTAGAGCGCGGACCGCGTCGATCCGGCGACGAACCCGCCGCCGTGGACGAAGACCATGACGGGCAGGTCGCCCTTCGCGGCGGCGGGCGTGAAGACGTTGACGGTGAGGTAGTCCTCGCCGCGGTTCCAGCCGGTGCCGAAGTAGGGGGACATGTCGACGCCGCCGAGCTTGCGCTCGGACTGCGGCGCGCCCGGTCCCGGCACGGTGGCGTCCCGTACGCCGTCCCACGGTTCGTGCGGCCGCGGCGGCGCGAACCGGCCGGCGCCGCGGGGCGCGGCGGCGTAGGGGATGTTCAGGAAGGTGGTGGTGTCGCCCTGGCGCAGGCCGCGGACGGCTCCCTGGGCCGTGGTCACGACGGGGCCGGGGTGGTGGTGGTTCACGGTGGTGCCTTTCCGCAGGGCCTCAGGCCTGCTCGGGGTACGGGGCGAACGGGGCCCGGCGCTCGACGGCGAACGTGCTGCCCCGTGATGTGGTCCAGGAGGCGTCCTTGGGGATGCGGAGGATTTCCTGAACCGTACGAGCGGCCTCGGCGGCCGGGGTATCCGTCACGTGACTGCACCTGTGCGCACAGCCCGGGCGGGCACGGGGGTGGCCGCTTGTAGCCTGGGTGGGCAAGGCAGGGCGGCTCCCGTTCGTGGGCCAGGATGCGTGGAGGCCTCGTGGACGAGCACACGGGCGACCTCGGTGCGGTCACGGGGCCGGAGCCGGACCGGGGTGAGCCGTTCACCGGCCGGGACGCGGAGCTGGGACGGCTCTTTCGCGCGGTGGAGTCGGCGGCGGCCGACCCGGTGGTGATGCTCGTCGGTGGCATGGGCATGGGGAAGAGCGCCCTGCTGGGGCGTGCGGTGCGTCGGGCCGAGGCGAGCGGTGCCCGCGTGCTGCGCGCCGTAGGCAGCGAGTCGGAGGCGCACCTGGCGTTCTCCGCCCTGCACCAGTTGCTGCGGCCGCTGGCGGCGGAGGTGGACGGACTGCCAAAGAGGCAGCGCGCCGCGATCCAGGACGCCTTCGGCACGGGACCGGCCACGCCCGGGCATGCGAGCGCTCCCGATCCGCTGTTGATCGGGAGCGCCGTGCTGAGTTTGCTCTCCGCCCTGGGCGACCGGCAGCCCGTCCTCCTGGTGCTCGACGACGCGCAGTGGTTCGACCGTGCCTCCTTGGACGCACTGTCCTTCGCCGCCAGACGGCTGGTCGGTGAACCGGTCACGATGCTGATCGCAGCCCGTGACGGCGACCACGTCGCCGGATTCGACCGGCACCTGCCCACGCTCGTCCTCGAACCGCTCGACCACGCCGCGGCGAACCGGCTGCTGGACCGGCAGCCGAGGAGTCCCACCGGCCGCACCCGGACGCGCATCCTCGACCAGGCGGCCGGCAACCCCCTGGCGCTGGTGGAACTCGCGAGGGCGGCCACCGCCCAGGACGCGGCCGCAGGGCTGCCCTCCGCGGGTCCGCTCCCCCTCACCGCTCACCTGGAGCGGATCTTCGCCGCTCGCCTCGACGGCCTCCCCGCCGACACGACGCGGGCCCTGCTGCTCCTGGCCGCCATGGACAGCGTCGACTCCCCGATCGCCGTCCCGGCCGGGCTGCCGAACGCCGAGGGCGGTGACCCCTGGCTGCCGGCCGAGCGGGCCGGGCTGGTCCGGCGAAGCGGCCGGGACCTGCGGTTCCGTCACCCGCTGGTCCGGTCCGCCGTGTATCACGCCGCGTCCGCGGGCGCCCGGCGCGAGGCCCATCTCACGCTCGCCGAGCTGCTGCGGGACGAACCGGACCGGCGGGCCTGGCATCTGGCCGCCGCCTGCCCGGGCCCGGACGCCGACGTGTCGGCGGAGCTGGAGCGGACCGCCGCCCGGGCCCGCCGCCGCGGCGGCCACGCGTCGGCGGCCAAGGCCTTCCAGCGTGCGGCGGAGCTCGCGCCGCGGCGGGAGGACAGTGCCCGGCTGCTGGTCGAAGCGGCTTCAGCGGCCGTGTTCACCGGTGACCTCGCCTGGGTCGAGGAACTGGCCGCCGCGGCCCGCGCGCGCACGGACGACCCGTCGCTGCTGGCTTCCGCCACCGTGCAGGCCGGCCGGCTGGCGATCCTGACCCTGCGCCACTCCACGGTCTTCTCCCGACTGACCGACGCCGCCGAGGGACTGCTGGTCTCCCAACCCGCCGCCGCGCTGGCCCTCCTGGCCGACGCCGCCGTGGTCCGCTTCTACTCCGGGGAGGACACCCAGCGCCGCCGCGTCCAGGACCTTCTGGGGCGCCTTCCCGAGGACGCCTCTTCCACAGGCCTGCGCACCTGGGTGCGGGCCGTGTCGGACCCCTTCGCCGACCGGGCCGAACTGGTCTCCCTGCTCGCGCGGTTCGCCACCGAGGCGAAGGCCCGGCCGGAGCGGCTCACCACCGCCGGGATCACGGCATGGCTCCTGGACGAGACCCCGCAGGCCGTCCGCGCCTTCGACGAGGCCTTCGACCGCTGGCAGGTGCAGGGAGCGCTGCCGGAAGGCCTGGGCGGCGCGGTCGCCTGGGCCTATGTGGAACGAGGACGGTGGGACCAGGCCAGGGAGGCCTGCGCCCGCACCGTCGCGCTCGGCCGGGCGGCCGGCCTCGACCACGCCGCGGCCTGCGCGGCCACCGTGGACGCCACCGTGCTGGCCTACCAGGGGGACACGACGGCGGCCCGCGCCCGGGCAGACGAGGCGCTCGCCCTGATCGACCCGCTGGAAAGCCGCTCGGTCTCGGTCTACGCCCGTCGTGCGCTCGGCGCCGCGGCGGCCGCGGACGGCGCGTACGAGACCGCCTACGACCAACTCCGCCTGGCCTTCACGGCGGACGGCACGCCCGTGCACTACCACGCCTCCTTCCCGGCCCTCGCGGAGCTGGCCGCCGCCGCCGTGCGCAGCGGCCGCCGCGAGGACGCCGCCGCGATCGTCGAGCGCTGCGCCCGCGCGCTCGCGGACAACGCCTCACCCCGGCTGCGCGCCCTGATCAGCCGCGCCCGTGGGCTGCTGGCCGACCCCGAGGACGCCGAGCCGCACTTCCGGGCCGCCCTGGCGGACCCGGCCCTCGAGCACTGGCCCTTCGAACGCGCCCAGACCCTGCTCGACCTCGCCGAGTGGCTGCGGCGCCGTCGGCGCATCGCGGAGGCGCGGGCGCCGCTCACCGACGCCCTGGAGATCTTCCGCCGCCTGGGCGCCCGCCCGTGGATCGAGCGGGCGCGGGCCGAATCGCGCGCCGCCGGCCTCGACGTCACGGACGTGGTCCCCGACGCGCTCGCCGAACTCTCCCCGCAACAGCAGCAGATCGTCAGGCTCGCCGCCCGCGGGCTGACCAACCGCGAGATAGGCGAGAAACTCTTCCTCTCCCCCCGCACCGTCGGCTCGCACCTCTACCGCAGCTTCCCCAAGCTGGGCATCACCGCCCGCTCCCAGCTGCGCGACCTCGTCGACGGCGCCCTCGCGCCGGCCGGCCACCAGGGATGAACCCCGACCGCTCGGCGGTCGGGGTCTTCGCTGTGCCGGGTTGTGGCCCGGCCGCGGTGGGTCGTCAGACGTCGTACAGGTGGACGGTGACCGACCCGTCGTCGCCCGTGATGGTGTAGTCACCGGGGCCGTCGACCGGCACGCAGCCGGCGGCGAGGACGTCGTCGTCGTTGATGCCGGTGTCGTCCTCGCCCACGAAGGCGCACACCTGGGTGACGGGGTGGTCGACGTACCTCCGCGCGAACGGGCCGTCGTCCGGGTACCGCGGGAGGGTGGGCGTGTTGATGTCGACGTCCGGGTGCTCCCACAGCGCGGTCTGCTGGCCCCAGGGCGCCTGCAGGAAGACCCTGCCGTAGGGCTCCGGCAGGTCGTTGTCGTCGTTCTCCTGGGGGTTGGAGAAGTCGATCGAATACAGGACGGGTCCGGGTGCCGACGCCTGTGCGGCGGTGGCAGCCCCGCCGAGCAGCAGAAGCGCGGCCGCGGCAGCGGCCGCCAGTCGTCCCGTGGAGTTGAAACGCATCCCTCTCCCTTTCGCTCTCGGTAGTCACATGACCACCGAGAGGGATGCTAGGGAGAGACGGCGCCCGATCACCCACGGTGACGGGTAAACCACCCAGCGGGCTGACGGCGGCGCTCACCTCGGCATGCCGTGTGCGCCGTTCGAGCCGATTGCGCCGCTTCGTCCCGCGCGCGCCGGCGCAAGGGTGCGTTACCGGCCATGCCGCCGAGCCGTCGCGGGCGAACCCGAGTTTTGGCCAAATTCGCTTCGGCGGCCGGTTTCCGACGCTGATGGGTCCCGAGCGTCGGCGGCCGGCGTCGACCTCGGGGTCCTGCCTGGTCGCGAGGGGTGAGGGGAAGGTCGCGCACCGTCGCCGGAGGGGACGGCCGGGGCGGGGCGAGCGAGCCCTGGAGGGCGGCTGCCTGGCCGTTCCGTGGCGACCGGACAGTGGCGCGAATGTGGCGCAATTCACTCTCCCTGGTTCGTCACTCTGTCACCATCGTCCATCCAAGAACCAGGCGTCCGGACTGCGGCGGGGGGCGTAGCCATGGGGCTGCTCGGCGACGAGCTCGCTTTCGCGCAGGCGCTGACCGCCCAGGAGCACGAGGGCGTGATGGCTCTCGGAAACCGGAAGCACTACCCGGCCGACACCCACCTCCTGACCGAGGGCGACCGGTCCAGTCACGTCCTGATCGTCCTGGAAGGATGGGTGACCGTTTCCGTCGCGACGGACCGGGGCGCCACCCGGCTGATACTCGGATTGCGCGGCCCCGGTGAACTGCTCGGCGAGATGGCCGCGCTGGACCGGCATCCCCGCAGCGCCACCGTGCGCGCGCTGGGACCGACCGAGGCCCAGGTGATAGGCGGGGACGCGTTCCGCCGCTTCCTCGCGCTGCACCCCCGCGTCAGCGGCCTGGTGATGCGTCAGCTCACCTTCCGGCTGCGCAGCGCCGACCAGGAACGTTCCGCCCTCGCCTCGCTCACCGTGCTGCAGCGCCTGGCCCACCGGCTCATCGAACTGTCGAAGCCCGACGTCACCGGCCCCTACTCCGCGGCCTCGGCGGGGCCTTACGCCTCGGCGGCCCCTTCCACCGCCGGGTCCGTCGTCCAGCTGGCGCAGGACGAACTGGCCGCCACCGTGGGAGCGACCCGGGAAGCCGTCGCCAAGGCGCTGCGGCTGCTGCGTACCCAGAACATCGTGCGGACCGGAAACCGGATGGTGCAGATCCTCGACCCCGCGCTGCTCGCCCTCCTCGCGGACGGCCATCAGGAGTAGAGCCGCGCCCCGCCGTGTGTAAACGGCCACAGACGGCCCTCGTCCCCGGGCCCGAATCTGGGGGGACGGCAAGCAGACGGACCGGCAGGCGGCAGGGGGCACGGGTGAACGACGAGGCCATGGATCTCGCCGAGGCGCGCTACGAGTTGGTGATCAGCGTCGACGCCAGACGTTCCGGCGAGTACGACGACGTCGACAAGCCGCGCATGCGCGCCCGGATCTACCGTGTGCTGGAGACGGCGTTCACGCACGCCAAGGTGGCGCGGGACGCCGTGCACATGGAGGACCGCGGCGACGGCGTGCTGCTGGCGGTGGCCGGCCGGATCGCCGTGACCCGGCTGCTCGGCCTGTGGCTGGTCGAGGTGCACGAGAACCTGCGGGACGAGAACCGCGGCCTGCGGGTGCCCCTGGGACTGCGGATCGGCATGCACGTCGGCCCGGTCCGGCATGACACCCGGGGTATCAGCGGCCGGGCGGTCGACCTCGCCTGCCGGCTGGCCGACTCCCCCGTCGCGCGGCGCCTGCTGGACGCCGAGAAGGCCGACCTGGTGCTGGCCGCCTCGAACTCCCTGTACGAGGACGTGGTGAGCGGCGGCGGCAAGTTCATCGAGGCCGCGCGCTACTCGTCGGCCCGCCTGGAGCTGAAGGAGGGTGAGGTCACCGCCTGGTTCCACCTTCCCGGGCGGCCCGCGCCCAGGATTCCGGACGAGCCGCCGGCGCCCGTCGCCGGTCCGCCGTCCACGGGGGGTGCGTCCTCCGGAGCCGGTACGTCCGTCGGTGCAGGCGGCGAGGACGGGGCCGGGGACGACGACACGTACGGCGACACGGACGAGGACACGGACGACGCCGGTACCCCGGGGACCCGCTACACCGTGCACGGCGACATGTCGCAGCACCGGGACAACGTCTACCAGCAGTCCGTGCACATCGGCCGGGTCACCGACGGTGACCGTTCCCGGAAGGGCCGGAGCGAGTGAGCGACGAGCAGCGGGCGGACGGCGGCGCCGGCCAGGACACGCCCCGCAAGGCGGACGACGCCCGCGCACCCGGGGCCGACGAGAGGGCGCGGAACAAGGACCGGGACCAGGGGCGGGACAAGGACCGGGAGGACCGGGACCGGGAAAAGGGCCGGGACAGGGACCGGGACAGGGACCGGGACAAGGACCGCGACGACGCGCCCGGGGCCGACGGCGGCAAGGCCGAGGGCGGCGAGGGAGGCGGCGGGGACGACGACGCCGAGCGGGAGCGGGAGGAGCGGGAACGGGAACGGGAACGCGCCGCCGGGCGGTTCAAGGAGCACACCCGTGACCCGCTGGCCGAGGAGCAGGGCGAGGACGCGTCCACCGACCTCGCCGCCGCCGCACGGGCGCGCCGCGCGACCCGCATGCTGTTCGACGCGGGCCGGGACCTGCACACCTTCGACCGCTCGTACTTCCACAGCGCCCACATCGGCGACATCCACCTGCGGATGGACGCCCGGCGGTCCGGCTCGGCGCTGCGCAGCGGGCCGGTGCCCGACGAGGAGCTGCGCAGGCTCCGCCGGGTCCACGTGGAGCCCGAGGGGTACGTGCGGCTGCGCGAGGCGCTGCTGGCGCGCCGGCTGCTGGTGCTGGGGGCCGCGCCGGGCACCGGTCGCACCAGCACCGCGCTCTCGCTCCTGGACGAGGTCACCGGCCCCGCGGCGAACGGCACGCAGCCGCGGGCCACGGCCCGGGTACAGCGGGTCGACCCGGCCGGCGGGGTCCGGCAACTGGCCGATTCCCTGGACGCCGGCGACGGAGACGGCGGCCACGGCGGCAGTGGTGGCAACGGTGGCGGCCACGACGGCGTCGGTGGTGGCGAGGGCGGTGCCGGGGACGACGGGACGGGGCCCCGCTCCGGGTACCTGCTGGAGTTCTCGCTCACCCGGCCCGGCGCGTCGGTCCCCGACGAGATGGACCTGGACGGGCTCGCCGCCGCCCTGGCCCGCCGCGACGCCTTCGCCGTCGTCGTCGTCCCGGTCGGCTCGGCGGCCGATCCCCTGCTGGCCGGTCGGTACGGCGCCCTCTGCCCGCCCGCGCCCACCGGGGAGCTGCTCACCACCCGGCTGCGGGAGCGGCTGGAGGAACACGGCACCGCGACCGGGGCGGACGGTGCCCGCGCCGACCGCCTGCTGACCGACGCGGAGGCGCTCTGGAACCGGCCGGAGGTCACGGACGCGGTCGGGCTGAAGGACCTGCGCCCCGTCGAGGCCGAGGTGCTGGCCTCCCTGCTGGCCGGACACCTCCTGGGGGACCTCACCTACGAGCAGTTGCTGGCCGGCTGCCGCAGCCTCGCCGCCCGTCAGGCGCAGGAGTGGTTCGCCGGTGTGGACCGGGCGCTGGCGGCACCGGCCGGGGAGGAGCCCGACCGCGAACGGCCGGGCGCGGCCGGGCTGTTCCACCCGGTGGCCTTCCGGATCGCGCTCGCCGTGCTGGGCGGGGCCTCGCACAGTGCCGTGGCCGCCGCCGCACACCTGCTGACCTGGGAACTGTCCGTGCAGTCCGACCCGGACCGAACCCCCGCCCGGCCGCTGTTCTGCGATGATCCCCGCTCCGACCTGGCGCTGTCCCGGGCCGAACTCAGGGACGGCCGGGTCGAGGTGGCCGGTGCCGAGGTCCCGTCGCGGCTGATCTGGTACCGGGGGGCGGCCCTGCCCGCCGCGGTGCTGAGCGAGCTGTGGGACCGGCACTTCGCCGTCCGGACCCCGGTGGTGCGCTGGCTGCGGCTGCTGGCCGACGACCCGCGCTCCCAGGTGTGGATGCGGGCCGCGGTCGCCGCGGGCGAGCTGTGCGTACGGGACTTCGACCACGGCTACGCGGAACTGATCCGTCCGCTCGCCGACGCGGCCACGCCCCGGCGCCGGGTCTTCGCGGCCACCGCGCTGGACCAGGCGGCCGGTCACGACTCGCACCGCCGCATCGTGCACAAGGTGGTCGGCGACTGGAGCCGGTACGGCACCGAGCCGCTGCGCTGGACCGCGGCCATGGCGCTGGGCTACGGCAACTCCGCGGCCACGACCGGCGACACCCTGGACGCGCTGGCCCGGATCGGGGTCCGCGACGAGGGGGACCAACTGGCGGTCGCCTCCTTCAACGTCGTACGGCTGCTGGCGCTCCCGGACGCGGCGGCCGTACTGCGGCGGGTGGCCGACTGGACCCACCACAAGCGCGAGATCTACCAGGACCTGGGGCTGGTGACCACCGTCCGGCTCGCGCTCACGACGGTGGACGAGGTGCTGGTCGACGACGCCGGCTCCCCGCTGGGCGACCGCGGTGACTGGCCGCTGCCGCTCGCCCTCGCCGCGGCCCGGCCCGAACTCGTCCGCCCCATGGCCGACCTGCTGTGGACGGCGCTCAACACGCCGCGCTCCAAGGAGGTGGCGACGGACGCGCTGGAGTCCCTGCTGCGTTCGGCCGTGCGCGGCGACGGCGACGAGTGGACCCGGCCGGGGCTGGCGGCACTGCTGCCCGCGGTGACCACCGAGGAGCACGACCGACGGCGGCTGGACTGGCTGCTGCGCCGCATGATGAACGATCCGGAGGATCCGCTCCCCGACGCGCAGGCGCGCTCCCTGTGGTGGCTCGCCGTCGCGACGCGGGACCGGACGCGCGAGGAGGTCAGGCATGGCTGAGGACGTGGACGGGGCGGAGGCCGGGGAGGCGGGCGCGGCTCCCGCGGGCCCTTTCCTGCGGGAGTACGCGCCGACCGGTGGGTTCCCGCAGGTACGCGCCCGGCGGGCCTCGGTGCTGTTCTACCGCAACGGCGGGTACAGCGTGGTCACCGTCTCCGGCACCCGGCACGTCGACAAACGGACGTGGGCCCGGCCGTACAACGTCTGCGAGATCGCGCTCGGGACCTATCAGACACCGCTCCAGATGGACCTCCCGGCCGCCGGCGGCACCACCTTCTTCAAGGCCGAGGTGGACATCCACTGGGCGGTGACCGACCCCCACCTGGCTGCCGTCGAGGTCGTGACGGACGTCGCCCAGCGGCTCACCGCCCCGGTGCTGGAGCGGCTGCGCGAGGTCACCTCGACCTACCGGGTGACCGAGGCCGAGCAGGCCGACCGCGCGCTCACCCGGGAGTGCGCGGGTGGTCGCTGGGACAGCCTGGGCGCCGAACTCGGGCTGCGGGTACGGCTGTACGTACGGCTTCGGGTGGACGACCGGACCATCGAGCACATGGACGAGATCCGCAACGCGCGCGCCTCGGCCGAGCTGACCGGGGTCCGTCAGGACGCGTTCCGCGCCATGCTGCGCGGCGGTGACCTGGAGCAGCTCAGCTACATGCTGGCGGCCGAACCCGACAACGCCAAGGACTTCCTGGAGAAGATCCGCCAGGAGGGGCGGCAGGACGAGCGGGAGCGGGTGGACCGGCTCTTCGACATGGTCGCCAGCGGCCAGATCCAGTCCAACGACGTGGAGACGCAGGCCCTGAACCTCCTCAACCAGGGCCGGGGGCGGCCCGTCCAGGGGCCCATCGGCGCGGTCCCCGCCCGCCGGGAGCCCGCGCAGCTGGATCCGGCCCCCGCCGAGCCGTTCACCCCGGACTGGGTGGCCGAGGAGCCGCCGTACCGTGCCGGGTCCGGGACCGGGTCAGGTCCGGGGGACGACGTCGAGGACGGGACACCGCGCCGCCGCAGACGCCCGCGGGACGACGGCTGGTCCTGGGCGGAGGAGGACCGGTGACCGCCGACGACGGCGAACTGACCACCGAGGGCGGGGGGCGTGCCTCCCCCGACCCGGCCGGGCCTGTGCCGCACGGGGGTCGGCACTGCCCGGACCGGGCGGGGGAGCGCATCGCGGAACTGCTGCTGAACACGGTCCGCGAGGACCTCGGCCGGGCCGATTCCAAGGCGTCCGTGCTGCTGTCGGGAACGCTGGCGCTGCCCGCGTTCCTGCTCGGCTGGCACGGCGCGCCCGGCTGGCACGGGCTGGTCGACGTGCCGCTGCTGCTCGCCGGACTGCTCTGGGCGGTCGCGGTGGCCGCGCTGGTCGGGGCGCTCATGCCGCGCACCGGCACGGTCCGCGGCGAGGACGGGGTGACGTACTTCGGTGATCTGGTGGCCTCCCGCGATCTCGCGTGGCTGTCCGCCCGGATCGCCGAGGCCGGGCGGGATCCCGCCGGGTGGCTGCTCGTCCAGGCCGTGGACGTCAGCTCGATCCTGACCGCCAAGTACCGGGCCATCCGCTGGGGAATGGGGGCCCTCGCCCCCTCGGCGGCGCTGGCCCTGGTCTGGGGGCTGACCGCGCGCTGACCGCGCGCTGACCGCCCGGTGGGCCCACGCGCACGACGCGGAGACGACCCGCACACACCACCACGCAGAGACGAACCGAGAACCAAGGGGACGGCCGTGCAGAGAGCCTGGGGAAGACGGCGGACGGGAAGGGGCCGGGCGCGGCGCGCCACGGTCGTGGTGCTGGGCGGCGCCGCGGTGCTCGTGTCCCTGCTGACACCCGCCGGCCGCGATACCGGCCGTGACACCGGCCGTGACCAAGTGCCGGTGGCGGACTCCGAACCGGCCTTCCCGTCGGTCAACTACGCGGTCGCCGTGGACGAGTCCGCCAGCCTCGCGCCCGAGGACATGAAGGCCGAGAAGGCCGCCGCCGCACGCGTCGCGCTCGGCGACGTGTCCTCGTCGTCCCACGTCACCGTCTTCGGTTTCGCCGCCGCCGAGTCCGCCGACCAGCGCGCGGTGGACCCGGTGTGCCCGCGCACCACCCTGGACACGGCGGGGCGCAGGACGATCGGCGCCTGCGTGGACAAGCTGCGCACCCGCAAGGAGAGCGAGGGCACCGGCACCGACTTCCCGACCGCGATACGTCAGGGGGTCCACGAACTCACCACCGGCACCGACCCGTCGGAGCCCCGCGTGCTGTTCGTCCTCACCGACGGCAAGATGGACGTCACCGACAGCGAGAAGTACGGCGACCCCGCGCACCGCGAGGCCGAGGGCGAGCGCCAGCTGACCAAGGAGCTGGAGAACGCCCGTGCGCAGAACGTGCAGATCTGGCCGCTCGGCTTCGGGCCCGAACCGGACAAGAAGCAGCTCGACCGGATGGCCGCCGGCGGCTACCAGAAGGGCTGCCTGACCCAGCCCTCCCACACCCCGAAGGCGTACAAGGTCGCCGACGCGAAGGACGTCGGCGCCGCGCTGGGGAAGATCTTCGCCGCCGCGCACTGCCAGCGCTACGAGGAGGGGCCCAGCAAGAAGCCGCCGGCCACCCTGGAGATCGGCATCTCGCCGCTGGCGACCGTGGGCAGCATCGTGGTCGACAAGGGTGACCCCGAGGTCCGGATCACCTACCTCGACCCCAGCGGCCACGAGGTCCCCACGTCCGGCACCTACCGCAAGTCCCGCTTCGAACTGGCGGGCGGCGGCGGCACCGTCGAGGCGCTGAAGATCGTCGACCCGCTGCCCGGCACCTGGCGGGTGAAGGCCGAGGCGCCGGAGGGCCACCGCTCGCTGCCCGTCGCGGTCAGCGTGCTGTGGCAGGGGGAGCTGCGCGGCGCCATCACCATGGACCCGCCCTCACCGAGGCCCGGCGAGAAGGTCACGGTGACGATGCGGCTCCAGACCCGCGAGGGCTACCAGATCAAGGACCCTGAGGACTACGCGGGGCTGCGGGTGAGCAGCGAGCTGACCGGGGACGGTTTCGCCCCGCAGGCCCTGTCCCTCACCGACGACGGCAAGGGGGCCGACCCGGACGCGAACGACGGCTCCTTCAGCGGTTCGGTACGCATCCCCGCGGGCGCCGACGGCGCGTTGAAGGTGGACGGCACGCTGACCGCCTCGGGGCTGCGCGCGGACACCCGCAGCGAGCTCGGCCAGGTCGCGCCCGCCGAGCTCCCCGTCACCACCGCGCTGGAGCTGCCCCCGGGGGACACCCACCCCGGCGGCAAGGTCACCGGCACCCTCACCGTCCGCAACAACAGCGACGCCCGGCACACGCTGCGGCTGTCCGTGGCCGACCTGCGTTCCGGGCTGCTGACGATCGGCCCGGCCGAGATCCGGCTGGAGCCCGGCGACTCCGGCACCCGGAAGGTGACGGTCACCGTCGCCCCCGCCGACGTCTTCGGCGACCGCCTCGGCGACGACGGTCTGCGCCTGTCGGGCACCGTCACGGCCGTCGACACCACCGACGGCGACCGGACGCTGGTCCGCACTCCGCTCTCGGTGCGGGTCACCCCGGAGCCCGGGTTCTGGGACAAGTACTGGTGGGCGGTGGTGGCCGCCGCCGCGGTGCTCGTGCTGGCCGCCGCCGCGGTGCTCGCCTGGGTACGGCAGCGCCGCACCCGCCGGGACCCGCACGGACTGGTGCTGCGCCTGGTCTCCGCGGACGGCGAGGTCGTCGGCACCGATCACGTGGCCGGACACGGACACAAGCAGTGGTACGAGTTCGCCCTCGTCGAGCCGCACCGCGCCCCGCGCATCGAACGCCGGCCCCACGGCGAGTACGCCGTCCAGCGCAACCCCGAGGGCGGCGCGGTGCTGCGCAGGCGCGGCGGCGGCCGGACGCCGCTGTCCGTGCGGGGGCAGGTCCCGCTCACCGACACCGTGAGCCTGACCCTCGGCGAGGACACCCGCGCCCCCCGCAACCGCAGACCGGCGGCCACGGCACGCAGCGGGGCGGCCACCGGCCCCCGCTCCGGGACCGGCCCCGGCTCCGGAAGCGGGACCGGGACCGGGACCGGCGAGAGCGGAAGCACGGGCGGCGCCTACGACTCGTACATGTGACGCGCGGGGCGGGCGCCTCACCTCCGCGCCCCCCCCTCGCGCACCGCGCGCACTCCACGGACGTACCGAGCACGAACCTGCGGCCGCGACGGCCGTCAGCGGGGAGGAAACCATGAAGATCTTCCAGCCGATGCTCTTCGTCGGCCTGGGCGGCACCGGCGGCCTGGTCGGCGCCGAGCTGGAACGCAGGCTGCGCGCCGAACTGTGCGGCCCGGACGGCCTGGCGCTCACCGGGCTGAACGGCTACGCGCCCTACCAACTGCCCGACGGCCTCCAGTTCGTGTACGCGGACTACAGCGAGAGCGACCTCCAGCGGCTGCCGCAGTTCAACGTGGACCCGTCCCTGCGGGCCGCGTACGCCCGCACCTCCCGGGCCACCCACAACCTGCTGCCGAACTTCGACGCCTCGCCGGAAGTCACCAAGATGCTCCGGGCGAGCCTGCGCGAGGAGGTGGCCGACTGGCTGCCGCCGCGCATCGACGAGCCGAAGGTCACCCCGCTGCACAACGGCGCGGGCCAGCTGCCCACCGTCGGGCGCGCGGCCCTGTTCGCCACGCTGAGGCACGGCCTCGGCCCGGTCCTCGAACCACTGCTCCAGGCGATCGACCTGATCGCCAAGTCGGCGGGCGGACTGAGCGAGTTCGGCGGCGGCAAGACCAACGGCTGTGACGTGTTCGTCGCGTTCTCGGTCGCGGGCGGCACCGGGGCCGGCATCTTCCTGGACTACCTGCACCTGATCAACTACGCCTTCCAGCTGCGCCGCTTCGACGGGGTGAAGATCTACCCGCTGGTCGTGATGCCGTCGTCGTTCTCCGCGGCCTCCGGCGGCGGGCGCGAGGCGGAACTCAACGCCGCCCGTGCGCTGGTCGACCTGTTCCGCCTGGTCGACGGGCAGAACGCGCCGACCGAGGGCGCGGAGATCGGCGACCTCGACCACGACTCGGGGCAGGGCATCCGCTACCCGGGCGTCCAGCCCATCCGGCTGCGCACCGGCATCCTGCCCACGGCGTTCCTGTTCAGCCCGACGGCCGGCATCCGCGCGGACGACCTGCGCCGCTCCATCGTCTCCCTGGTGATGTCGCTGATCGGCACCGAACTCGGCGACGGCCGCTCCCAGGGCCGGACGATGGCGGCCGACGACGACTACCAGACCTTCGCCGCGAGCTTCATCAACCGCGGCGTGCACCGCAGCGCCCTGTCCCCCACCGGCATCGGACGGCAGGGCGTCTCCACCAGCCTGGTCGCCTCCATGACCGCGCCGATGGACCAGTTGGCCGACCTGGTGGCCGGCCGGCTGCTGCGGGAGGCGGTCACGGACCTCGTGGAACGGCCGCGCACCGTACTGCGGGACAGCACCGTGCCGATGATCCGCCAGCTGTTCGCCGACTCCCACCTGGAGGAGCTGTGGGAACGCAGGCAGTTGGACGTGCCCGAGCCGGACCCGCTGCCGCGCGGCGGCAGGAACATCGAGCAGGCGCTGGGCGAACGGATCACGGACATGCAGCGGCTGCTGTCCGACCTGCGGGCCGACGTCGCCCGCCAGGCCGCCGTGATGGCCGACCGGTTCGCCCCGCGCCCCGCCATCGACAAGCTGCTGCAGAGCGTGGACCCCTTCCTCGCCGAGCGCGTCGTCCGGGGCGTCCCGGACAGCGACGAGCCGATCGCCCGGCTCGGCTTCCTCGGCATGCTGGACAACCGGTCCCGCGCCCCCCAGCGTCCGCCCGGCGTGACCGACCAGCCGCCGAAGGCCCCGCGGATCAAGGGACGGCTGGCCGGCATGTCCCCGGCCCGCTGGGGCGACGAGGACGTCCAGGCGGCCGTCCAGGAGCAGGACGAGTGGTACCGGTGGCGCTGCCGCACGGTGTGGCACGAGGCGTGGCGCGAGCAGCAGCAGCACTGGCAGCCGCAGGCGGACACCGCCGGGGCCGACCTCGGGCGCCTGGTGAACGCCTTCCGCAGGCACAGCGACCAGGAGCGCAAGGTCTCCGCGCAGAAGGGCCTCGAACTGTACGAGGACCGCACCGGCATCTCGTACCTGCTGCCGCCGCAGCGCACCCTCAACCACTTCTACGAGGACGTCGTCACCCGGCTGATCCGCCGGGAGGGCCTGCGGGAGACCGACGACGAGGCCGCGCTGCTGCTCCGGCTGGTCGGCGGGGACACCTGGCGCACGGTCCACGCGCTCAGCCGCCGCAACCCCGAGGGGGCGGTGGCGACCGTCAAGGCGGTGCTGGAGGCGCGCATCACCCGGCTGTTCGCGGAGAGCGGCGAACGTCTGGAGGAGCGCCCGCTGCTGCCGGCCATGGGCACGCTGCTGGCCGCCGCGGCGGGCGACGCGGGCGCCACCGACCAGGTCAGCAAGGAGGCGCTCGACCTGTTCGGCCGGAAGCTGACCGGGCTGCTGCCGGTGGGCTTCACCCCGGAGGGGACCGGGCCGCTGCGGGCGCTGGTGACCTATCCGCGGGTGCAGGCGGTGGAGGAGGTGCAGGAGTACCTCGGCAAGACGCTGCGGCTGCCGTCGGACGCCAAGAACTCCGTGGAGTACCGCGGGGTGGAGAGCGAATCGGTCACCGTGGTCCTCTTCCGCAGCGAGATGAGCCTCACCCAGGTGCCCGAGGCCCGCAAGGTGCTGCGCCAGTGGGCCCGGGCGAAGGACTCCGAGCAGGCCCACGACGTGCTGCGCTGGCGCCAGCGGCTCGGCTTCCGGGACAGCTGGATGGTGAGCAGCGAGGAGGACCGCCGCACCATCCTGCACCGGCTGCTGTGCTGCATGTGGAACGGCCAGGTGGACGTGGTGGACGGCGACCCGGCCTCGCCGGGCCGCATCCGGCTGCGGCTCTTCCCCGAGGAGGGCGCCGACGTGCCGGGCGTCCGGCTGCGGCTGGGGGACTTCCCCGGCGGCGTGTCGAGCTGGGCGGAGCTGCTGCGCTCGTACGAACGCTGGACGGTCCTCGACGACGAGCGGATCGTGGAGGACTACTGCCGCAAACTGATGGGGGCGCAGCCGGCCGGACTCGCGCGGGCGGGCAGCGACCCGCACCCGCTCTTCGTCGAGCTGGTCGAGAAGATCGCCCCGCGTCAGCTGGAGCTGCTGGCGGAGCGTCGGCAGCGCGGCGGCGAGCGGGTCGAGGGCTGGGTCCGGCCGCTGTGGGAGTTCTGGGCGGAGACGCTGCCGGCCGCCCTGGACACCGAGTTCGGTGACCAGCGCGCCGTCCAGCCGACCCTGCGCACGTTGCTGGAGCACGTCCGCTTCGGCACGGTACGGCCCCGCGTTCCCGAGGACCTGCCCGCGCCCCGGCGGGCCGTCCACGATGACGACGACTGGGGCACGGCACCGGCCGAGACGTTCGCCGGGTACCGCACGAGGAGCGACGAGGCACTCGGCCGGACCGACGACGACGAGCGCCCGCGCGGCGCGGCGGCGGACGACTACGACGAACGCCCGCGCCGCACACCAGAAGACGACTACGGCACCGGGTCCCGCCGTGCGCCTGCCGACGACTACGGCACCGAACCCCGCCGCACCACCGCCCCCGCCGGCCACGACGAGCCCTACGGCACCGGACGTGGCGACCGGTACGACGAACCACCGCGCCGCACATCCGCAGGCGACCGCGGTGATCCCTACGGCACCGGGCGTGGCGAACGCCCCCGTCGCGCGTCCACCGACGGCTACGCCGAGCCCTACGGCACCGGACGCGCCGAGCACCCGCGCCGCACGCCGGCCGACGACCACGACCCCGGTCCCCGCCGCACCCCGGCCGACGACTACGGCACGGCCACCCGCCGCACCCCCGCCGACGACTACGCCGAGCCCTACGGCACCGGACGCGGCGAGCACCCGCGCCGCACCCCCGCGGACGAACACGGCACCGGACCCCGCCGCACGCCCGCCGACGACTACGGCACCGAACCCCGCCGCACCACCGCCCCCGCCGGCCACGACGAGCCCTACGGCACCGGGCGCGGTGAGCGGTACGACGAGTCGTCGCGCCACGAGCCGTACGGCGGCAGCCCTCGGGGTGAGCGGTTCGGGGCGGACACGGAGGAGGACCGGGACGGCTGGGGCACGCGCCGGGCCGGTGCGAACGGCTCCCGGGCGGACGACCGTCACCCCTTCGGCACGGACCGCGACGGCGGCGACCGGGCCGTCGCCGGAGACGACGCCGAACGCCCGCGGACGCCGTGGGACGAGCCGGAGGACACCGCCGCCCGCGACCGTGGCCGCCGCAACCCGTGGGACGGTGACGCGCAGTGAGTACTCCCGAGGAGTTCGGCGCCGTCATCCACCTCGACCTGCGCTCCGGCGCGGCGGAGCTCGACACGCCGCCGGCCCTGCGCGACCGAGTCGCCCGGCAGTTGGGCCAGGCCGGCCTGCCGGAGCCCGACGACCCCCTGTTCCTGGTCGTCGACACCCCGGCCGGCCTCACCGACCACCAGCCGCAGTACGAACTGCTCACCAGCTACCGGGCGGTGGGCGAGGTCAGGATCCTGGTCCTCCTGGTGGGCAGCGCGCCGGGCTCGTACGCGGGTGAGGGCGAGGCGTTCCAGCCCGACCGCCGGCTGGTGCGGCCCGCGGTGCTGCGCGCCTCGGGCTGCGCGCTGCTGTGGGCGGGCGATCTGCGCTCCGCCCGTACGGCGCTGGAGCGGCCCACACCCGACGACCCCGGCGCGCTCGCGGTCCTGGTGGACGTGCTGTCGGTCCCGGACGTCTATCTGACGGTGCTCGAGCGCCTGGAGGCGCTGCCCGACGCCGTCGCCGCGCCCGGGGTCCGGCTGCTGGAGCAGGACCTGCCGCCGGAGGTGCGCGACCGGGCCTGGCGGGACGCGCTCGCCCGGTTCGCCGGCGAGGACGCCGAACTCGCGCCGGACGTACTGGCGACCGCCTCGTCGGGAGCCGACCTGCCGGAGCCGCTGCGGAGCCTGGTGACCGGCCGGGGCGCCCGGGACCAGCGGCACCGCGACCCCGGCGGGGTGGCGGACGACGCGTACCGCGCGTGCGCGGACTCCCTCGACCGGGCCGAGGACGCGCTGGCCGGGCTGGGCGCCCTGCCGGGGCTGCTGCGGCCCTCCCGCCGGGAGGCGTTCGAGGCGGACGTGGACCACGCACGGCACGACCTCGACTCCTACCGGGAGCTCGTGGGCGCCGCGCTGCGCGGCGGCGGCGCGACGGCGTCCGCCGCCGAGGCCGCGGCCCGGCTCACGGCCCTCGGGCTGCGGGTGCCCTCGGCGGAGGGCACGGGCGAGCGGATCGGCGAGGGACTGAAGGAGTTCGCCGGGAAACTGCTGGGCCAGGGCCTGACCCTGCGGTCGGTGGCCCAGCGCTTCACCGGCCTGGCCGGCCGGGTGGAGCCGGTGCCGGGTACGGCACTGCTGCCGAAGCTCGCCGCGTGCTCGGCCGGTGACGCGACGGGCCATGCCGGTGCCCAGGGCGGGCCGGGGGGCCGGGCGGCCGGCGCGGAGGTCGCCGGTCCGGTGGCGGCGGCCGTGGCGGGCCTGCTCGGCGCGCTGTGGCAGGGGCCCTTCCTCGCACTGGCGCTCGCCGTCCCGCTGCTGTTCGTCGGCATGGCGGTGCTCGGCACGGCCCGGCTGCGGGGGACCGGACGTCCCGGCCGCTGGGCCGTGGCCCCCCGCGTCGCGGCCGTCGTCGGCGCCGCGGCCGGAGCGGCCCTGGCGTACGCGGCCGATCCCGCGCGCTGGGTGAGCACCGTGGCCCTGCTGGTGGCCCTCGGCGTCGCGGCCGAGACGGTACGCCGGCTCTGGCGCGCGGCGGCCGGCGCCTGGGCCCCGGGCCACGCCACCGCCGCACTCCGCCGCGCCCTGGACGAACTCGACGCGCTGCTCGCCGAGGCGGTCCGGGAGCACTGGGCCGTGGAGGAGCGCCTGTACTGCGCCGACGCGGCCCGGTCCGTCGCCGGCATGCTGCGGGCCACGGCCGCCGCCGCGGAGGCCGAGGCGGCGCCCGAGACGGAGCGGCCCGTGTCCGGCGGCGGGGACGACGCCGGGACGCTCGCCGAGGACGACTGGCTCTCCAGTACCTCGGTCCTGGAGACGGACGCCTTCGCCGGGGACGACGGCGCCGACGCCGACTGGGCGAGTCCGTACACCCGGCGCGACGAACAGCCCTCGTGGGACGAACCCGCCGGGGACAGGCCGGCTGCCGGGGCCCCGTGGGAGGACCGCGCCGCGAGCGCGCCGCGCTGGCTGGACCGGGAGAACGGCGAGGGCGGTCCGGAGCTGGTCGCCACGCTGGCCGCCGACCTGACGGACGCCGCGCTGGTGGCGATGGGGCCCTACTGGGGGGCCGTGGAGCGCGGACAGGCCGGCGCCCTGGCCGTCCGCCGCACCGAGGAACGGGTGCGGGAACTGCTGTCGGCCGCCCGCCGGCACCTGCGGCACAACGGCGTACTGGCGCCGCCCCCGTTCGCAGCCGCCCGCCGGGTCCGCGCCACCTCGGCGAGCCTGCTGGGCACCGACCCGCGGGGCCTCGCCGAACTCGTCGGCACGGAGGCCGACCGGCAGGCCGTGGTGCAGCTGTCCTCACCCGAGCAGGGCACGCTGCTCAGCCGCGACCCGGCCGCCGCGGTGTGGATCAGGTTCGCCCCGCAGGCCGTGCGGGACGAGATCGAGAAGGCGTGGCAGGCGGGCGGTGCGACGCCGCCGGCCGCGGTGCTGTGGACGTCGTCCGGTCGGTACGCCGGCCTGCTGCGGCTCACCCCCCTGCGGATGGGCGTGGTGGACACCGTCCGCCCCCGCCAGAGCCCCGGCCCGGGCGGTTCGGACACGTACGGACGGCCCGACGCGTACGGCGCACGGAACCCGTACGAGCGGCCCGCCTCCTACGACCGGGCCCCCTCCTACGACCGGGCCCTCCCGTACGACGGGACGGACGCGTACGACGGGACGGACGCGTACGACCGCACCGGCAGCACGTACGACGAGACGGCCTCCTACGACCGGACCGGCCCGTACGGCGACACGGACCCGTACGGGCGCCCGGACGGCCACGACCCGGCGTACGACCGGACGGACACCCACGACCGCACGGACCCGTACGACCGTGCCGGCCCATACGACCCGGCCGACCCGGCCGACCCGTACGAACGAGGGGACGGCGATCTCCGGTGACCAGCACCACACACCGGCACACGACGGGACCCGGCGGTCCGCGGGCGGCGACGCTCGCGTTCACCACGCCCTCGGGGCGGCGCCGCGTCGCCCCGGTGCGCCTGGGGCGCGAGTCCCGTCGTGATCCCCTGCTGCCCCAACTGGTCCGCAACGGCCTGCTCGACGACGAGGGACAGCAGTGCGTGCAGGTACGCCTGACCGCCGCCGACGCCGCGAACCCGGGGGCGCGTGAGCTGCTGGACACGGAGGCGGGCACCGCCCTGTCCCTGCACCGGACGCTCGACGACACCGAGTACGCGGGGCTCTTCCCGCGGATCATCGGCTACGACCTGGACGCGACGGAGCCGTTCCTGCTGTACGCGGCACCGCGCGGCACCGCCGCCGCGCGGACCCATGTGATGTCCGCGACCGACCAGCGGGGTTTCACCCGGGACCTGCTGCTGGCCCTGTACGTGCTGGACCGCCAGGGGCTGGTGCCGTGCGGCGTCTCGCCCGGCACCGTGCTGTGGGACGGCGCCTCGGCCCAGCTCTGGGGGTTGGAGGGGGTGGCCCGTGCCGGGCGGCCGAGGCGGCCCTGGGGCCGGTCGCCCTACTGCTCGCCCGAACAGCGCCGGGGCGAGGGGCTCACCGACTCCCGGGACGCGGTGTGGAGCGCGGCCCAGGTGCTCTACCAGCTCGTGACCGGCAGGCCCGGCCACGCCGACCGGGCGCCCGCCGACCTCGACGAGCACCGGCTGCTCGCCCGGACGCTGCGCGACGCGTTCGCCCCGCGGGCCGCCGACCGGCCCACACCCGCCGAACTGCTCGACCTGCTGGCGCCGGGTGCCACCCGCCGCGTCGCGCTCGCCGCCCCCGAGGCGGAGCCGCCCACCCACCAGGAGGACGGCTTCGAGCAGGCGCTGCGGCTCAAGCGCCGGACGCCCGCTCCCGCCGCGGAGTCCGCGCCGGGAGCGACGGCCGGGAACGGTGACGGCGGGGTGCTCTGCCCGTACTGCCTGGAGACCATCCGGCTCGACCTCACGGCGCTGTACGTCACCGACAGCAGGATGCAGTACCAGCCCCTGGACCCCGCCGGCATCGGCAACCCCCTGCGTCGGCAGGACGTCATGCGCGGCGCCGTCCAGAAGTGCACGGCCGACCCGGGCTTCCCCGAGCACTTCATCCCGGTGCCGTACCTCACCTACGGGCGACCGCTGACCGTCGCGATGGTCGGCCAGTCCTCCACCGGCAAGAGCCATCTGCTGACCCAGATGATCGCGGCGATCACCGACGGCGGTCTGGAGCCGTTCGGCCTCAAGTGGCAGTCGGTCAACCCCGAGCAGCACGCCCGCTTCGTACGGGAGCGGGTGCAGCCGTTGCGCAACGGCAAGGTCCTGGACCACACCGCGGGCGTCGGTCTGGAGGGCTTCGCCCGCTTCGTGGAGTCCCTGCTGATCACCGACGCCCACGGGCGGGTACGGCCGGTCGCCTTCTTCGACCTCGGCGGCGAGGACCTGGTGCGGACCGACGCGGCGCTGCGGTTCCTGCTCGGCATCGACGCCCTGGTCTTCGTCGTCGACCCGGCGCTGGCCCTTCCGCTGCCGCACCTGGACCACGCGAGGGAACGTCTGGGGGTGGAGGTGAACCGGGACGGCGACCTCGCCTTCGGCACCGTCCTGGACCGGCTGCCGAAGACCGGCCCGTACCTGGACGTGGCGGCCGCGATGGTGCTGGGCAAGGCGGACCTGCTCCGGTTCCAGCCGCCCGTCGACCGGTGGCTGGACCGGCCGCCGACGACCTCTTTGGACGCCGCGCTGATGCGGGAGGAGAGCCGGGACGTCCACCGGCTGCTGCACCGGTACGCCGGCCCGGCGTGGCTGCGGCCCTTCGACGCGATCCGCCGCTGCACCCTGCACGTCGCCTCCGCCACCGGCGGCCAGGAGGACCACGGCCGCTACCCGGCCGGGGCGGGTCCCCGACGGGTGCTGGAGCCGCTGTTGTCGCTGCTCGCGATGCACGGGCTCATCGAGGTACCGGGCGGCGCCGAGACGTTCGCCCTGGGTGAGACGCCCGCGTTCGAGGCGGTGCCGGTGGAGGACTCCCGAGGAGGGGAGCGGACATGAGCGACGTACAGAGCGGAAACCCGGGCCGCGGGGAGGCGGTCGGTCCGCGCGGGCCGGGCGGTGGCACGGACTCGGTGCACCAGGTCGTCTTCCGGTGGGACGGCAACCACGGCCGCCAGGGCACCGGCATGAACGCCGTCGCCCGTTCCTGCACGGCCGAGCGCGCCGAGGAAGTGGGCCGGGAGCTGGGCCCGTTGCTGTGGGTGTCCGGCACCGCCGCCTCGCGGCCGAGCACCGTGCGCGTCCTGTCCCACGACGGGGGCGTCATGCTGGTCCGCCGCTGGCCCACGACCGACCGGGGCGGGCGGCCCAGTACGGTCAGCCATGTCCTGGTCGGCGGCCGGGGCACGCTGAAGACACGTCAGTGCCTCGGACTCGCGTACGGCGGCTGGAGCCGGCAGGAGATCGCCGAGACGGCGTCCGGCCTGCAGCACACGGTGGACTGCGCGCACCTCGACCGGCTGGCGCGCCGACGGCTGCCGGAGATGCTGGATCGGCTGCCGACGGTCAGGGACACGCTGACCGTGGTCACCGCGGAGTGGCTGCGCGACCCCACCCAGCGGGTGTCCTTGCTGACCGAGCCCGGGGAGCGGCGGTCCGGCCACCCGGAGCAGGACGAGGCCCCGCTGGTCTACCTGGGGCTGTTCCTGGTCTTCGGAACCTGGCTGCAGCAGGAGTGGACCTTCGCCACCTACGACGCGGTGGACACCCATCCGCTGCGGCTGATGTACGTACCGCGCTGGGAGGAGGACACCGGCGGGTCCGGCCCGCTGGCCCGGGTGACCGGGCGTCCCGTGTCCGACCCCGGTTTCGAGCACTGGGCGGCGGACCGGCTGGTGGACCACCTCCTCGCGCACCGGGAGGCACGTTCCGGGGTGCCGCAGCTGGTCGACGAGTTCCCCGACGGGGCGACGTGGGACCGGACGCGGCGACGCGAACGGCTCCGGGAGATCCTCGGCCCGGACCAGTACGGCATGGACCGACACGGCCCGGACCAGTACGGCCCGGACCAGTACGGCATGGACCGACACGGCCCGGACCAGGCCGGCGTGGACCGAAACGGCCCGGACCGAGCCGACATGAACCGCCACGGCCCGGACCAGGCCGGCGTGGACCGACACGGCACCGGCGTACACGGCGCCGACCAGCACGTCACAGACCGGCACGGCACCGACCGGCACGGCACCGGCCGAGCCGGCGCGCATCGCCCGGTTTCGTCCACGGGGCGACCGGCACCGGCCACGGGTCGGCCGACTGTTCCGGCGCAGGGACCGGCCCCGGCCTCGCCTCCGGCCCCGGAACCACCCCCCGCCCCTGAGCCGACCCCGGCCCGAGAACCGGCCCCAGCCCCCGAACCGGACCGGGAGAGCAACCCGGCGGCACGCACCCCCGACCCGTACTCCGGCCCCCCGTACACGGTGACGCGCCCGGCCTCGTACGCCGACCCCCACGAGGGCCCGAACCCGCCGCGGTACGCGGACCCGTACCCGGTGACACCCGCCCGCGAGCCCGGCCCCGGCGGCCCCCGTCGCGATCACGCACGCGACCTGCACGCACTGCACCAGGACCTGCGGGACCCCCAGCGCAGAGACCCCATGCACCGCGAGGTGGTGAGGACGCGGCTGCGCGCGCTGCCCGACGAGGCACTGGTGCGGGAGCTGCGCTCCGAGGACCTGCCACCGGAATCCGCGGACCTCCTGCTCGACGAGCTGGGCGACCCCCACCGCCTCGGGACGCGCCAGGAGGCGACGCAGCACGCGCTGTGCGAGCACGTGCTCCGCAAGAACCTGTACTTCTCACCGCACGGACAGCCCGGGGGCACCGTGTCGAGGACGGCCATGGCCGACCGCGCGGCCCTCCTCTTCACCTGGGCCGTCGCCCCTCTGGCCCGCGACACGCGCTATCTGACCGACCTGCGCGAGCTGCTGCACCGCATGCTCCGGGACCCCAGCGTCACCGCGGGCAACTGGCTGCACAAGGCCATCGTCGCGCCCGCGAACGGCCAGGCCCCGGACCTGCCGCCCGAACTGTGGCAGCAGATCGTGCGCGACGCGCTGCACCGCAACGCCGGTCCCTCCGCCGCTCCCCCGCCACCGTCCGCGGCGACGTCGACGCCGACCCTGCGGGCGCCGGACGAACCGGCGCCGGAGCGGCCCGACTTCACGGCCCGGCTCAGCGAGCAGCTGAACAAGCCCGGTTGTCTCATGGGGACCGGAGTGGGGGTGATCGTCGTACTCCTCACCGTCGTCCTGATCCTCAGCACCACCTGACCGTCCCCCCGACTCGCCTCGTCCCACCTCACGATCCGCATCCGCCTCGTCCCGCTCGACCGCGCGCCCGGCGGGTCCTCACCACGACGGGCGTGCCGTCACCCCGCCGTCCACCACGAGGTCGTGCCCGGTGACCCAGGACGCCAGCCGCGACGCCAGGAACACGCACGCGTCGCCCACGTCCTCGGGGCGTCCCAGCCGCCCGGTCGGCGCGGCCCGCCGCCACCGCCGTACGCCGTCCGGCCAGGCCTGGGCGAGCCCCTCCCGGTCGATGAGGCCGGGCGAGACGGTGTTGACCCGGACACCCCACGGGCCGTACTCCAGCGCCGCCGACCGGGCGTGCATCACGACCGCCGCCTTGGAGGCGCTGTAGTGCGCGTGCGCGGGAGCGGGGGCGCCCGCCTCGATGGAGGCGATGTGGGTGACCGTGCCGCCGTCCTCCTGGGTCCGCATGATCCCGGCCGCGGCCTGCGTGCACGCGAAGACGCCGGTCAGGTTGGTGTCCACCACCGCCCGCCACTCGGCGGCCGTCATACCGGCCAGCTCCCGCGACGGCTGCACACCCGCGTTGTTGACCAGGGCCGTCAGCCGTCCCCCGCCCCAGTCGGCGGCCTCCTCGACCACGCGCCGGCAGGCGTCCTCGTCGGTGAGGTCGGCCCGCAGCACCACCGCCCGTCCGCCGCGCTCCCCGATGCGCGCGGCCACCTCCCGCGCCGGCCGAACCGCCGTACGGCAGTGCACCGCGACCGCCGCGCCCTCCTCGGCGAACCGCAGTGCGATCCCCCGGCCGATGCCGCCGCCCGCGCCCGTGACGAGCGCCACCTGGCCGTCGAGGAGTCGCGTGGGCGGACCGGAGTGCGGGCTCATGGGCGGCACAGTTCCACGATCCGCGCGGCCCGGTCCGGATAGCGCGCCGTCAGGTCGGCCGCGTCGCCGTGCTCGTAGTCCCCGTAGGTGAATCCGGGCGCCATCGTGCAGCCGAAGAACGACCACGCGCCGCCCGCCGCCACCCGGCCGCCCATCCAGGTCCCTGCGGGGACGGTGAACTGCACGTGCTGCCCGGCCGGCACGTCCGGACCCAGCACGGCCGTGCGGGAGCCGCCGTCCGGCGCGAGGAGCAGCAGTTCCAGCGGATCGCCGAGGTAGAAGTGCCAGACCTCGTCGACGGGCAGGCGGTGCAGCGCCGAGAAGTCACCCGGGCGGGCGGTCAGCAGGGCCACGATGGCCGAGCCCGCCGGGCGTCCGTCCGGGCGCTCGGGGCCGGCCCAGGTGCGCCGGAACAGGCCGCCCTCGCGCGGGATCGGCTCCAGTCGGTAGTGGGCGATCAGGCCCTCGGCGGTCAGCGGGGACGTCATCCAGGAAACGCTACCTCCCGGCGGAGGAAGGCGAGTTGCGCCTTCTTCTCCGGCAGGTACACGTCCGGCAGGTCGACCTCGGGCAGGACGACCACCGGGCCGGCGGTGAAGCCCTGCTTGAGGAAGCGGGCGATCGCCTTGTCGTTGCGCACGTCCGGGTCGACCACGATCCGTGTCCGGTCCAGGCCCAGCAGGACGTACGCCACCAGCGTCGCCGACAGCGCGGCGGTCCAGCCGGGCCGCGCGCCGCCCGGGTCGGCGGGGGCGAGCAGCAGGTGGACGCCGATGTCGCCGGGCTCGACGGCGTAGCACTCGCTCACCCGGTCGGCCTCGGGGTCGTAGGTCTGGAGCAGCGCGACCGGCTCGCCGTCCTTGACCACCAGGAAGGCGTGGTGGGTGTCGAGCGTGTCCATGTGGGCGTAGATCCCGGCGACCTGGTCCCGGGTGAGGCCGTTCATGCCCCAGAACGCGGCCCGTTCCTCGCTCACCCAGCGGTGGATCACGTCGGCGTCCACGTCGGCGTCGAGGGGGAGGACGCGGACGGTGCCGAAGCCGTCGAGTTCCTGCTCGTGGACGGGGACGCGGGAGGCGTACGAGGTCGGGTGCGGGGTCGTGTACGGGTCAGACATCGGTTTCGGTTTCCTTCGTGAGCCGGGCGAAGTCGGTGACCACCGGGGCGAGTTCGCCCGCGAGCCACAGGGGGAGCTGGTCGCGGTGGTGGGGCGAGCCGGGGACGCCGCAGGCGCCGAGGGGCACCACCCAGCGGCTGTCCTGCCGGTCGGCCAGGTCCCAGACGTACCTGGCGGCGGGGCCGCGCGCGGCCCGGTCGGTGAGGCCGGGCACGGCGGAGGTGCACAGCACGCAGTCGTGGTCGCCGGACAGGCCGGGTTCCTCCGACCCGGAGGTGTCCGGCAGCGCCCGCCAGGGGGCGAGGCGGTGCGTGTCGCCCCAGGTGCCGGCGGGCGGTGCCGCGGCCACCTCCTCCAGCGCCGCGCGGACGGCCCCGGCGCGGTCGATGCCGTACAGGTCCTCCGCACGCAGCAGGTGCTCGAGGGCGTGACCGATGCGCGGGACGAGCGCGAGCCAGGGCAGGAACTCGTCGGGGTACGCGGGCGGGACGGCCGCCGCCGCGAACGCGGGGTGCGCCGCCAGCCGCCGCACGACCGCCGTGCGCACGGCCGCGTAGGCCGCCGCGTCCGTGCTGTCGGCGTCCATCCGCCGGTCCCAGGCGAGGAGGCGGTCGCGGAGGGCGCCGGCCTCGCGGCCCAGGCCGTCGAGGGAGGCCAGGTGGTCCAGCAGCGGGCCGGCCGAGCCGAGGTGGGTGTCCGTGTGGATCGCGGGCATGCCGGCGGCCGACCAGCGCTCCTTGCCGGCGAGCAGGGCGGCGATGCGGTCGGCGCGGTGCGGCGGGGCGAACTCGACGCCGAGCGGGGTGGCCGGGCCGCGCTGGTTGGCCATCACGGCGACGCCGTCGGTGAGGCCGGCGCGGGGCGGGGTGTGCCAGCCGTCCCACGCGTGGCCGGGCTCCCAGGCGGGCACCGGACGCAGGCGGGCCTCGGTGGACCGCACCGGCACCCGGCCCGCGACCCGGTGCAGCAGCCCGCCCTCGGTGTCGGCGGCCTGTACGACGTTGACCGGCTCGACCCACGTGTCCAGGGCCCGGTCCACGTCGGCGACCCGGCGGGCCCGCAGCAGGGGCAGCAGGGTGCCGAAGCCGAGGTCGGCGGTGACGCGGGGCGGGTGGCGCAGGCTGAGGGCGGCCGGGGTGCCGTCGTCGAGGCCCTCGGGACCGCCGGCGATCACCGGGCCCCGGTCGGTCTCGATGACCTCGACCTCGACGCTCTCCTCGCCCGCGACCCGGATCAGTTCGGTGTGCCGGGCGGCGCGGTGCCAGACGCCGTCCGGGCCGAGCGCCTCGACGCCGGCGCCGGTGCGGCGCAGTCGCTCGCGGTACAGGTCCTGGTAGTCGGCCATGGCGTTGGTGATGGCCCAGGCGACCGTGCCGGTGTGGCCGAAGTGGGCGATGCCCGGGACGCCGGGCACGGCGAGGCCGACGACGTCGAACTCCGGGCAGGAGAGGTGGATCTGCTGGTAGACGCCGGGGTCCTCGACGAAGCGGTGCGGGTCGCCGGCGATGACGGCGTGCCCGGTCACGGTCCGCTCGCCGCTGACCAGCCAGCCGTTGCTGCCGGCGGTGCCGGGGCCGTCGGTGGCGAACAGGGCGACGGCGTCCGGGCCGAGGTGCGCGGTGATGTGCTCGCGCCAGAGTTTGGCGGGGAAGCCCGCGAAGAGGAGGTGCGTGGAGAGCCAGACCCCGAGCGGGGTCCAGGGTTCCCAGCGGCCGGGGGCGAGGCCGGTGCGCGCGAACTCGGGGGCGGGTCCCCCGCCCCGCGCCAGCCCCTCGTTCACACCGTCGACGTACGCCCGTACCCAGGCGGCCGTCTCCGGGTCCTTCTCCTCCAGGGCGGTGAAGCAGCGGCGGGCGGTGTCCGCGAGCCGGGCCCGTCGGGCGAGGCGGTCCCAGGGCAGGGCGTCGGGGCCGAGGAAGGACGCGGAGGTGCCCTGCGCGCGGTGCCGCTCGACCTCCAGTTGCCAGGCGCGGTCCCGGGCGGTCACCCGGCCCTGGGCGCGGGCGAGTTCGTTCGCGTCGTCCGCGCGCAGGTGAGGGATTCCCCAGGCGTCCCGGTATGTCTCGGCGCTCACCCCTGTGCCTCTACTTTCCTTTAGGTTAGGCTCACCTAAGTTAAACGTGGTGGCCGAATAGTACGTGAAGGGTGAAGAAACGATGGGGCAGGGGCGGGGTTGGGAAGGCGCGGTCCTCAGGCTGATGCGCGGGAAGGACTTCGAGTTCACCGTGACGGACGCGGAGGACGTCACGGATGACTACCGGCGACTGCGCCTGACCGACGGCGGCATGCTGGCCGCGACCGGGGTCCACCCCACGATGTGGGTGCGGCTGTGGTTCGAGAACGCGGGCAAGCCGCACCAGCGGGCGTACACACTGGTCGACCCCGACCCGGCGGCCGGCACCTTCGGCCTGGAGTTCGCCCTGCACGAGGGCTGCGCGAGCGACTGGGCCCGGGCGGCGAAGCCGGGTGACACCGTCGAGGCGACGGTCCAGGGCACCGGCTTCGAGGCTCCCGTGCCCGCCCCCACCCGTGTCTTCGCCGTGGCCGACCCGGCGTCGCTGCCCGCCCTCAACTCCCTCCTCGACGCGCTGGACACGGTGCCGGCGACGATCTGGTTCGAGGGCGAGACCGACGGTCTGCCCCTGCGCACGGACCCCGGCCGCCACGAGGTCCGTCCGGTCCCGCGACGCGACGCGGGCGCCCACCTGGTGGCGCGGGTGAAGGAGGACCTGCCGGAGCTGCTGCGGTCCACCCCCGAGCCGTACGTCTGGATCGCGTGCGACACCGCGACGACGCGGGCGCTGGGCGCGTACGTCCGCAAGGAGCTGGGCGTGCCGAAGCAGCGGGTGAACGCGCTGGGGTACTGGCGCGCGACCTGAGCCCGCACGCGCGATCATCGGGGCATGGACGTCACACTTCACCTCGCCCAGGACCCCGAGGCCGACGAACTCCTCGGCCGCAGTCCGCTCGCCGCGCTGGTCGGCATGCTGCTGGACCAGCAAGTTCCCATGGAGTGGGCGTTCAAGGGCCCGTCGACCATCGCCCGGCGCATGGGCGCGGAGGATCTGGACGCGCACGACATCGCCGCGTACGACCCCGACGCGTTCGCCGCGCTGCTCTCCGAGAAGCCGGCCGTGCACCGCTATCCCGGCTCGATGGCCGGCCGCGTCCAGCAGTTGTGCCGGTACCTCGTCGAGACCTACGACGGTGACGCCGAGGCCGTCTGGCGGGGCGTCACGACCGGCAAGGAGCTGCTGAAACGGCTCCAGGAGCTGCCGGGCTTCGGCAAGCAGAAGGCACAGATCTTCCTCGCCCTGCTCGGCAAGCAACTCGGCGTCCGGCCGGAGGGCTGGCGCGAGGCCGCCGGCGCCTACGGCGAGCCCGAGTCCTTCCGCTCCGTCGCCGACATCACCGGTCCCGAGTCCCTGACCAAGGTCCGCGCCCACAAACAGGAGATGAAGGCGGCGGCGAAAGCGGCGAAGGCCTCCGGCACGTAGGCCGAGGGCGGGCTCGGTGGCGCGGTGGGTCGGGCGCGGGCCGGGGGTGTCCGTCCTCGCAACGGCGCGGAATCGGTCGGCCACAGAAGTGCTCGTGTTGACGCGCCAACCCCTGCGGGCGGACACCCCCCGACCCGCCCCCTTCCCGCCGTACCCGGCTCTCCCGCCGTAGCTGCCCAGCTGCGGACAGCCGGTTCCGCCGAGCTGCGGGCAGTCGTGCCGCTGGGGCGGCACGGGTGGGCGCAGCGGCACCCCGTAACGCCGGGCCGCGCACCCCACCCCGGCGCCCGCACCCACGCCGGGCGCCAGGCCCACACCCCGCCGCGCAGCGACCCGCGCCGCCTCACCGTCAGCCCAGTGGACCGTCCCAGGTGGCGGGTCCGACGGTGTCGCTCCCAGCATGGAGCATGACCGAGCCACCGAGCGGCTCCCCCGGCGGGCAGCCGTACGACGACCGCGGAGTCCACGCCCGGCACGGGACGCGCACCCCGACCGCCGGATCGCACGAGCCCGAACCGCCCTTCGAGGGACCGCTGCACCTGCTGTCCCGCGCCGCGTGGCAGACCGTGCTGCTCACCGGCGTCGCCTCGCTGGTCCTTGGCGTGCTGGTCCTGGTCTGGCCGGGTGCCTCCCTGCGCGTCGCCGGTGTGCTCTTCGGCCTCTACCTCGTCGTCAGCGGCGTACTCCAACTGGCCGCCGCCTTCGGCACGCACCGGACGACCTCGCTGCGGGTCCTCGCCTTCGTCAGCGGTGCCGTGTCGATCCTGCTGGGCCTGTTCTGCTTCCGCGGCCCGCTGCAGTCGGTCCTGCTGCTCGCGCTGTGGATCGGCATCGGCTGGCTGTTCCGCGGCATCACGGAGATCGTGGCCGCCGTCCACGACCCGGCGATGCCCGCGCGCGGCTGGCACGTCTTCCTCGGTGCCGTCACCGTCGTCGCCGGCATCGTCCTGATCGACTCCCCGGTCGAGTCGGCCGCCGTCCTCATGCTGGTCGGCGGCTGGTGGCTCGTCGTCGTCGGTGTCGTCGAGGTCGTCACGTCCGTGCGCCTGCGCGGGCGTGCCCGTCAGGTCCCGCGGGCCCTGTGAACGGCGCCCGCTCCCGCCGAGCCGCCGCTACGCCGGGCGAGCGGTTCTCGTCCCGGGTGCGCCGGCCGACGTGCACCCGGCGGGGACCCGTCCCGGCATGAGCCCCGTACCGCCCGCCGCCACCGTCCGCGCCGCGCGCACCGGACGCCGCGGCGCGTGGCTGCGGGCCCTCGTCCTGCTGCTCGCCCTGCTCGTGCCCTGCACGCACGTGACCGCCCAGGCCCCGTCGGCCGCGGCGGTGGGCAGCGGGGGAGCCGGCGGCGCGGCAGGTGAGTACGACCACCTCGAGACCGTGGCGCGCGCACCGGCCCGCGTCGCCCGGCGCGTCCTCGTGCCCCCGCCACTCCCGCCGTTCCCGGCGGCCGCCCGCCGCGCCCACGGCTCCCGGGCCCTCACGCCCCCCGTTCCGACCGGACCGCCGCCCTCCCCGCGCTCCGTGGTCCTGCGCTGCTGACGGGACCCGGACCGGCCCTCCCCACCGGTCCGCCGCGCAACGCGACAGCACAGGACACGGAACGAGGAACCGTCATGCTCAACGACCCCTACGCCGTTCTGCGCGCCCTCCTGCGCGCCGAGGCCGTCCGCCGCACCCCCAAGACCGACACCCGGCCGCAGGCCCCGCGCGAACGGCAGTCGCCCGCGCGGGAGGGGAGGCGGGACTGACGGGACGACCCGTACGGCGGAGCCGGTCCCCCACCTCCGCCGTACCGGCTCCCCCTTTGCCCCCGTTTACGGCATCTTCCCGGCGCCGCACTCCGGCGCCATGGCTGCGCCCGCGACGTCCGGGCCGGTAGGCTTTCCGTGTGATCTTCAAGCGCATCGGAAACGGCCGGCCGTACCCCGACCACGGCCGGGAGAGCACCCGGCAGTGGGCGGACGTCGCGCCGCGCCCGGTCCGCCTCGATCAGCTCGTGACGACCAAGGGCCAGCTCGACCTGGAGACGCTCCTCGCCGAGGACTCCACGTTCTACGGCGACCTCTTCGCGCACGTCGTGAAGTGGCAGGGCGACCTGTATCTGGAGGACGGCCTGCACCGCGCGGTGCGCGCGGCGCTGCAGCAGCGTCAGGTACTGCACGCCCGGGTCCTCGATCTGGGCTGACACGCCCCACGACGGCCCCGGTTGGTCCGTTCGGGTGGGATTGCACCGGCCCGCGGGACGCCGATTGATCATCTAATAGGCATCGCCCTCGACGCGCACTACGCTGCGCCCATGAGCATGCTCACTCCCCCTGGCATGGGCGGCCAGTACAAGATCACGGGGGACAAGTACCCGCGGATGCGACCGGCCCGACGCGTCGGTCGGCTCGCGTTCCTCGCCGTCGCCTGCGCCACCGTCCTCGGGGTGGCCGGCTGGGGCACGCTCCAGCTCGTCGACGTCTTCGCCGGCGACGACGAGACCTCCTCGGCCAAGGCCGCGGCGCGCTGCCGGACCACCGCCGCCCAGGCGAACGCCTCGCCCGCCGCCGTGGCCGTGCCCAGGCCGGCGCAGGTCACCGTCAACGTGCTCAACGCCACGACCCAGGGCGGCCTCGCCCAGAAGACCGCCGACGAGCTGAAGAAGCGCGGCTTCCGCATCGGCGACGTGAGCAACGCGCCCGAGGAGTTCGACAAGAGGGTCGGCGGCACGGGCGTCCTGCTCGGCCCGGCCGCCTCCCTGAAGACCTCGCTGCCCGTCCTCGGCACCCAGCTCCCCGCCGCCGAACGCCGTACCGACGCGGCCCGCAAGGGCACCGCCGTCGACCTGATCATCGGCGACGGCTTCAAGGGACTGGCGCAGCCGGCGGTCGCCGACGCGGCGCTGGCCGAGCTGACCGCACCGCGGCCGGCGCCCACCAGGCAGCAGACCTGCTGAGCGGCAGCGGTACGGGGCCACGGTTTCCGGCAGCCCCGGAGCGTGCTACTCGGCCGCTCCGTACATCCGGTCCCCCGCGTCGCCGAGGCCCGGCACGATGTAGCCCTGCTCGTTGAGACGCTCGTCGACCGAGGCCGTCACGACCGTCACCGGCGTGCCGGCCAGCTCGCGCTCCATGAGTTCGACGCCCTCGGGGGCGGCGAGCAGCACGACGGCCGTCACGTCGTCGGCACCGCGCTTGATCAGCTCCTGGATGGAAGCGACCAGGGTGCCGCCGGTGGCCAGCATCGGGTCCAGGACGTACACCTGGCGCCCGGAGAGGTCCTCGGGCATGCGGGTCGCGTACGTGGAGGCCTGCAGCGTCTCCTCGTTGCGGATCATGCCGAGGAAGCCCACCTCGGCGGTCGGCAGCAGCCGGACCATGCCGTCGAGCATGCCGAGGCCGGCCCGCAGGATCGGCACCACCAGCGGGCGCGGGTGGGAGAGCTTGACGCCGGCGGTCCGGGAGACCGGCGTGTGGATGTCGACCTGTTCGGTACGCACGTCGCGCGTGGCCTCGTAGGCGAGCAGGGTGACCAGCTCGTCGGCGAGGCGGCGGAAGGTCGCGGAGTCGGTGCGCCGGTCGCGCAGGGTGGTGAGTTTGTGGGCGACCAAGGGGTGGTCGACGACGTGGAGACGCATGTCCACCACAGTAACCGGGCGCCAAGGCCAACGCTCCACTCGCTCATGGGCGTCAAACCGCCCGGCCGGGGGAAGGTGGGAGGGACCGACGCGGGGTGGTGAGACTGTGCCTGACCGGGACTTCCACGACGCGCCGTCCCCCGGCGAGGAGCCGGGGACGGTGCGCGGGGCGAAGCGGAGCACGGAGCGGGACAGGGAGGCCGAACGCCGCCGGCGCCGGGCCCAGTTCCTGCGTGACCTGGCGGAGGCCCGGGAGCTGCGGGACCGCGTCCAGCCGCGCCGCGCCAAGGCCGCCCGGCTGCGCCGCGCGATGCGCATGCGCACCTTCCGCTGGTAGGCCCGCCCCTGGTCCGGCGGTGCGCCCGATGGTGGTTCGTCCCTGGCCCGACCGGGGGTGATCGCGCGCCGCGCCGACGCCGTGGGGCGCGGGCGTGCGCGGGCGCCGCGGGAATCCGCGTACGATCCGCGAGTGGCCGCAACAAGTGCGCTGTTGGATGGCTGTCCGGGTACGACTCCCGGACCGCGATCGAAACTGCCGGACACAGGGCGCCGAAGACGTCCCCTGCGTGCCTTGTTTCTGCCACGATTCCGAGTGGGTGGGGCTCGGAGCACCGCTCTCCCCGCCCGAAACCTCCGCCGGGGGGATCCCCAACCGGCACGCCTACGACCAGTGGGAGAGTCACGGTGTACTTCGCCGCACTGCTCGCGCGCACCGAAGACGGGTGGGAAGCGAGCGACACGGAGCTCGACGATGTGGAGACCCTGTCGGATCTGGCCGACCTCGCCCGGGAAGCCTCTCCCGACGAGGACACGGTGCTCGTGCTGATCGAGCAGGAGGACGCGTGGTTCGGAGTCGTCCGGGTGGACGGCGAGGAGGACCCCCGTATCTACGTCTCGGACGCCGCCGCGGCCGCCCGCAGCAGCTACGGCGAGATCCTGCTCACCGACGAACTGCTCGGCCGGGAGCCCGGTGACGACGGCCCCGACCTCGACGCCCTCGACCTCGACGGCACGGAGGACGGCGAGTCCGACGACGACGGTGCCGACGGCGGCGAAGCGGCCCCGGTTGCCGGCGAGTCCGCCGTGCCGCGCGGCCCGGTCGGTGACCCCGGGATCCTCGACGACCTCGGTCTGAGCGAGAAGGAGCTGCGCTCGATGTCCGGGGACGCGGTCGGCGAGATCGCCGAGGCCCTGGGCGCCTCCGACGTCCTGGAGACGGTCCGCTGACCGCGGCGACCGGGCGGGGCCGGGGGAAGGACCCCGCCGTCCCCGCCGACCCCGTGGCCCCCGCCGAGCCCGCCGACCCCGTAGCCCTCGCCGAGCCCGCCGACCCCGGGGCCCCCGTGGACCACTCCGTACCGCCCGACCCGGTGCGCGACCGGTGGCGGGCCGCGATGCGGCTCGCCCTGGCCGAGGCCGGGCGGGCCGGGCGGGGCGGGGACGTCCCCGTCGGTGCCGTGGTCCTGGCCCCGGACGGCCGGACCGTGCTGGCGGCCGGGCACAACGAACGCGAGGCCACCGGGGATCCCACGGCGCACGCCGAGGTCCTCGCGATCCGGCGGGCCGCCGCGGTTTTGAGGGATTCAGCGGCGCGAAGCGCCTCCGACAAGGGCGGTGGCGGGAGACGGGTGGGCGCGTGGCGGCTGGCCGGCTGCACGCTCGTCGTCACCCTGGAGCCGTGCACGATGTGCGCGGGCGCGCTCGTGCAGTCCCGCGTGGACCGCGTCGTCTACGGCGCCCGCGACGACAAGGCGGGCGCGGCCGGGTCCCTGTGGGACGTGCTGCGCGACCGACGGCTCAACCACCGTCCCGAGGTGATCGAGGGCGTGCTCGCCGAGGACTGCTCGCGGCTGCTCACGGACTTCTTCCGCGACCGCTGACAGTCGTCGCCCCGGCACGCGTTATCGATTTCAAACCATGCCGCACTGTGCTGTAAGGTCTGTCTCGGTAGCGTGTCCGAGCGGCCGAAGGAGCTCGCCTCGAAAGCGAGTGTGGCGCAAGTCACCGAGGGTTCAAATCCCTCCGCTACCGCTCTTGAAGGGCCCCGTCGAAAGACGGGGCCCTTCGTGCGATCATGAGCGACCGAAAGCGTGCACCGAAGGGACAGGGGAGGCCGCGGTGGCGGTGAACTCGAAGAAGATCGCCGTCTACGTAGTCGTGGTCTTCGTGCTGTATGTGATCATCACGGATCCGGCGAAGGCCGCCGACTACGTGCAGATAGGTTTCCAGGGCATCTCCGACGCGGCGGGAGCCGTCGGCGACTTCATGACCTGGGCCGCCAACGGAGGAAAGTGATGATCCGCCACCTGGTGCTGTTCCGGCTGAACGAGGGCGTCGAGCGCGACGACCCGCGCGTCGTGGAGGGCGTCGAGGCCTTCCGGGCGCTCGGCGGGCAGATCGACGAGCTGCGCTTCTGGGAGTGCGCCTGGAACATCAGCGACCGGCCCATCGCCTACGACTTCGCCATCAACTCGGCCGTGGACGACGCCGACGCCCTCAAGCGCTACCTCGAGCACCCGGCGCACCAGGCGGGCGTCGCGCTCTGGCGCGAGTTCGCCACCTGGGTGATCGCCGACTACGAGTTCTAGCCCGGCCACGCCTTCCGGCCCCGCACCCACCCGGTGCGGGGCCGCTCTGCGTTCACTCAACACGACGTTATGCGGTGCTTGCACACAGTGCACATGTCTTGTGATGCTATGACCGCTTTTGACGGATGAGTTGACAGAAGAGTGACGGATCACGAGGTGGAGTTGACCGTGCCGGCCAGTACTGCGCCTCAAGCACCGCCCGCACCGCCCGCCCAGGCCAAGGAGTCACCCGCGCCGGAACCCGCTTCGGTACCCGCCTCGGTGCCCGCCTCGGAACCCGCGCCGCAGCGCAGCCGGGGCGCCGACACCCGGGCCCTGACCCAGGTGCTCTTCGGTGAACTGAAGGGACTGACGCCGGGCACACCGGAGCACGACCGGGTACGCGCGACCCTCATCGAGGCCAACCTCCCCCTGGTGCGCTACGCCGCCGCCCGCTTCCGCTCCCGCAACGAGCCGATGGAGGACGTCGTCCAGGTCGGCACCATCGGACTCATCAACGCCATCGACCGCTTCGACCCGGAGCGGGGCGTGCAGTTCCCGACCTTCGCGATGCCGACCGTCGTCGGCGAGATCAAGCGGTACTTCCGGGACAACGTCCGCACGGTGCACGTACCGCGTCGGCTGCACGAGCTGTGGGTGCAGGTCAACAGCGCGACCGAGGACCTGACGACCGCCTTCGGTCGCTCCCCCACGACCGCCGAGATCGCCGAGCGACTGCGCATCACCGAGGACGAGGTGCTGTCCTGCATCGAGGCGGGACGGTCGTACCACGCCACCTCGCTGGAGGCCGCCCAGGAGGGCGACGGGCTGCCCGGGCTACTCGACCGGCTCGGCTACGAGGACCCCGCCCTCGACGGGGTCGAGCACCGCGACCTGGTCCGGCACCTGCTCGTCCAGCTCCCGGAACGGGAGCAGCGCATTCTGCTGCTGCGCTACTACAGCAACCTCACCCAGTCGCAGATCAGCGCGGAACTCGGCGTCTCCCAGATGCACGTCTCGCGGCTGCTGGCGCGTAGCTTCCAGCGTTTGAGGTCCGCCAACCGGATCGACGCGTAACCTCGAAACCGACTCGACGCAGACCCGAAAGCGCGATCGAGATGTCACCGGGACGAGCGAATCGCTCACCAGGGCCGTTGCGGGCGGAATGGGGCCGAAAGGGCGTCAGACCCCCTGTTTCCAGGGGGTATTCGCATCTCGCATGTCGACATGTCACTACAGCGCGTTGCCGACATGTGACATTCTGCCGGAAGCGCGTTTGCCGGAGCCCCGGCTCCGGTATTCAGGTGAAGGCTGCGTTCCCGCCGTGGGAGCGCGCCGCGACCGTCCCGCGACCCAAAGGGGGTGGCATGTCCGCAGACCAGGGCAGCTCGAAGGTGCTCGCGCTCGCGGAGAGCGAGACCGCGCCCGACACGCTCGAGGCACTCGGCCCCATCGACGACGTCCCGGCCGCCGAAGCCGTTCCGGCCCTCGACGCCGTTCCGACCCTCGACGCCGTGCCGGCCCCGGCCCTTCCGGCAACGGAGGCCATCGACACCCGCACCCTGTCCCGCTCCCTGTTCCTGCGGCTCGCCGCCCTCGACGAGGACAGCCCGGAGCGTGCCTACGTCCGGGACACCCTGATCGAGCTCAACCTCCCGCTGGTGCGCTACGCCGCCGCCCGCTTCCGCTCGCGCAACGAGCCGATGGAGGACATCGTCCAGGTCGGCACCATCGGCCTGATCAAGGCGATCGACCGCTTCGACTGCGAACGGGGCGTGGAGTTCCCGACGTTCGCCATGCCGACCGTCGTCGGCGAGATCAAGCGGTTCTTCCGGGACACCTCGTGGTCGGTGCGCGTCCCGCGCCGGCTCCAGGAGCTGCGCCTGGCCCTGACGAAGGCCAGCGACGAGCTCTCCCAGAAGCTGGACCGCTCCCCGACGGTCGGCGAGCTGGCCGCCGTGCTGGGCGTGTCCGAGGAGGACGTCGTCGACGGCCTCGCGGTCGGCAACGCCTACACCGCCTCCTCGCTGGACTCCCCGGCCCCGGAGGACGACGGCGGCGAGGGTTCGCTCGCGGACCGCCTGGGATATGAGGACACGGCGCTGGAGGGCGTGGAGTACCGCGAGTCCCTCAAGCCGCTGCTGGCCAAGCTGCCGCCCAGGGAGCGGCGGATCATCATGCTGCGCTTCTTCGCCAACATGACCCAGTCGCAGATCGGCGAGGAGGTCGGCATCTCGCAGATGCACGTCTCCCGGCTGCTGACCCGTACCCTGTCGCAGCTGCGCGAGGGCCTCATCTCCGACTGAGCCCCGCGCCCAGGACAGCCCTGCGACCGCCGCGGCCCCTCCGGGGGTGCCGCGGCGGTCGCCGTCGTACGGGGTTCGTGCCGGTGCCGGCCGCTCCGGGCCGGCGCCGGTCCTACTTCAGCGCCAGCCAGGCCACGGCGGCGACGATCACCACGGCGGCCACGACGCCGACGATCAGGCCGATACGGGGTCCGGAGGAGGCCGCGGGGGCCGCCTGCCGGGACTGGGGGGCGCCCTCGTCGACGAACGCGCGGAACATCTGGGTGCTGCCTGCGGGGTCGTAATTGCCCTGGGGGCCCTGGTTGTTAGCCATGGGCCGAGACACTAGCGAATCCGCGGGTGCGGCCCAAGTGCGGGGCTCCCGAGCCCCTTTGCCCCCACCCGCCACCCGCCACCTGTGCGTTTACTTTTGCAATACTTGCCTTTGCCAACTTTTTATCCCCCGATGGCCGTCTTTATTTGCCTGTAGCAACCAACCGATCCTATCGTTGCCCTAAGCAACGAAAACGGGAGGTGCGCATGGCCGAGAGGGCGCAGTACGAGGAGCTGATCCGTCAGTTCAGCGCCTTCGGTGCCGTGAAGCGTGAGATGGGACGGCTGCTGCCGTCCGACTGTCCCGGCGGGTCCGCCGCCGTACTGACGCTGCTCGGCCGCCATGGGGACATGCGCATCAGCAAGCTCGCGGAGCTCCTCGCCGTGGACATGTCGGTGACCAGCCGCCATGTCGCCCACGTCGCCGAGCGAGGGTGGATCGAACGCTCCCCCGACCCCGCGGACAAGCGCTCGCGCATCCTGCGCCTGACGCCGCTGGGCCAGGACCAGCTCGACGAGATCGCCGAGCGGACCACCCACATGCTCGCCCACCGGCTGAGCGACTGGTCCGACGACGAGGTCGGCCAGCTCTCCCGGCTCATGGCCCGCCTCAGGGCCAGCTTCGACGACTGCCGGGCCCCCGCGGCCCGGCCCCCCGCACCGACCGGGGACGAACAGTCCACTCGTACACCCCGTACACCCGCGATCACCACGTAAGTAAAGGAAGTCCATGGCAACGACCACACCAGCCGGTGTGCGGGCTCATGCCAAGCACGGGGGAGGCTCCTCCGGAGACGCTCCGATGACGCACCGGCAGATCATGGAGGCGCTGTCCGGGCTGCTGCTCGGCATGTTCGCCGCCATCCTGTCCTCGACCATCGTCACCAACGCCCTGCCCGAGATCATCGGTGACCTCGGCGGCGGCCAGAGCGCCTACACCTGGGTCGTCACCGCCTCGCTGCTGGCGATGACCGCCTCCACCCCCCTGTGGGGCAAGCTCGCGGACCTGGTCAGCAAGAAGGCCCTGGTCCAGATAGCCCTCTGCGTCTACGTCCTCGGCTCCGTCGTGGCCGGCCTGGCGCAGAACCCGGCGATGCTGATCGGCGCGCGTGTCATCCAGGGTCTGGGCGCCGGCGGTCTGTCCGCCCTGGCCCAGATCATCATGGCCGCGATGATCTCCCCGCGCGAGCGCGGCCGGTACTCCGGCTACCTCGGCGCGACCTTCGCCGTCGCCACCGTCGGCGGCCCGCTCCTCGGCGGCGTCATCACCGACACCAGCTGGCTCGGCTGGCGCTGGTGCCTCTACGTCGGTGTGCCCTTCGCGATCATCGCGCTGATCGTGCTCCAGAAGACGCTCCACCTGCCGGTGGTCAAGCGCAAGGTCAAGGTCGACTGGGCCGGTGCCTTCTTCGTCACCGCGGCCGTCTGCCTGCTCCTGATCTGGGTCACCTTCGCCGACGACAAGTACTCCTGGATGTCGTGGCAGACGGGCGTCATGGTCGGCGGCGCGATCGTCCTGACGCTGATCTTCTGCTTCGTCGAGACCAAGGCCAGCGAGCCGATCATCCCGCTGCGCCTGTTCAAGAACCGCACCATCACCCTGGCCTCGCTGGCCTCGCTGTTCGTCGGTATCGCGATGTTCGCGGGCACCGTCTACTTCAGCCAGTACTTCCAGCTGGCCCGGGACAAGTCCCCGACCATGTCGGGCGTCATGACCATCCCGATGATCGGCGGTCTGTTCGTCTCGTCCACGGTCTCCGGTCAGATCATCACCAAGACCGGTAAGTGGAAGGGCTGGCTGCTGGCCGGCGGCGTGCTGCTGACCGCGGGCCTGGGCCTGCTCGGCACCATGCGCTACGACACCGCGTACTGGCACATCGCCATCTTCATGGCGCTGATGGGTCTCGGCGTCGGCATGATGATGCAGAACCTGGTGCTCTGCACGCAGAACCAGGTGGCCCCGAGCGACCTGGGTGCCGCGTCCTCCACGGTGACCTTCTTCCGGTCCCTCGGTGGTGCGGTGGGCGTCTCGGTGCTCGGCTCCGTGATGTCCTCCCGGATCAGCCACTACGCCTCGGACACCATCGGCTCGCTCAGCCCGCAGGAGCAGGCGGCGGCCGCCAAGGCCTCCGGCAGCGGTGCGATCCCCGACATGGACCTGCTGCCCCCGGGCATCCGCAACTGGCTCGAGAGCGCCTACGGGCACGGCATCGCCGACATCTTCCTGTACGTCGCGCCGATCGCCCTGCTCGCCTTCCTGGTGACCCTGTTCATCAAGGAGGTCCCGCTGCGCACCACCGGTGCCCTGGCCCAGGCTGCGGAGTCCGCCGCCGAGACCGCCTCCCCGGCGGCCCCGGTTCCGGCCGAGGCCACCCGGACCGCCCCCGAGCCGGTCCCGGCCGGTGCTCTCGCGGCCACGTCCGTCGCCGACTCCGGCGCGCAGACCGCCCCGCAGCCGCTCGCCGCGGTCGCCACGGTGGCCGGCTCCGGTGGGCCGGGGGCGCCTGTCTCCGGTGGCATCCCGGTCCGCGGCTTCGTCCGCGGCGCCGAGTCCGCGCCGGTCCCGCAGGCCGCCGTCACGCTGATATCCCTGGCGGGCCGACAGCTGGGCCGCTCGGTCGCCCAGGCCGACGGCTCCTACGCCGTCGACGCGCCGAGCGCGGGGTCGTACGTCCTGATCGCCTCCGCCGACGGCTTCCAGCCGCAGGCCTCCACGATCGTGGTGAACGACGAGCCGGTCGCCTACGACGTCCTGCTCAGCGGCACCAGCGGACTGACCGGCCTGGTCCGGGCCGCCGAGAACGGGCTGCCGGTCAAGGACGCCATGGTGATCGTGACCGATGTGCGCGGTGACCTGCTGGCCACCGCCGCCACCGGTGACCAGGGCGACTTCTCCTTCGCCGAGCTGGTGCCGGGCACGGTGACCGTCGCCGTCAACGCCTCCGGCTACCGGCCGCGCGCCCTGCCCGTCGAGGTGGGCGGCACCGGGGTCACCCGCGTCGAGGTCGACCTGCAGGCCGGCGCCGAGGTCCAGGGTGTCGTGCGGGCTCCGCACGGCCCGCTGGCCGACGCCCGCGTCACGCTGGTCGACGCGGCGGGCAACGTGGTCGGCACCGCGACCACCGGGGCTGACGGGGCGTACGCCTTCACCGACCTGGACGCCGGTGAGTACACCGTCATCGCGACCGGCTACCCGCCGGTGGCGACGGCCCTGACGGTCACCGGCCAGGGTGCCGACGGCCACGACATCGAACTCGCCCACCCCGGCGAGTAGCCGAACCCCGGCCCGTGGCGGCGTGTGCGCTCTGAGCGGAGGCGCGCCCGCCGCCACGGGCCGGTTCTCTTACGACTTCTCAACGACCTCATCGACATCTACGACCTCTACGACCAATTTCTGAGCCTTTGCAGGGAGAAAACGGGATGGGACTGACCGCGAGGATTCGCACGCGGGACGGATGGGCCGTGTCGCACGCGGTCGTCACGGTGACCGACATGACCGGCACGCAGGTACTGCGCGCCGAGGCGGACACCGAGGGCACCGTGCGGGACACGACCCCGCTCGCGCCCGGGCCGTACACCGTCATCGTCACCGCCGTCGGCTACGCGCCCGCCGCCTCCAGCGCGATCGTCACCGCGAGCGGACGCGCCGAGGTGGGCACCGTGACGCTGACCCGCCAGGGCGGCACCGAGCTGCCGCCGCCCGGGCCCTGGACCGTCGACCCGGCGCACTCCAGCGTGGCCGCAGTCGCCCAGCACCTGGGCATCTCCAGCGTGCACGGCCGGTTCACGGACTTCGCCGGCACCGTCGAGATCGCCCCGGACGACATCACCAAGTCCCGGGTGGAGGCCGTGATCAAGGCCGCGTCCATCGACACCGGCAACGGCATGCGCGACACCCACCTGCGCTCCGCCGACTTCCTGGACGTCGAGCGGTACCCGGAGATCACCTACCGCTCCACCGGTGTGTCCCAGGCCGGTTCCGACCGCTGGACCGTCCAGGGCGAACTGGGCCTGCACGGCGTCGTCCGCCCCGTCGACCTGGACCTGGCCTACCTCGGCACCGGCGCCGACCCCTGGGGCGGCACCCGGGCGGCGTTCCGCGCGACCACCGAGCTGCGCCGCGAGGACTTCGCCATGAACTACAACCAGGTCCTCCAGGCCGGCATCGCCGCCATCGGCACCACGCTCCGCGTCGAGCTGGACATCCAGGCGGTCCAGGGGGACTCACTGCCGGCCGCGTGAGGCACGGCGGGACGCCCGGGCCACCAGTTCGTCGCACAGGTCCCGGAGCTTGACGTTCGTGTGCTGCGAGGCCCGCCGCAGCCGCTCCAGGGCGTGGTGGGCGTCGATCCGCTCCCGGGCCATGAGAATGCCGACCGCCTGGTCGATGACGCTGCGGGAGAGCAGGGCGGTGCGCACGTCGGCCGCCGAGGCCTGCTGCCGCTCGACACGCAGGGCCTCGTTCACGGCGTCCGCGGCCCGCGCCACGAAGGTGCGGGCCGCTTGGTGCGAGTCGGCGGGCGAGCCGGGTTCGCGCCCGTAGAGATTGAGCGCGGCGCCCGTCTCGCCCTCGACGGGCAGCGGCAGCGCCAGCACCCGGCGCACGCCGGTGGCCAGCGCGTACCGCGTGTACGCGGGCCAGCGGGTCTCCGTGGCGAGGTCGGGGGCGTACTGCGTGCACCCCGTCTCCGCGGCGTCCACACAGGGGCCCGAGCCGTTCTCGTACTGCCGCAGGCCCAGGCCGCTGGGCAGGCCGGAGCTGCCCGCCAGGGTCATCAGGCGGTCGGCACGGCGCACCGTGACCGAGCAGGCGACGGCCCAGGACACCTGCGCGACCGCACGGTCGGTCAGGTCGCGCAGCAGGGTGTCGAGCCCCTGGCTGCGCGCGATGGCCTTCTCGAACGTGTCTTGGGTCTGCGAGGTCATGTCCCTACGGATGTCCCGTCACCGCTCGACCACGCCTCGCCCCCCGGCGCCGGTGTTCGCGTCGACGATGCGGCGGGCGAGGTCGCGCAGCTTCACGTTCTCCCGCTGCGAGGCCTTCACCAGGGAGTCGAAGGCCCCCGCCGCGTCGATGCCCAGCCGCTCCATGAGGATGCCGGTGGCCTGGCCGATCAGGTCCCGGGTGCGCATGGCCTCGGTGAGCTGCTCGCGCACGGTCGCCGAGTCCAGGGCGAGGCTGACGTGCGCGGTGAACAGCCGGCCGATGCGGGTGGCGTCCTCGTCGAAGGCGCGCGGCTTGCGGGCGTACGCCGTCAGGACGGTCAGGCGGCGCCGGTCGGCGCGCAGCCGCAGCGACAGCGCCGAGCGGAGGCCGAGGTCGGACAGGGCGTTGCCGCCGCCGTCGGCCTCGCTGTCCTCTATCCGCACCACGGACGTGGTCCACAGGTTCTCCCAGTCCGGATGCGGCCCGCGGCTGCCGCCGTACCGGGGCTCGTCCGCGAACCGCACGGCCTCGTCCGTCCGGGCGAGCGTGCGCGGGCGGCTGCCCCGCTGGATCTCCGAGATGTCCGCGTGCTCCGCGCCGGGCAGCAGCCGCACCGCCAGCTCGACGGCGGTGCTCAGGGTGTGGTCCGGGGTGCCCGTCCCGTGCAGGTGCCGGGCCGCCGCCGTCAGGGCCTCGGCGAGCTCGAAACCCGCCGGAAAACGCGGCACATCGGTAAATTCGGACGCAGTCACCACGAACCTCTTCGGCATGCGCGGCCCAACGGCCGTGCGCAGGAGAGCTCCGCAGCACATTCCTGACTGCGAGCACAGGACGAACAGCACTTTAGCCGCTTGGTTGCGCGCCGGTGACGCCCGGCCGACGGACCGGGCGGGCGCCCTTCCGCGCCCCTCGCCCGCGTGGTGCAATGGGGCCGGGTCAGGAAGCGGCCTTGTCGGAAGCCGGACGGACGTCTGTCAGGTGAGTGCCGTGACCTTCCTTCCCCATCCCAGCGAGACGTGCGAGCCGTGCGACCCACCCGGCCGCGTCGTGCTCGCCCTGCCCCGCGAGATCGACTTCTGCAACGCCGCGGGGCTGCTGCCCCTGATCATGGCCGCGGTGGACCAACGGTCCGACGGGCTGCGCCTCCTCGTCCTGGACCTGGCCGGGACCCGCTTCATGGACTCCCAGGGCGTCCGCCTCCTCGAGGACGTGCGCCGGCGTCTGCCCGGCCGCGTCCGGCTGCGGGTGGTGGCCGCGCCGACGGGCGTGCCGAGCCGCGTCCTGGAACTGTCCGGCCTGCGCCGGGACGTGCCGGTGTACGACGACCTCACGGAGGCGCTGCGGCCGGAGAACGGGGCCGCGGCCTAGCGCGGTGCCACGGGCGGAGGGCGGCGGCCGAAGCCACCGCCCGTTGTCCCGGTACTGTCTCTCGCTGCCGAGGCGTCAGCTGCCGTCGGTCGGTCGTGTGAGGTCGTAGAAGGTGGCCGAACCGGCCGTGACCTCCTTGAAGTTGGCCTCGACCCACGAGGTGATCTGCGACGAGGCGCCGGAGTCGCCGCCCATGCCGCCGCCCATCCCGCCGCCGATGAAGTAGTGGATCCTGCCGTCCGCCACGTACTCCTTGAACTGGGCCAGTGTGGGCGACGGGTCCGTGCCGTTGAAGCCGCCGATCGCCATCACCGGGTCGCCGGTGCCGAGCTGGTAGCTCGCGGCGTTCTGGGAGCCGATCGCCGCGGCGACCCAGGTGTACCGGTCGGCGTCGGTCTCCAGCAGCTTCTTGGCCTCGGAGCCGACCTGGGCGCCGTTGAGCAGGCCGCCCATGCCGCCACCACCGCCGCCACCACCCATCGGGCCGCCCTCGCCGGTCCCGCCGTTCGGGGCCGTCCGGCCGTTCTGGCCGGTTCCGGGGGTGCCGTTGCCCTGCTGGTTCCCGCCGGGCGCGCCGCCGGGGAAGCCGCCGCCCCCGGGGCCGCCCCGGCCCTGGCCCTGGCCGGGTGCGTTTGCGCCGCCGGGGAAGCCGCCGCCTCCGCGGCCACCGCCCCGGCCGCCGCCACCGCCCGGGCCGCCCATCATGCTCGCACCGGCCGGTCCGGCCGTGACGATGGAGCCGCTGTGCCCTTCCCGCACGGTGCTCAGCGTGTACGCGGTGGGCGCGGCCAGCGCCGCCACCACGGCCAGCCCCGCCACCCCGAGCGCGTTCCGCCGCCCCAGCCGCCCGACGAACACGAGCCCGAGCGCGGCGCTCAGGCCGCCGACCAGGACCAGCCACTTCAGCCAGGGCAGGTAGTCGGGTGTGCGGTTGAGGAGTACGTATCCCCAGGCCGCGGTCGCCGTGGCGGCGACGGCGAGGGCGAGCGACGCCCAGGCCCGCTCCCGCCGCTCCCACAGCGTCGCCGCGCCCATGCCGATCACGGCCGCCAGACAGGGCGCGAGGGCCACCGTGTAGTACTGGTGGAAGATGCCCGCCATGTAGCTGAAGACGGCCGTGGTCATCAGCAGCGAGCCGCCCCAGACCAGGAAGGACGCACGGGCGACATCGGTACGGCCGGCGCGGCGCGTGGCGATCAGTCCCCCGACGAGCAGGATCAGGGCGGCCGGGAGCAGCCAGGAGATCTGGCCGCCGATCTCGGAGTTGAACATCCGGTCCCAGCCGGTCTCGCCCCACTGCCCGCCGCCCGCGCCGCCCATGCCGCCGCCACCGCCGCCGACGCTGCCGGTCTCTTCGCCGTTGAGCCGGCCGAGGCCGTTGTAGCCGAAGGTCAGCTCCAGGAAGCTGTTGTTCTGCGAGCCGCCGATGTACGGGCGGGACGACGCCGGCCACAGCTCCACGACCGCGACCCACCAGCCGCCGGCGACGACGATCGCGAGGGTCGCCAGCGCGAGCTGTCCCAGCCGCTTCTTCAGCCGCACCGGCGCGCAGAAGCCGTGGACGAGTGCCAGGGGAGGCAGGATCAGGAAGGCCTGGAGGGTCTTCGCCAGGAACGCGAAGCCGATCGCGACGCCCGCCCACACCAGCCACCTGGTCCGCCCGTCCTCCAGTGCCCGGACGACGAGGTAGCAGGCGACGGACATCAGCAGCGCCAGCAGCGCGTCCGGGTTGTTGAACCGGAACATCAGCGCCGCGACGGGCGTGAGCGCCAGCACGGCACCGGCGATCAGCCCGGCCGCCGGACTGAACCGGCGGCGCACGGCCGCGTACACGACGGCGACCGTCGCGACGCCCATCAGCACCTCGGGGGCCAGGATCGACCACGAGCTCAGCCCGAAGACCCTGACCGCCAGCGCCATCGGCCACAGGGCGGCCGGAGGCTTGTCGACGGTGATGGCGTTGCCCGCGTCGAGCGAGCCGAAGAAGAACGCCTTCCAGGACTGGCTGCCCGCCTGCACGGCCGCCGAGTAGAAGGAGTTGGCGTAGCCGGAGGCGCTCAGGTTGCAGAGGTAGAGCAGGGCGGTGGCCAGCAGCAGGCCGAGGAGGGCGGGGCGCACCCAGCCGGGGTCCTCGGGGCGGCCCCGCCACGGTCTGCGCGGCCGGGGCTGCCCGGACGCGGGCGGCGCCGCCGACGGCGGCCCCCACTCCTGGCCGTCCGAGGGGCGTGTGTCCCCCGCGTACGTCGTCCGGTCGTCGTGCGTCGTCATCGTCCGTCCCTCGGGTCGGTGTCGGCGGGGCGCACCGGGCGCAGCCGTGCGGTCGCGTCCCCCCAGGCGCGGTCCGCGACGTCATCGGCGCGGAACGGGGCCGTCTCGTGCGGGGCCGCCCCGTGCGGCCGCAGCTGTTGAGGCGCGTCCGGCGAGCGGGGCGCGTCCGGCGTGCGGGGCGTGTCGGGGGTGGGCGGCGTGTCCGGGAACACCCAGGCGCGGAAGAGCAGGAAGCGCAGCACGGTGGCCGCGAGGTTGGCGGCGATCAGCACCGCCAGCTCGGTGGAGTGGTCCGGGTCGGCCGTCGCCGCGTTCAGCGCCGCAAGCGATCCGCTGGTCAGGACGAGGCCGATGCCGAAGACGACCAGCCCCTGCGCCTGGTGCCGCACGGCTCCGCCCCGGCCCCGCACCCCGAACGTCAGCCGCCGGTTGGCGGCCGTGTTGGCGACCGCCGAGACCAGCAGGGCGAGCGCGTTGGCGGGCTGGGAGCCGGCGAAGAGGCGGAAGCCGCTGTAGAGCAGCAGGTAGAAGAGGGTGGACAGGGCGCCGACGACACAGAAGCCGACGAGCTGCCGGGCCAGCCCCTGCGGTACGTCCTTCAGGTCCCGGTCGCGCGGATCGTCACCGAACGGCCGGGCCAGCCGGTCCAGCGGCAGCGAACCGGTGGCCAGGGCCTTGCCGACCCGCCACACGCCCTTGAGGTCCTCGGTCGCGGTCTTCACGATGTGCACGGTGGAGTCCGGGTCGTCGACCCAGTCGACCGGCACCTCGTGGATGCGCAGCCCCGCGCGCTCGGCGAGCACCAGCATCTCGGTGTCGAAGAACCAGCCGGTGTCCTCCACCAACGGCAGCAGCACCCGCGCCACGTCCCGGCGGATCGCCTTGAAACCGCACTGCGCGTCGGAGAAGCGGGCCTGGAGGGAGCCGCGCAGGATGAGGTTGTAGGAGCGGGAGATGAACTCCCGCTTGGCGCCGCGCACCACCCGCGAGCTGCGGGCGAGCCGGGAGCCGATCGCGAGGTCCGAGTGACCGGATATCAGCGGGGCCACCAGCGGCAGCAGCGCGTTCAGGTCGGTCGACAGGTCGACGTCCATGTAGGCGAGGACCGGGGCGTCGGAGGCCGACCAGACGGTCCTGAGGGCCCGGCCCCGTCCCTTCTGCTCCAGCCGGGAGGACCTGACCTCGGCGAGCTCCGCCGCCAAGCGCGCCGCCACGTGCGGGGTGGCGTCCGTGGAGGCGTTGTCCGCGACCGTGATGCGGAACGCGTACGGGAACGTGCGGGTGAGGTGCTCGTGCAGCCTCAGGACGCACGGCCTCAGGTCCTTCTCCTCGTTGTAGACGGGGATCACTACGTCCAGGACGGGCGCACCGGCTCCTGCGGCCGGGAGGTGCTCCCGCGCCGGCAGGGAGCCGGGAGAAGAGTCGGTTCGCATGGGACCGACTCTTCTCACGTCCCCTGTCGCACCCGTGTGGTGACGCTGTGGTGTGCCTGTGAGTGCGTGCCGGCGCTCCCCCGGGCGGGTCGCGCGGGCAGGTACACGGTGAAGACCGTCCGCCCCGGCACGCTGTCGACCGTCACTCCACCGCCGTGCGCGGCCGTCACGGCCTGCACGATGGCGAGCCCGAGGCCCGTCGAGCCGGTCGCCCGGGAGCGCGCGGAGTCGCCGCGCGCGAAACGCTCGAAGACGTGCGGCAGCAACCCGGCCGGGATGCCGGGCCCGTTGTCCTCGACGTCCACGCACAGCCACGCACCGCCGGACCGCACGCGCGCGGTGACGGTCGTACCGGGCGGGGTGTGGTTGCGGGCGTTGCCCAGCAGGTTGACCAGCACCTGCTGGAGCCGGGCGGCGTCCGCCGACACCAGCGCCGGTTCGTCGGGCAGGTCGAGCCGCCAGACGTGGTCGAGGCCGGCCGCTCGGGCGTCGCTGACGGTGTCCACGACGAGCGGTACGAGGTCGGTCTTTTCGAACTGCAACGGCCGCCCCGCGTCCAGGCGGGCGAGCAGGAGCAGGTCCTCGACCAGCAGGGTCATCCGCCCGGCCTCGGACTCGATCCGGCCCAGCGCGTGCCGGGTGTCGGGGCCGATCCGTTCCCTTCCCCTGCGGGTGAGTTCGGCGTACCCGCGGATGGAGGCGAGCGGCGTGCGCAGCTCGTGGCTGGCGTCCGCGACGAACTGCCGTACCCGGGTCTCGCTCTCCTGCCGGGCGTGCAGCGCTCCGTGCACGTGGTTGAGCATCCGGTTGAGCGCGGCTCCGACCCGGCCGACCTCGGTGTGCGGGTCGCACTCGGACTCCGGGACGCGTTCGTCGAGGTTCACCTCGCCCGCGTGCAGGGGCAGTTCGGAGACCCGCGTGGCGGTGGCGGCGACCCTGCGCAGGGGGCGGGTGGCGACACCGACGATGACGGTCCCGGCGAGGGAGGCCGCGATGAGACCGGCGGCGGTGACGCTGGCCTCCACGAGGATCAGGGTGTTGATGGTGCCGGTGACGTCCGAGGTGGGGAGGGCGGCGTAGTAGCCGTCCTGGTACTGCACGCGGTAGTCGCCGAGGCCGGGGATCCCGACGCTGTGCGCGCCGTCGTCCCGGGGGACGGAGGCCAGCGCGGCGCGTCCCGCCTCGTCGAGGGAGACCGCCGTCGTACGGCTGAGGTCGGTGCTCTCGTCGTCCTCCTTGCCGTACTTGGCGTCGACGACCTCGCCGCCCCGCACCTCGGCGACGATCGTGTCGCGCGGCTGCGGTCCGTGCCTGACGAACTCGTCCAGGTCCATCCGCTGCTGCGGTCCTCCGCCGCCCGCCTTGAAGTCGCCCGGCGGCCCGAAGCCGGACACCCGCATCGCGACCTCGTGCACCTGCCCGTCCAACTGCTCGTACAGATGCGACCGCAACGCCACCGTCGTCACCGTCCCGATCACCGCGCACACCACGGCGATCAGCGCCACCGACGCGACGACGAGCCGCGTCCGCAGGGTCCGCGGCCGCGGTCGTCGCCGCCCGCTCACGAGGTCGCGGGCTTGATCAGGTATCCGGCGCCACGCCGGGTGTGGATCATCGGCTCGCGACCGGCGTCGATCTTCCGGCGCAGATAGGAGATGTACAGCTCGACGACGTTGGCCTGCCCGCCGAAGTCGTAGGACCACACGCGGTCCAGGATCTGCGCCTTGCTCAGCACGCGCCGCGGGTTGCGCATGAGGAAGCGCAGCAGCTCGAACTCCGTGGCGGTGAGGTGGATGCCGTCGCCGCCCCGGGTGACCTCGTGGCTGTCCTCGTCGAGGGTGAGGTCGCCGACGACGAGTACGGAGTCGGACCGCCGGTCGGCGGCCCCCGAGCGCCGGATCAGTCCGCGCAGCCGGGCCACGACCTCCTCCAGGCTGAACGGCTTGGTGACGTAGTCGTCCCCGCCGGCGGTCAGCCCGGCGATCCGGTCCTCGACCGCGTCCTTGGCGGTCAGGAACAGCACCGGCACGTCGGGCAGGTCACGGCGCAGCCGCCCGAGCACGCTCAGCCCGTCCATGTCGGGGAGCATCATGTCCAGTACGACGGCGTCGGGCCGGAACTCCCTCGCGGCCTGGACGGCACCGTGCCCGTCCCCCGCGCTGCGGATCTGCCAGCCCTCGTAGCGCAGGGCCATGGACAGCAACTCGGTGATGGACAGCTCGTCGTCCACTACAAGCACCCGGACGGGGCTCCCGTCCGGCCTCAGCAGTTCGGTGCGCCCCTGGGGCGAGGTCGTGGTCATACCGGACACCATGTCGGGACGCTCTGAGAGCACCCTTTCCCCGAGCTGTGATTTCTCTGAGAAACCCACAGGGGCCTCTCAGGAACCCCCTGGGCAGCCCTCCAGCACTCGGTTCTCCGCCCAGGACCTCGGCCGGTGCACGGACAAGAGGCGGGCTCGGGCAGGGCGGCCGAGGCCGGGCAGGACGGGCGGGTGGGCAGGACAGGCGAGTGGGCAGGACAGGCGAGGTCAGAACAGCCCGTCCTGTACTCCGGCCGCTCCTTTGAGCTCCCGCACGGGCACGGCACACGGCTCACCCGCGGTGGGCACCAGCTCCCACCCCGTCATCAGCCGCGTGTCGAGGACGACGACGCCGCGCTCCGTCGCCAGATGCAGATCCGGCCCGGCGACCGCCACCAGCTCACCACCGATCGCCCCGCCCGCCACCAACTGGACCACCTCGCCCACGGCGGCCGGCCCACGATCCGACTGCTCGATCCCGAAGACGCGCGCGTGATCCACTCCCCGGAACGGCTCCGGCGTCAGCGACTCCGGCCAGCCGCCGAGCCCCACCGCCCGCGCGTGCAGCTCCGCGATCTCGGCCGCCCGCTCCGCCTCCGTCCCCGGCAGCCCCGCCCGCACCGCGCGCTTGTGGCTGTACGGAATCCGGTCGGGCACCCGCAGCGCGGCCCGCAGCAGCTCCTCGGTGCGCCGCGCGGCCATCAGCGGCCCCCGGCCCAGCCAGCTGAAGCAGACGGCCCCCTGCTCGAGCAGCCGGGCATCTCCCCGTTCGTACGCGGTGATCCCCACCTTGACGAGGCCCGGCCCGAACCAGGCCAGGTACACGCGGTACGGCCGGGGATCGTCCGCCAGCGTGTCGGCGGCCACGGAGTGCGCCCGGTCCAGCCGCGCGCACTCCTCGCACCGCGCCCCCGTACTCCGCCCCGGCACGGCCGCCCCGGCCGGGCACGCGTGCCCCCGCGCTCCCCCGCACGTCCGTACACCCCCCTCGGCGACCCCGAAGGCCACCCGTTTCCCCCGGGTCAGCGCACTGCGCCGCCCCCCGACCCATGTCAGCACGGGACCGCCCGCCGCCCACCGCAGCCCCGAGCACTTCCATGCCTGTGCCATCTCTGTCGAGAGTAGAGGGCACCACTGACAACGACCGGGCGGGCACTCACCCGAAGTCAGTGCCCGCCCGGAAGTACGGTATGAACATGGCAGAAAGTGAACCGATGTGCCCCGAGCGCCTGGTCATGGAGCACGTCACCAGCCGCTGGGGCACCCTGGCCCTGATCGCGCTGCTGGAGCGCTCGTACCGCTTCAGCGAACTGCGCCGGGAGATCGGCCGGGTCAGCGAGAAGATGCTCGCCCAGACCCTGCAGACCCTGGAACGCGACGGCCTGGTCCACCGCGACGCCAAGCCCGTGATCCCGCCCCGCGTGGACTACTCCCTGACCGACCTCGGCCGCGAGGCCGCGGAACAGGTCCGGGACCTCGCGCGGTGGACGGAGCGGCGGATGGCGGCGGTCGAGCGGGCCCGCGCGGCGTACGACGCGACGAGGGCGTGACGCACCGCCATCCGCGGCGGCGTCACTGCTTCAGGACCGCCTTCATGACGCTCTTGGCGATCGGCGCGCCGAGACCGCCACCGGAGATGTCCTCACGGGAGATGTCCATGTCGGTCGGGTCGATGAACACGGCCACGGCGACGGAGGACCCGTCGTCCTTCTTGCCGTAGGAGACGAACCAGCCGTACGGCACCTCGTCGGCCACGTTGACACCGCGCTGCGCGGTACCGGTCTTGCCGCCGACCGTGATGCCGTCGATCTGCGCGCGGCGGGCGCTGCCCTCCTTGGCGGTGAACTCCATCATCTGCTGGACCTTCTGCGCGGTCTCCGCGGAGACCGCCTCGCTCATCACCTTGGGTTCGGCCTTCTCCAGGGTGCCGAGGTCGGGGCCCTTGACCTCGTCGACGATGTAGGGCTGCATCAGCTTGCCGTCGTTGGCCAGGGCGGCGGTGACCATGGCCATCTGCATCGGCGTGCTGGTGAGGCTGCCCTGCCCCATGCCGGTGAGCGCCGTGCCCGGCTTGTCGAGGTTCTCGGGGTAGAGGCTCTTGGTGGCGAGCAGGTCGCCGAAGTCCTCGGAGTAGACGTCCTCGTTGAAGCCGAACTTCTCGGCCGTCTCGCGCATCTTCTCCGCGCCGAGCTTGGACGCGGCGTCGAGGAAGACGTTGTTGCACGAGTGCTGCATCGCGACCTTCATCGAGGCGTTGCCGCACACCGCGTCACCGGCCTCGCTGCCGATCCTGTTGCTGGCCTGCGGCAGCTTGTACGGAGAGGGGGCGTCCGTGCGGGCGTCGATGTCGGTGACGATCCCGTTCTCCAGGGCGGCGGCCGCGGTGAGGATCTTGAAGGTGGAGCCCGGCGGGTAGGTCTCGCGCAGCGCGCGGTTGGCCAGCGGCTTGTTCTTCTCCTTGTCGAGCGCCACGAACCGGTCGGACTCCTTGAAGGTGCTCCCCGCGAACGTCGACGGGTCGTAGGAGGGCGCCGAGACCAGCGCCAGCACCTTCCCCGTCCGGGGATCCAGGGCGACCACGGCCCCCCGCGCGCCCTTCAGGTCGGTCAGCCCGTCCCAGGCGGCCTTCTGCGCCTTCGGGTCGATGGTGGTGACGACCGAGCCGGCCCGCCGGCCCTCACCGCTGATGACGTCGGCGAAGCGCTGGAAGGCCAGCCGGTCGTCCTTGCCGGTCAGGATGCCGTCGTACGTCTTCTCCAGCAGCGTCATGCCCTGCGCCTGCGACGCGTATCCCGTCACCGGCGCGTACATCGGACCGTCGGCATAGGTGCGCTTGTACTTGAGGTCGGTGCCCTTCACCTCGGTGGAGCCGGTGATGGCCCGGCCACCGACGACGATGTCTCCGCGCGGGGTGGCGAACTGCTCGATCTGGACGCGCCGGTTCTTGGTGTCGGAGGCGAGCTCCGGGGCCCGGACGTACTGCAGCCAGTTCGCGCGGATCAACAGGCCGAGCACGAGCAGCCCGCAGAAGATCGCCACGGCCCTCAGTGGCTTGTTCACCGGATGCCTCCGTCGAGGCTCGGCCGGATGGATATGGAGATGCGTCGTCCCAACATGCGCACACCCTAGACACAGTGGCCCACGGCGATCACCCCGGCGCCTGAAGGCCGCGGGCGCCGCCCATCAGTCGACGGGCATCCGGGCCCTGTGCACTCGGCGTGGTCCGGTCCTGAGGCAGCCGGCAGCCCACCGCTGACGGAGTGTCACGACACCGCTGGTCCTGGTGGGACTGGACTTCCACGCCGCCGAAGACGAGGCCGCAGATCAGAGCGGCCATGACGGCTTGGCTGACAACCGTCGCCACAGCCCCGGCCCATGCGGCTGTCGCGGCCGCCACCACGGCGAGGACTCCGACTCCACCGGCGGCGGCCAGGTAGTTCCACAAGGAATCGGTCGTGACGCTCTTCGCCGGGTCGAGGCGGAACCCGGACAGGAACCAGAGCCCGAAGATCACCACCAGGACGCTCGACTCCACGAACACGAGACCGCACCCGGCTCCGATGTCGGCACCACGGTCTGCACGGCGCCGCCGTCCGGGGCCAGGGGTGGCGTCGAAGGCCGGCGGGGCAGCGGGCAGGCTCATGCTCGCCACCCTGCCCGCGCGGGCGAGGCCGGCGCATGAGTACGACTACTCAGCGACAACGACTCCCTACCCGTTCTCCGGGACGGTTGCCGCCGAAGACTGCCGTCAAGGCAAAAGCCGGAAGCCCCGTGGATATCCACGGGGCTTCCGGTCTGCTGTGCACTCGGCAGGATTCGAACCTGCAACCTTCTGATCCGTAGTCAGATGCTCTATCCGTTAAGCTACGAGTGCTTGTGTTTTTCAGTTTTCCCGCCGCTCCCGGCCCTTCCGGCCCGCTCGCGGCGACAGGAAGAACATTACATGACTGCCGCCGTCATGTGAAATCCATTGGCCACACCCCTTGTGACCTGCGGAAACATCACCCAGGGCGCTCAGGGTCACGCAGGAGCACCACCCCGGACAACACCGAAGCCCCGGCCGTGGGGCCGGGGCTTCGGTGATCGGTGCGGAGGCGGAGGGATTTGAACCCTCGATGGGCTTTAAAACCCAAACCGCATTAGCAGTGCGGCGCCATAGACCGGACTAGGCGACGCCTCCAGACAACATCACCCCTCGCGTGCGAGCGCGAGTGGCGCGTGCCGATGATGACACAGTCGAGCGCGCTGTCACCAATCGACCCCTACGGTACTAGGCAGGCGGGCCGCAGGGCAAAGACCTTGTGGCGCGGCCGGTCGCGCAACGTCCGGCGGGCCGGAACGTTAGTCAGGGCATGTCGAAGATCAACCGTCTCCCCGGCGCCGCCCGCCTCCTCGGCGCCGCCGCCCTGTCCCTCGCCGCCCTCGCCCCCCTGTCCGCCGCACACCCCGCGGCAGCCGTGCCGGACGGTGACCACCTCACGGTCACCGTCCGGGACGCCGGCGCGGACGCGGACGGCACCTACGAGCTGTACTGCAACCCCGCCGGCGGCAGCCATCCCGACCCGGCCGGCGCCTGCGCCGCCGCCGAACGCGACACGCGGTGGGGACAGGACCCCTTCGCACCGGTCCCGGAGGGCAGCCTCTGCACCATGCAGCACGGCGGACCCGCCACCGCACACGTCACCGGCATCTGGGCCGGACGCCCCGTCGACGCCACGTACGACCGCCGTAACGGCTGCGCCATCTCCCGCTGGGACCGCATGGTGCCGCTGCTGCCCGCGCTGGGGGCGCCGGGACGGTCGTAGCGGGTCTCGTGCGCCTGCCGGGGGCGGCGCACGAGCACCCGGTCACATGTTCTACGTCACTTCCTCGGACGACCTCCGTCCCATCCTTCACCTCCGGCCGGGGTCCAACCCTTAGACTCCCTCGCGTGACACTGCTGCGGGCCGATTGGCAAGATGGCCCAGGCGGTCGGCAAGTGCGGTAACAGGAGGGAAGCGTCTCGTGAGCAGCAGGCCATCCCGAGGCGCTGCTCGCCTCGCAGCCATACTGGACGCCCTGCCCGACGCGTTGGTCCTGGTCAACGCCAACGGCACCGTCGTCAACGCGAACACCATCGCGCTGGAGGCCTTCGAGGCCCCGGGCACCGCGCTGGTCGGACGCGGGCTGCTGGATCTGCTGCCGCAGTTCGACTCGCGGCTCATCCCCGGGTCCATGCGGCGGCCGGACCACGTCGACCCGCGGGCGCGCACCAAGCCGACGCGGATGGTCGCCCGGCGCACCGACGGCACCGAGTTCCCGGTCGAGGTCGCCAGCGCCAACCTGGAGAACGGCCAGCAGGCCTACGACAGCTACGGCTACACCGGCGACGAACTGCTGATGCTCGTCGTCCGCGATCTCTCCGGCACCGTCGACACCGAGGCCGAACTGGCCCGTTCGCAGCGGCAGACCGAGATGATCCTGCGGGCCGCCTCCGAGGGCGTCGTGGGCACCGACACCGACGGGCGGATCGTCCTCGTCAACCCGGCCGCCGCCCAGATCCTGGGCTACCGGGCCAGCGACCTCGGCGGCCGTGAGCTGCACACCCTCGTCCTGCACTCGCGGGCCGACGGCTCGCCCTTCCCGTACGACGAGTCCCCGCTCGCCGACACGCTCCGCTCCGGCCGCAAGCACCGGGTGCGCGGGCAGGTGGTGTTCACCAAGAGCGGCGACCAGGTCCCGGTCGACCTGACGACCGCGCCCGTGCGCGACGGCGACCAGCTCGTCGGCGCCGTGCTGACCTTCACCGACCGGCGGCCGTTCGACGCACTTGTGAAGGAGCGGGAGGACGCGGAGCAGCGGCACGCCGAGGAATTGGAGCGGCTCGCCGAGGAACACGCCTCCGAGCTCACGGCGTTGCGCCAGCAGCACGTCACCGAGCTGGAGGAGCTGCGGGAGAAGCACGCGGAGGAGACCGCCGCGGACGCGGACCGCTATGCCGCGCTCGGTGAGCGGGAGAAGGACCGGTACGAGGCGATCGCCGCCCGGCACGAACAGCTGCTCACCCTCCTCGGCGACTCCCTGCGCGGGCCCCTGGAGGAGCTGCGCCAGGAACTGGCCGCGCTGGCCGCGGACGACGCCGGGCAGCTGTGGCCCGAGGCCAACCAGGTGCTGCACCATCTCTCGGCCGGTTACTCCCGCATCACCACGCTCATCGACAACGTCCTCGGCTACCAGCGCCTCGACGTCGGCAACGAGAACATCGCCCGTACGAAGGTGATGCTCGACGCCGTCGTCGCCGCCGGTGTCGACGGGGCCGTCGAGCTGATCGGGCCGGGACGGGTGCAGTTCGCCGTGCACGCGCCGCCCATCGAGGCCGAGGTGGATCCCCGGCTGCTGGCCACCGCGCTCGCGCACCTCGTCGCGGACGTGGCGGGCGTCGACGCCACCGGCAACTCGCCCGTGTCGGCGACGGGCGGGTACCTGGACAACACCGTCGTGGTGGCGGCGGCGCAGCGCGGCGAGGTCGTACGCATCGAGGTGCGCGGGCCGTACGCCGGGGGAGACCCGGTGCACGAGCCGATCGTGCGCGGGATCGTGCGGGCGCACGGTGGCGTGCTGCAGACGCACGAGGTGCCGGGCATGAGTGGCAGCGCGTACGTGCTGGAGGTGCCGATCGGCGGTGGGGCGGGGGCCGTCGCGGCCCAAGCGCCGGTCCCGGCTGCCGCCCTCGCTCCGGCCGCCGAGGCCGACGACGGCGCGGGCACGGAGGCCGTGGCAGGCGTGGGCAACGCGCTCGCCGTTCAGGAGTCGCCCCCCGGTGGCGGACGGCGGCGTGCCCGGCGGGCGTCGGTCGACGCGTTCCTGGAGAGCGAGGTCGCGGGCGCGTCCGGCGCGGCGGGTACGGGTGCCGACGGGGCCGTCGGTCCCGAGGGCGACGACGCCGTACCGACCGGCCGGCGCAGGCGGCGTACGGCTCAGGTGCAGGGCGCACCGGGCCAGGCAGGGGCAGCCCGGGAAGAGACGCAGGGGGCGGGCCCGCTTCCGGTTCCCGCGCAGGCGGCACCGGGTGAGGGGTCCGGCGGCACCGGGCGCCGACGCGGGCGGCCCGGGGACGACGCGGGGGCCGCGGAGGGCGCCGTCGAGGGTGTGCCGCAGGGAACGGCCGCCGGGGTGTCCGAGGGCGCCGTCGTCATGGCCGGCGAGAACACCGGCGGGGCCGCGGCCTCCAACACCGGTCTGGGCGGGACCGTGCCGCCGCAGGGCGTGCCCGCGCCGACCGGGCGCCGTGCCCGGCGGGACGGTGGCGAGCAGCACGCGCTGCCCGCGGCGCTGCCCGCGCAGGCCGGCGAGGCGGACCCGTCCGACGCGTCCCTGCCCACCGGGCGCCGCCGGCGTGCCCTGGCCTCCGCGAACGAGCGTGCCGCGGCGCAGGAGGCGGCGCCGCGTCAGGTGTTCGCGCTGCCGCCCGCCGACGCGGACCGGCCGTCCGACGGGGCGCCGCAGCCGCCGCACGGGACCGCCGGGGCCGTGGCCCCCGCGGCTCCTACCGCTCCCGTGGCTCCCGCGGATCAGGCCCGGGTGCCCGGACCGACGGTTTCCGGTGACGCCCTGCTCGACGACGGCCGGCACGACGCCGTGCCGCACGACCAGGCCGACGACCACACCCCGCCGCAGCCGCACCCGGTGGAGGCGCCCACGGGACGCCGCCGCCGGGCCGGGTCGACCCGGCCGGCCGAAACGGTGCCGGGCCCCGCGCCCGCACCGGGACAGGGGGTTCCGGTGCTGGGGGGCCCGATGCCGGGCGCTCCGACGCCGGGCGCGCCTGTGCCTGCGCAGAGCACCGCCGGCCACGGCGTACCGATGCCCGCGCAGCCCCCCACAGGCCACAGCGCACCCTTGTCCGCGCACCCCACCGCCCACCAGGGCGCACCCGCCCCGGAAGCCGCACCCGCGCAGCACCCCGCTCGCGACGGGGCGCCCCGGTCCGCCGAGACCGCCGAGGCCGCCGGACCCGTCGCCGGCACCGCGCGGCCCGCGACCGCGGGTCAGGCCGCCCCCGCCCCGACGCCGTGGCCCGCCGCCGCGGACACCACGGGTGCCGGCACCCCCGTGCCGCCGGGCGTCGTCGCCCGTGAGGTGCCGCCCGCGCCCCCCGCCCCGGCACCCCCGCACAACGTCCCCGCCGCCACGCCGAGCCGCGGCACCCCGTTGCCGCCGGAGAACGCCCCGGCGCCGCGCGCGGCGCAGCCCCTGCCCGCCGAGGCCTCCGCTCCGGGGGACCCGAACTCGACGCAGGGCCGGTCGATCAGCGTGCGGACGCTGGGCCAGGGCGTGCCGTTCAATCGGCAGGCGCTCCAGGTGCAGCAGCCGTCGACCCTGCCCGCGCCGCCCCCTCAGCAGTCGGCCACCCCCGCCCCGCACCAGCCGGGCGGCTCCGGTCGGCGCCGCAAGCTCGGCACGCCGCCCGACCCGGCCTCCGCGCACCCGGAGCAGACGGCCCGTCCGCACCCCTCGGCCGAGCAGCCGTCCCCCGCGACGCAGCCGAGGACGCGCCCGCAGCCCCAGCCTCAACCGCCGGGCCAGGGACAGGGCCAGGGGCAGCCGTCCCTGGCCGGCGGTCAGCCCCGGCGCGCACCGGGGACCGAGGGCGTCGGACGGTCGTACGCCATAGGGGCACCGGACAAGAACGCCGCCGAGGGGCCCGAGCCGCTGGACGGTCCCGGCGGTGCCGTGGAGGTGGCCGACCCGCCGCGTCCGCAGCCGATGGACGACGAGCTGCCGCCGGAGCCGCTGGACAACCCGCGCCGGCTGCTGGTGTGGCCCGCACCGGACGTCTCCACGCAGCAGGCGCTCAGCGACCGCGGCTACCGGCCGGTGATCGTGCACTCGCGCGAAGAGGTCGACGCACAGATCGCGGCGTTCCCCGCCGCGCTGTTCGTGGACCCGCTGACCGGGCCGATCACCCGTACGGCGCTCCAGTCGCTGCGGCAGGCGGCGGTTGCGGCCGAGGTACCGGTACTGGTCACGGCCGGGCTCGGGCAGGCCTCGCGCGACGCGGCCTACGGCGCCGATCCCGCCGTCCTGCTGAAGGCGCTCGCGCCGCGCGACAGCGAGCAGCACCCGCCGCGCGTGCTGCTGATCGAGGAGCACGCGGAGATCGCGCTGGCCCTGACCACGACGCTGGAGCGGCGGGGGATGCAGGTGGCGCGCGCGGCGAGTGACGCCGACGCGGTGACGCTGGCGGGGCAGTTCCGGCCGAACCTGGTCGTGATGGACCTGATGCAGGTGCACCGGCGCCAGGAGGGCTTCGCCGGGATCGTCGACTGGCTGCGTGCGAACGGCCGGCTCAACCGCACCCCGCTCGTCGTCTACACCGCCGCCGTCGACCAGGCCGACCTGCCGCGGCTGGCCTCGGGCGAGACCGTGCTGTTCCTGGCGGAGCGTTCCACCAGCGGCGAGGTGCAGTCCGGGATCGTCGAGCTGCTGGCGCGGATCGGGACCAACTGACGCCGCTCCGGGCGGAGACGACGCGCGGGCCTGGCCGGAGAGGCTGCCGCACGTCCGACCGGAGACGATGCCGCGCGTCTAGGCGGAGAAGATGCTGCGCGCCGCCTTCTTGATCGAGGCGCGCAGGCGGTCCGCGTCCGTGTCCTCGCCGCCGACCAGGATGCGCTTCATCTGGGGCACGACGACCGCCCAGTTGGCCATGGCGACCAGCAGGAAGAGGAGGTCGGGCGCGGGGATGGCGTCGGTGATCACGCCACGCTCCTGGCCGTCCCGGACGGCGGCGACCTTGCGGGCGTAGTGCGCCTGGCGTTCGGCCTCGTGCGGCAGCTCGGCGGTGCCGTACTCCATGCCCTCCCAGAAGAGGAGGCGCAGCAGCTCGGGGTGGGCGCCGTGGTAGTCCAGCAGGCGGTCGATCCAGCCCTCGACGTCGTCCGGGTCGACGGGGACGGAGATCGCGAGGTCGAGCATCTTGTTCTCGAGGACGGTGGCGAACAGCTCGCTCTTGTTGCCGTAGTAGGCGTAGATCAGCTGCTTGTTGGCCTTGGCCTCGGTCGCGATGCGGTCGATGCGGGCACCGGCGATGCCGTACCGGGCGAACTCGGCGACCGCCGCCTCGAAGATGCGGGCTTTGGTGGCCTCGGGGTCCCTTGCTGCCATGGGGACAGGGTAGCGGGGCGGGCCGGATAACCAACCGTTTGGTTGACACAGTCGGGGAATGCGGGCCAGACTCCCGGAGTTACTTCCAACCAACCAGTTAGTTGCTGACCCTGGTTGTCAGTGCGCAGTCAGCCGTTCAGTGCGCTCGAAGGAGTCGCTCCGCTCATGCCGTCATCATCGTCCGCAGCCGCTCGGACCGGAACCGGAACAGACCGGACGCGACCGTCCGCCAAGCCGGCCCCGACCACGTCCCGGCTCTTCCTCCCGCTGATCGCCCTCTGCACCGCCGTGACGGCCGCCAACATCTACGTCGCGGTGCCACTGCTGCCCCTCATCGCCCACGACTTCGGCTCCACCCCCTCGGCGGTGGCCTGGCTCGCCTCGGTCGCGCAGTTCGGGTACGCGGCCGGCCTGCTCTTCTTCGCCCCGCTCGGGGCCGGCGTGAACCGGCGCCGCCTCGTCGCCGTCCTCTCCCTGGTCGCCGCGGCGGCCCTGGTCGCCGGCGCCGCGACGGCCGGGACCGGCGCGCTCGCCGGCGCCGTGCTGGTCGCCTCCGCCGCGACCGTCGTACCGCAGCTGCTCGTTCCGCTGGTCGCCGAGCGCGCCCCCGCCGAGCGCCGGGGCCGTCATGTCGCGGCCGTCATCGCGGGCCTGTTCACCGGCGTCGTGGCGGCACGGGTGCTGGGCGGGCTGGTCGGGCAGGCCTTCGGCTGGCGCGTGGTGTTCGTGGGCGCGGCCGTGCTGACCGCCGCGCTGGGCCTGGCCACCGCGTACATACTCCCCGCGGAGCGGCGGCAGCGGCAGGGCCCGCTGTTCGCCGGCCTCGCCGCGCTGCCCGGTGTGGTGCGCCACTCGCCGGACCTGTGGCGCGCGTGCGTGCGGCAGGCGGGGATGTACGGCGCCTGGAGCGCCCTGTGGACGTCGCTGGCACTGCTCCTGACAGAGGACGGCGGGTACGGCATGACCACCGCCGCGGCCGGGCTGTTCGGCCTGTTCGGGCTCGCGGCGAGTGTCGTCGCGCCGCTCGCGGGCGGCCTGGTCGACCGGTTCGGCGCCGCCAAGGTCGTACGGTCCGCGTATCTGCTCGCCGCCGTGTCCGTGCCGCTGTTCTGGCTGGGCGGGCGGACGATGGCGGCCCTGTGCGCGGCGGCGGTCCTGGTGCACGCCGCGCTGGTCGCCTCCCACGTCGCCAACCAGACCCTCGCCCTGACGACCACCTCCGCCCCGGCCACCGCCAACACGGCGTACGTGGTGGCGGGCTTCGCGGGCGGCGCCCTGGCCTCGGCCCTCGCGGGGCCCGCGTTCAGCCACTGGGGCTGGGGCGGGGTGTGCGCGGTGGCGGCGGCGTGGCTGGTCCTGGGGTGGACGGCGACGGCCGTACGGAAGCGGTGAGCGACGCCCGTGCAGGGAGCGGAGACCGACGCCCCGTACAGGAGCGGTGAGCACGCGGATGCCGGGCGGTGGGTGCCGCCCGGCACCGGCGCGTCGGTCAGAGCCGGGTGACGTCCAGCCCGCCGTCGGCGTACCGCCTGCGCAGCACCTTCTTGTCGAACTTGCCGACGCTCGTCTTCGGCACGGCGTCGATGATCGTCCAGCGCTCCGGAAGCTGCCACTTGGCGATCTTGCCGTCCTCGGCGAGGAAGGCGCGCAGGGCGGCGAAGTCGGCGCTCGCGCCCTCCTTGAGGACGACGGTGGCCAGCGGGCGCTCGCCCCACTTGTCGTCGGGGACGGCGACGACCGCGGCCTCGGCGACGTCCGGGTGGGACATGAGCGCGTTCTCCAGCTCGACGGAGGAGATCCACTCGCCGCCGGACTTGATGACGTCCTTGGCCCGGTCGGTGAGGGTGAGGAAGCCGTCGGCGGAGATGGTGCCGACGTCTCCCGTCTTCAGCCAGCCGTCCTCGCTGAACTTGTCGGCGGGGCGCAGCGGCTCGGCGCCGGGGCCGTTGTAGTAGGCGCCGGCGATCCAGTTGCCGCGGACCTCCAGCTCACCGGCGGACTCGCCGTCCCAGGGGAGGCGCTCGCCGCCGGGACCGGTGAGGCGGGCCTCGACGCCGGCCGGGAAACGGCCCTGGGTGAGCCGGTACGCGAACTCCTCCGGCGAGCCGACCGCGTGGGCCGGCGGCCGGGCGACCGTGCCGAGCGGCGAGGTCTCCGTCATGCCCCAGGCGTGGCAGACCCGCATGCCCAGCTTGTCGAAGGCCACCATCAGGGACGGCGGGCACGCGGAGCCGCCGATGGTGACCTGGGTGAGCGAGGAGACGTCCCGGGACCGCGCGGTCAGCTCGGCGAGCAGGCCCTGCCAGATGGTGGGGACGGCGGCGGCGTGCGTGGGCCGCTCGCTCTCGATCATCGCGGCGAGCGGCGCGGGCTGCAGGAAGCGGTCCGGCATCAGCATGTTGACGCCGGTCATGAAGGTGGCGTGCGGCAGGCCCCAGGCGTTGACGTGGAACTGCGGGACCACGACCAGCGAGGTGTCCTGGTCGGTCAGCCCCATCGACTGGGCCATGTTGACCTGCATCGAGTGCAGGTAGACGGAGCGGTGGCTGTAGACCACGCCCTTGGGGTCGCCGGTGGTGCCGGAGGTGTAGCACATGGCGGCGGCGGCGCGCTCGTCCAGCTCGGGCCAGTCGTACGTGGTCGGCTTCCCGGCGATCAGGTCCTCGTACTCGTGCACCCGGACGGACGCACCGTCCAGCAGGGAGCGGTCGCCCGGGCCGGTGACGACGACGTGCTCGACCGTCTTCAGGTGCGGCAGCAGCGGGGCGAGCAGCGGCAGCAGCGAGCCGTTGGCGATCACCACCCGGTCGGCCGCGTGGTTCACGATCCAGGCCAGCTGCTCGGGCGGGAGACGGAGGTTGAGGGTGTGGAGGACCGCGCCCATGGAGGGGATCGCGAAGTAGGCCTCGACGTGTTCCGCGTTGTTCCAGGCGAGAGTCGCCACCCGTTCGTCGCCCCGGACCGCGAGGTCCTCGCGCAGGGCGTGCGCCAGTTGGGCGGCGCGGGCGCCGATCTCGGCGAAGGAACGGCGGTGCGGCTCGCCCTCACCGGTCCAGGTGGTCACCTGCGAGCTGCCGTGGATCGTCGACCCGTGGGTGAGGATCCTCGAGATCAGCAGCGGTACGTCCTGCATCGTGCTCAGCACGGTGTCCTCCCGGGGCGACATTGCCTACGCGGCGGTAAGGGATGCGCTGATTCTGCGCACATACCGCGCGGTATGTCACTACTCCCGGGCGATCGATCAGTGGGTGGCGCCCCGCGGGGTCACTCACCGACGTCTCCCGTAGGGGGTTACTACCGGACGAACACCAGCTCAGGGTCTTCGCGCAGCTTGCCCAGCGCCCGGGAGACCGCCGACTTCACCGTGCCCACGGAAACGCCGAGCACTTCGGCCGTCTGCGCCTCGCTGAGGTCCTCGTAGTACCTGAGGACGACCATCGCACGCTGCCGGGCGGGGAGCTTCATGATCGCCCGCCACATCGCGTCGTGCAGGGCCTGCCGCTCCGCCGGGTCGTCGCCGCCGGGGACGAGCTCCGGCTCCGGCAGCTCGTCGCAGGCGAACTCGTCGACCTTGCGCTTGCGCCACTGCGACGTCCTGGTGTTCAGCAGCGCCCGGCGCACATAGCCGTCCACCGCGCGATGGTCCTCGATGCGCTCCCAGGCCACGTACGTCTTGGTGAGCGCGGTCTGCAGCAGGTCCTCCGCGTCGCTCGGGTTCGCGGTCAGCGACCGGGCGGTACGCAGCAGCACCGGCTGGCGGGCCTTCACGTACGACGAGAACGACGGGTACGGGAAGGTCTGCGTCCTTGCTGCGGCCCTGGCCGGGGCCTTGGCTGTGGCGGCGTTCGAAGCGCTGGTGCAGACGGGTGCGGTCATGCCTCAACGCTACGAGCGCGGGGATGCCCGGCGGATCGGCCGCAGGTCCCGAAGCAGAGTCCGCCTCAGGTTGTAGGGGTGGTGCTGGCCCCACCTCCTGTAGGTGGACGAGGGGAGCAGGGGTACTGCGGGTTCACCCCTGGGGGCGGCCACCGGACCGTGCGCGGAGGCAGCGCACGGCTCGGCACGTCCGGACGCGGAAACGCCTGGGCGGCGGTACCGAAGCACCGCCACCCAGACGCCTTGCGACCCCCTGAAGCACACCGCCCGGAGACCGAGGGACCGGCGCCGGAGCGCACCCGCACCGGCCCCTCAGCTCCTCACCACAGGGGGGAGAAGCCGACGGCGACGTTCTCGTTGCCCTGGTTGATGACCGTGAACGCGGAACCGTCGACCTGCGCGGTGTTGCTCTGGTTCGAGGCGCCCGAGCCGACCGCCTGCTGCTGCGTGGTGGACGAGTTGCCGTTGTTGTCGTCGCCGACGCCGCTGCCGATGATGCCCGCGGAGGCGTCGGCGGCGGTCGCGTTCGATCCGTCGTCCGCGAAGGCGCCGTTGTCCGCCGACGCCACGCCGCCGAAGAGGGCGACGGCGAGCGGAAGGGCGGCGACGGCGGCGATGACGCGGGCGGTACGGATGCTTGCCATGTGTTCCTCCAGAACAAGTGCGCACCGGCTTGCAGCCGACAACGCGATAAGTATGGGAACTGCGTGAAGTGAGAAGTTGTGTGGAGCTCTGTGAACCATGGTTCTTGCCAAGGCAGTTGGCCGGCCGCCTCGACGCTGTGCACGACGTCGCGTGATCAGAGTTGCCCACCGATCACCGGTGAACCACCTGGGAAGCCCTGATTCGCCCTCAAGCGTGAGGACATGTCGATAAACCCCTTTGCTTCACTTCCACCTCATCCCAGGGCAGTACGGACAGCTACGTCCCAAGCGCCGCAAGAGGTGAAGCGTTCCGGCGCTTTTCCGACTCCCCCCGCCACCCCGGCGCGTCGCGCGCGCCCACCCTTCCCTTTTTCGAACGTAAGTACGAAAATGAAGCATGGCCACCACCGACCGGCAGGCCACGACGCTGGCCCTCGCACACGCCCTGTCAGCCGCCGAACGCGGACTGGCCGTCATCCCCCTGGCCCGGACGAAGCTCCCGGCGCTGCGCTCCCCCCACCGCGACGACCCGTCGCCGGCCCCCTGCCACGGCGAGTGCGGACGCTTCGGCCACGGCGTCCACGACGCCTCCACCGACCCGGCCCGCCTCCGCGAGATGTTCGCCGCAGCCCCCTGGGCCACGGGTTACGGCATCGCCTGCGGCCTGCCACCGCACCACCTCATCGGTGTGGACCTGGACACGAAGTCGGAGACGGACTCCTCGGCCGCCCTGCGCGAACTGGGCCGGCGCCACCTGTTCACGATCCCGCCCACGGTCGTCGTCCTGACCCCCGGCGGAGGCCGCCACCTCTGGCTCAGCGGTCCGCCCGACGCGGTCGTCCCCAACTCGGCCGGCCGCCTCGCCCCCGGCATCGACATCCGGGGCGCCGGCGGCTACCTGGTCGGCCCCGGCTCCCTCACCCGCCACGGCGCCTACACCACCGCCCCCGGCACCTCCCACCTGGCGCCCGCGCTCTGCCCGCCCGCGCTCCTGCGCCTCCTGCTCCCGCCGCCCCGCGCACACCGGCCCGTCCCCGCCACGACCGACGCACACGGCCGGGGACTCGTCCAGTTCGTCCTCGCCGCCCACGAGGGGCAGCGCAACACCCGCCTGTTCTGGGCGGCCTGCCGCGCCTACGAGGGTGGCATCGGCGCGGCTCTCGTGGACCCCTTGGTCGACGCCGCGCTCACCACGGGCCTGACCGAACGCGAGGCCCGCGCGACAATCGCGTCCGCGGCCCGCATGACGGGCCACCACCCGTGACCCGCCGACCGCCCTGACCCGCCGACCGACGGCCGTAGGCCCGTCGGCCCGTCGAATCTCCGGCCCGGTCCCCGCGACCGGGCCGAAGACGGCCCGGCTCCGCGGCACGAAAGCGGGCCGGTCCTCGTCTCCTCCGCCACCCTCGGTCCGAGGAGGCCGAACCCTAGGACCGCGGTCGGCCGTCCTCCGTCACCGTCCCGGTCCCGGGCTCCGTCTCGTCCTTCTGCCAGGCCCGGACGCCCAGCTTGCCCGTGGTGCCGAGGTCGAGGTTCGGTGTGACGATCACGGGGTCGGAGCCGGACTCGGCCCGGACCCTGACGTAGGGCACGGTCACCGCCGCACCGGCCTGCGTGGTGTTGCGCCACGCCAGCCCCGACACGGCGGACTCACCCGGCCGCAGGGTCACCGGCCGGGGCGGCCCGTCACCGCCCGCCATGGGGATGTCATCGGTGCCGCGCAGGACGTCGATCCCGTCGACCGGCTCCAGTTCCTCGTCGAGCAACTGAAGCACCGGGTAGCCCTCCAGGGAGTACGGCCGACTGCCACAGTTCTCCAGGTGCAGCCCCACGACACGCAGTCCCATGGCGGCGTCCCCCTTGTCGGCGGTGAGCCGCAGCCCCGACGGCGGGCAGGAGCCCGCGGGGGCGGGTGCCTCGTCGGAGGGCACCCGCTTCACATCGAGGATCCGCACGCGCTCCGCGTCAAGACGGGGACTGCCCAGCAGCCCGCCGTTCTCGAGCGTGCGCTGCACGGTCCGCCCCGCCCCCACGGACGCCACCGTCTCCTCGGCGTTCGACATCGCCCTCCCCTGGTCGTCCAACAGGGAGAAGACGATGGTGTAGGTGAAGGGCTCGGCCTCCTGATTGGTCACGGAGTACGCGACCACACACGAGGACGCGCCACCCGCGCCGGGGGACTCGCCCCTCCCCGGCAGCCCCGGAAGACTGTCCGCCGTGACCGACACATCGGGCCGTTCGCCCGCCCGAACACCGGGTGAGGCACTCGCCCCGGCACCGTCGGCCCGCTCGACCATCCCGACGATCCGCACCCCGTCCCGACCCTGGCCGGACCCACCGGCACCGGCATCACCGGACGCGGACGCCCCCGTCCCGCACCGGTCCTCCCGCTCCCCCTCTCCCCCCGCCCCCGACGCGGCGCTCTGGGTACCACAGGCACCGAGCAGGAGGGAGACGACGAGAGCACCGGGAACCGCGAGTGCCGTGCGGAGCTGGGGGATACGCATCGCCCCACCTCACCAGCCCGCCCCCATCCCGACCGTGTCGGACGTCACACTCCCGGTCACAGCCCTGTCACAGCTCCACCCTTTCGCCCAACAGCGGCGATCAGGCCGGTCACAGCCGCGGTCACCCCCGTGGTCACGGCGAGGGCCCCCACCATGACCATCCCCACGCCGACCACGAAGAGGCCGCTGGAATCATCCGACCAGTCGTAGAAGGCGGCCGCGGTCAGACCGGCCGTGACACCGAGCACAGCGCCCACGGCATGGCGCCGGTATGCCGCCCAGCACACCGGCACCAGCAGCGTCAGCACGAGCCCGACCACCTGCCACACCTCGTACGGCCCGGTCGTCGAACCGTCGGGCTGCACGTCCCGCTGCTGGTCCCACCCCAGCCAGGCGGCCCACAACGCCGACGCCGCCACAGCCGCCACGACGCCCGACACCAACCGGTGGGAAACCTTCGCCTGTCGTTGTTCCATACGCCAAGCGTTCCGACTCCGACAACCGGCCGGCCAGAGCGCGCGTACTCAGCTCCGACCCGAGTACACGGCCGCGCCGACACCCACCGAGGCACAACGCGACGGCCCCCGACCAGAAGACAGAAAACCTGGTCAGGGGCCGCCAATCACCGCGGTGGGTGTGGGATTTGAACCCACGGTGACTTGCGCCACGACGGTTTTCAAGACCTTTCGGGGGCCTGACGGAGTCCCTGCTCCCACGCAGGTCAGACGGGCGAAACCGCGTCGACATAGACGCAGCCCGGCTCTTTGTGCCCCCTTCGTGCCCCATGGAGCAGACCTGTGCAAGAGCAGGATGATGTGCCTTGGAACCTGCATCCCATGTCGCCACGCGGCCTAGCGGAGCTGCGACGCAGCCACTCGCAGAGATGTGGAGTCCCTTCAAAAGCTTGGTCCAGACGGCGCGTCACCCTAGAACCCCTGGCAATATGAGGCGATCAACGCACTACCCAGAAGGTGCATGGCACCCCATACAGGCATGCGAAGGCGCGAGACCTACAAACGCCATCGAAAGCAAGGCTCAAAGGCGATCAGGCCTGGCGAACAATGATTCTGAGGCGCTTGACCCCGTGAATCCAAAAAAAACTTTCCGGAAGGGATTGTATCCGTCTGCCCGACGCGGTCTACTTCTCCTTGCGACGCCGCTCAACAGTGCACCGCTGATGGCTAGTTGACCTGCCAGCGGGCTGAGGCGTCACGTCGCGAACTGCGAAGAGAGCCCCGGCATCGACCTCGGGCGTCCAAACCACAGGTCAGTGGGGGCTCTCTGCGCGTGCTTCACCCATCCGTCGATCTGAGAACGGAGAAGTCACGACTCGTGAATGATAGGCAGCCGATGCAGGGCCCGCATAGCCGTGTAACCGAATCCGCAAGACGAGCACTTCACTGGATCACGCAGCATCGCAGGACCGCTGCTCTGCAAGTCCTCCGAGGCGCGTCATACGGTGCCGGAACCACTGTTGTCAGTTTGATCGCACTGTGGATCAGAACCCGATACTGATCATCTTCTTGGCACCCTGTGGGGTGAACGACCGCAAGGGGGTGCCTCCCGAGGGAGGCACCCCCTTGATCGTTGAATGTCAGGGTTCGTCGAGCCATTCATCCGCAGCGGCTGCCACTTGGTCATCGCGACCGGCGACCGGCCGGGCGTAGTGCCGAGTGGTGACGCTCGCATTCGAGTGACCGAGCCGGTGGGCAGCCGTCATCACGCCGTACCGGTCCGCGACCCACGTGCCGTGCGAGGCACGCAGATCGTGTGGAGTGACGTCAGTCAGTCCAGCGGCAGCCACGGCGGGGTCGAAGAACGCCTTACGCCACTGGTTGTAGCGCAGCGGCTTGCCGCCAGGGGTCGTGAAAAGGAGCGCGTCATCCCCACCGGGCAGAGTCTCCAGGTGCCGGCCGAGCCGCTTGGCGAGGGACGGACCGACTCGGAGCAGTCGCTTCTGATGCGACTTGGGAGTGTCAAAGACCAGGGCGCCATTCGCTTCAGCCAGGTTCTCGTCGACCAGGACGAAGCCCCCGGACACATCAATGTCCACGCGCCGCAGGGCAAACGCCTCGCCCACCCGCAGACCCGCGTACGCAAGGAGGGCGATCAGCAGGTCATGCGGCTTGGTCGCGCCCTTGACGATCCGCGACGCTTCCAGCGGCGTGAGGATGTGCGGCTCGGTCTGCGGCATCCGAGGCAGCCTCACGCCCCTGCACGGTGTCTGCGGGATCATGTCGTTGTCGACGGCAGAGCGCATGATCTGCGACAGCACCCGGTACGCCTGCCGGATGCGCGAGGCGCTGATCCCCTTGGTCCGCATCGCACCCACCCACTCGGTGATCGTGATGGGCCGAAGGCTGGAGAGTTCACGATCACCAAGTGCCGGATTGATCAGGGACCGGTACGACGCCTGAGTCTTGTGCTTGAGCTGAGGCGATACGGCAGCGAGCCAGCGAGCCGCCCAGTCGCGAACGGTCGTCTGTCCCTCGGCCGGGTCGAGCCAGCGCCCCTCTTCGATCTCGATGCGCTTCCGCATGAGCCAGCGGTCCGCGTCCGTGGTCGTGGCGAACGTCCGATCCGCAGGGCGCAGAACCCCGTCAGGCCCCGGGTAGCGGGCTTGGAACCGGCCGGACGGCAGCTTGCGGACACGGCCGAAGCCCCGGCGGGACTTGCGCTTGCCAGCCATCAGGCAGCCCTCCTGAGTCCCGTGGGCCGCAGAAGGATCGGTTCCACGGTATTGGCGCTCACGTACGCCTCTACGGCGGTTTCAGGGATACGGACATGTCGGCCGACCTTCACGAAGGTGATGCGGCGCTCCTCGATGAGGCGTCGAGGAAAACGGACCCCCGTGCCAAGACGTTCGGCGACCTGGTCCACGGTGAGGAGCCGGTCCACAGTCACCACTCCCCCTCGTCTGCGGCCAGTCCGGCCAACGCGTCGCGGGCAGTTTCACGATTGGTCTGGAGCCCGCGCGCGATGGTGCCAGCGAGGACGGATTCACCAGGGCTGTGACCGTGTCCGGCGTACTGCCAATCGGTGAGGACGAGGACGGTGTCCGACTCGCGGTCGTCCAGGGCGAGGACGGCGTGTTCCTGCGCAGCCCGATAGTCGGCACGTGCCTGGCGGAGGGCGCCCAGGGTGGTCGAGTAGCGGCGGGACTTGGAGGAGAAGTGGCCGCGGAAGCCGAGCATGTGAGCCCAGGCCCAGAGGCGCCGGTCCGGGTAGAGGCGGTCCAGGTCCCGGCATGCGGTGATGAGTCGGCGGGTGTGGTCCGGGACCTGGTGGCGATCGAGTTCCGCGAGTTCACCGATACGGCGGTCGAGAGTGCCGGTGTTCTCGGCGGATTTGGTGGAGTACTTGGCGACGTAGGAGGCGACGGCCTGTTCGGTGATGTCGGAGCCGTCGCCGAAGGCCTTCACCGGGCGCACGTCGAGCTGTGTGCCCCAGCGGAAAGACCGGGCAGGTTGGTCCCCTGCGGCCGGGACGGAGACGGACGTGTAGGAGTGCGCCGCAGCAGCATTGATGGCGTCGGCCAGGAGGCCGACCGTCGCCCAGGCGGGCGGGGGCGTTCCTGGTCCGTCCGGTCCGTCGAGCCGGATCACCGCGTGGAAGTGGAGGGCGCCGCGCTTCTGGAATTCGGCGACCTTGCCGTATGAGAGGCGGAGGCGGTCGGCGAGTTCTCGGCGGGTGAGGCCGGCGCGGGCGGCGAGTTCGCGACGCAGGCGAGTGGTGAAGCGCTGCCAGAGCTGCCCGGCGTGGTTGTTGAACAGGACAGCGCCCGCATAGTCGTACGTCGCCGGGTCGAGGGCGGTACCCAGTTCCGGGGCGTCCGGGGCGTGCTGGGCGCCGCAGCGGCAGGTGCCGTGGTCGGGCCGGTTGTGGACCGGGCCGAAGGAGGGAGCGGTGAGCGTGGCGAACACGCGCGGGTGATCCCGGACCGTGGTGGGGACGTCTCGGCGCTCGTCTCCGGCCAGGCCCGCGCGGATGAGGTGGTAGGTGTCGCCCGCGTAGGTCCAGGCGCAGGAGGGGCAGCGGGAGGCTCGGCGGTTGCCGCAGGCGAGGCGGAGGCGTCCGCCGGGCTCTACGGCGGTCGTGTAGTGGTGCAGGGTTTCGCCGGTGGTCTTGTCCTTGTGGAGGGTCCAGCCGGTGAGGTGGATGGGATCGGAGCAGCCGCCGGTGCGGCGGATCTGGTCTTCCCAGCGGGTGTAGTCGGAGGCGGAGGCGACGCGGAGGAGGTCGCCGAGGGTGGTCGGGTCGAGCAGCGGGGCATGCGCGGTCGGGGCGCGGTGCGCCATGCTGGGTGCTTCCTTCCGGTTGTGAGAGCGGTTGGAGACGGCGCCCGGGCGGCGGATGCTTGGCGGTATCGAGGCCGCCCGGGGGCCGGTCAGCGTCGCTTGGCGTCGGCGTGGACGAGGGAGCGGATCACCAGGGCACAGACGGCGACCGAGGCGCCGGTGATGGCCACGGCCAGAAGCATCGAGACAAGAACGGCGCCGACGACCAGGACGACGGCCGTTCCGCCGCCAACGAGGGCGAGAGCGGTGCCGGGGGTGAGCTGCACCGTGGGCCGGGAAGGCGCAGGAGCGACCGGAGCAGGAGGCGGAACCTGCGCACTCGGTACGACGGCGGTCGGCTCGACGACCACGAGCGGCGTGAGGTGGCCGGCGGGCGTGGGGTTGGTCGGGATCTTCGGGCGGAGCATCGGTGTTCTCCCTTCGGGTCGTGCTACTTGACGAAGCCGTTGACGACGGGGGCCAGCACGCTGTCGGCGATGAGGAAGCCGCCGAGGAGCAGTACGGCGATGAGCCACCAGGGCGGGCGGATGAGCTTGACGCCGAGGTAGCCGACAGCGAGGAGCGCGAGCCAGAGCGGGACGTCCATCGGGTGGCCTCCTAGCTGACGCGGCAGCGGTGGGTGCGGGCGGCGAGCTGTGCGGCGGACTGGCTGGAGTAGTCGGCGGACCAGCCGCAGCGGTCGTTGGTGCACACGGCGGCGTGCTTGGTCTGGCCTCGCCGGTCGCGGTGGGTGCCGATCTGCACGGGGCCGATCCGTATGACGGAGTGGAAGAAGTCGCGGGCGGGCATGTCAGCCGGTCTCCTCTCGGGTTCGGTCGGGTCAGGTGAGTTGGGCGGCGATGGCGTCGGCGAGGTGGGGCGGGACGCCGAGGCGGGCGCGGAGGGTGTCGGTGTCGATCCGGGCGCCGGTACGGACGTGGTGGTCGTCGGCGACTTTGCGGGCGTGGTCGACGAGCGCGGCCGGGACCGGCACAGCCGTGGGCAGGGTGGGGGGCTCCTCGATCTGCGGGACGGCTGGAGGTTCGGGCTCCGGGTCCGGCTCAGCGGCGGCCGTTTCGGGCGCGGGAGCCGGAGCCGGGGCGGAGGATGCCGGCGGAGCCAGGGAAGGTTCTGCGGGTGAGTGGGCGAGGAGGGTGCCGCCCATGAAGGCCAGGGCAGGCCAGGCGGCGACGAGGATGCGCAGCCAAGGCGGGACGTCGCCCAGGTCGAGGAGCCCGGCGGTGGCGACGTTGGCGCCGAGCGAGGTGACCAGGGCGATGAGGAACCAGCACCAGGCCAGCCGGGACGGTCCGTCGGTACGCAGCCTTCGCCAGGCGGCGACCAGGAGCAGATCGACCGAGACGGGATAGGCCCAGGCTTTCCAACCGCTCTGTCCAGCAGCGGCGGCGAGGTCGTGCAGGTGGGCGAAGGACAGCGCCCCGGCAATGACGGCCTGAACGAGTACGGCGTCGATACGGAGAGCGGGGCGGGCCATCAGGGCTCCTTCCTGTGATTAGGCATGGCGGGGGTAGGGACCTGGCGCGAAGGACGGTCGCGCCGACCGTGGGAGGGGGAAGGTTTCAGGCGGTGGCGGGCGCTGTTTGGGACAGCGGCACGCGGGCCGAGGGCAGCGCAGCGACGGCGGGCCGGAAAGGCGCGAGGGCGGGCAGCTCGGGGGTGCGGTCGGCGTGCTTGTTGCAGACGTTCACGGCCTGGCGCAGCGTGGTGTGCGGGGCGCGGATGCGGTGCCAGCCGCCGGTGGAGTCCCCGGCGATGGCGATGCCGCGTGTCTCGGCGGGAATCTGGATGGCGGCGAGGACGGCGTCCGGGGCGATGTCGCCGAAGGCCATGTTCGCCGAGGTTTCGTCGTTGACGCGGTGGGCGGTGCGGCCGGTGAGCTGGGCGCGGAGCATGGTGATGCCCTTGCCGAGTTCGGAACCGAAGCGCTGCCCGCAGATCTCCAGGTAGACGCCGGCCGCGCGGCCGAGCTGGGCGAGACGGACCAGGGCGGTGATGATCCGATCCCGCCGCTTCTCCTCCTCCTTGCTGGCGAAGAGCGCGAGTTCGGCGACCTCGTCGACCAGGACGACGACCGGCACAGGCCGCAGGTCCTCGGGCAGGTCCCAGATGTCGGCGGCGATCTCCGCATCCGGCACGGCAACACTGATCCGCTGCTCGGCGCGGATGAGCTGATACACGTCCTGCATGTGGGACACCAGCGCCTCCAGCAGTTCCAACGCGGTATCCGGGTTGTCGGCGAGCGCGGAGAACCGGCGGGCCAGCGGGAACAGCTCGACCCCTTGCTTGCAGTCGATGCCGACCAGCGCAACGTGGTGCGGGGCGAGCCCGGCCACGAGGTTGCGCTGATAGACGGACTTGCCGGACTCCGTGGCCCCGAGGGTCAGGCCGTGCGGGACGGCACGGTAGTCGCGGTAGTGCACCGAGCCGTCCTCCCGCAGCGCGACCGGAACACGCATCGGCCGGGTGTCGGTGTTGGCCGGCATCTGCACCCGCTTGAGCACGTCGTAGCCGGTCATGCGGATCTCGACCACGCCGGAGCGCAGCTCACGGGAGGTGACGCCGTACATACCGAAGGAGTGGCGCAGCCGGTCCGAGGCGGCGGCGACGTCGAAGGCGTCCTGTCCCGGGCGGAGTTTGAGCCGCAGGACCAGGCCGGTGTGGGTGGGCCGCAGCCGCAGGATGCGCGGCGCGCGGGATTCCGGCGCCGGACGGTTGGCCATCCGGGCCAGCATGAGGCGCCAGCGCGAGGGCGGGACCGTCAGCCCGCAGGCCTCCATGACGGAGGCGTAGCGGACCAGGACGCGCACGACAGCGAAGGTGACCCCGAAGGTCATCCAGTACCAGGCGGGACGCCGCCACCGCAGGAGACCCGCGACGGCGACGACCACCAGCAGTAAGACCGTCGGCCACGTCATGGCTCAGGCCGCCTTCGAGCCCGTGCCCGTGGTGGCCAGCGAGGTGACGGCGACCGCGCGGAAGGCGATGCCGTGCCGCTTCTGGCCGTTGAACTCGTTCTCCCACGGCCGGGCGACCAGCCCTGTGAGCGCGGCCGGGGTGCCCATGGTCAGGTCACCGGAGATGCCGGTCTCCGGGACGGTGACGGACAGGATCTCGACTTCGTCGTTGGCCGCGAACATCACGTCCACGGTCATCAGCTTCGCGCCGGTCTCGGCGTCGGTGGCGATCTCGCCGGTACGGCGGTCACGCACCTTGGGCTGCGGGGTCTTGGCGACCATCACGGTCGCGGCGGAGGTGTCGACGGGGATCTGACGCACAGCGGAACTCTCCTCTACATATGCTGAACTCCGCCACTCATGTACATGAGTGACATAAAGAAGAGTGCATCACTCCTGTACATGAGTCAACCCGCCGCGACATCGAAGTCACGACGGGTTGCAGGAAGTTGAGCGAGCGTCAGTCGTCGGCTGGGATCCGGTACTCGAAAACGAACTGGTCAGCAGCCATGAGCGTGTCGCAGACCTCCACCACGACCCCGGCCGTCGTACGGGCCTCCCGGATCAGATGAACCACCGGCGCGCCCGGACTCAGCGCCAGCTCGGAGGCCTCCGCCTTCGAGGCCGGCCGCGCTTGCAGCGTCTCAACGAACTCCGCGAACTCATGCCCGTGGTCTTCGAGTCGGGCGTAGATGCCACCACCGCCGGGGTTCTCGGCGAACAGCTCGGGGATGTCCTTGACGACGTCCCACGGAAGGTAGGAGGAGGCGGTCTCGACCGGGGTGCCGTTACGGAAGTAGAGGCGCCGCCGGGCAAGCACCTGAGTGCCGGCGGGGACACCGAGCCGCCGGGCGGCATCCGCGGGAGCCTCCATGGGGCCGATATAGAGGACGCTCACCTTGGCCGTGGCGCCGGACTGCGCGGACTCCGCGAGGTAAGCGGCCTTGCCGCCCCGACGGAGCGAGCGCCGGAAGCGGTCGGACGAGCGGTGCCGCACCGGCGGCCGGTCCTTCACGATCGAGCCCTTGCCGTGCCGGGTCTCGACGAGCCCGCTCGCCCGCACCTCGACCATGGCCTTGCGGATCGTGCCACCGGACACGCCATAGCGATCCACTAGCTCCGATTCGCTCGGCACCATGTCACCGGGCTTGAGCACACCCGCCCGGATCTGCTGCACGATCTCGTCCGCGATCTGCACGTACCGAGGCCCGGACCTGCCCCCCTCTACCGCAGTTCCCATAGTCCTTCTACGCCTCCTATGCTCCTGTACATGAGTCAACCACAGGAAGCAACGTCGACGCCCCTGCACTCCGTATCCGTAGCCGGAGTCGTCGTGCGCGAAGACGGCCGCCTCCTGGCGATCCGCCGAGCCGACAACGGCACCTGGGAACTCCCCGGCGGCGTACTCGAACTCAACGAGACCCCAGAGGCCGGCGTAGCCCGCGAAGTCTGGGAAGAGACAGGCATCCACGTCGAGGTCGACGAACTCACCGGCGTCTACAAGAACACCACCCGAGGCATCGTCGCCCTGGTCTTCCGCTGCAAGCCCTCCGGCGGCACCGAACGCACCTCAAGCGAGTCCACAGCCGTCTCCTGGCTCACACCCGACGAGGTCAGCGACCGCATGGCCGAGGTCTACGCGATCAGACTCCTGGACGCCCTAGACGGGGCTGGCCCCCACGTGCGAAGCCACGACGGCAAGCACCTCATCCCAGCGGGATAAGACTTTCCCTACTTCATCAAGGCCCGCGCACGGCGCGGGCGCGCGCCGCCTCTACGGCGCGGCCCGCCTCCTGTCTTCGCCCCGGCTGGCCGCGCCCGGCGGCGCGCTCGGCGGCTGCGGGCATGAAGTGGGGAGACACCCTCTGTGGCTAGGGCGGTCGGCTCCACGGCTTTAGGCAGCCACTTTGGGGCGAGCCTCTAAGATCTTGGCCCCAACGTCGTGCTTTAACGGGCAGGTCCACAGACTGCCCGACTCGCCATCAGCTTACGGGGCCAAGATCACTCGCCCCAAAGCAGCTCCAGCCCAAAGCCGCTCCACCGACCTTGCGATTTCCTTTCAGGTTGCGGCTATGCGCTGCAAAGCATCTACTAGAGAACTGTCATCTTGCCCATCCCGCCATTGCACTACTTCACGCAGTGCCGTATCCGCGGGATTCGCAATTTCTGGAATGGCCTCTATAGCCGATGGACTCAGAGCCGCATTTGTCACTATCAATGTAGGGGTGATGGAGGCGGGAATTTTCTCGGCAGTCTTCTTAATATCCAACCTCATGAAGGGGCTCCGCGTGCGATGCCGTACAACTATGCCGACCCTCTTGTCGTCGATGCTCACGAAGAAGTCGTGACTGCCGTCCTGTGTGGCTTGCTGAATATTGAATCCAAGTTCAATGATTGTGCGTAGCACCGCCTGCTCGTACCTAATTCCACGCGCGATCGGAGTCCTTGCCAGCGAGAGGGCGTCCAGGACGCTCTGAGTTGCAGCGATATACGAGGCTGCGCCTTCCCTGGTGAGGCTCACGTCACCCTCATGTACAACGCGATCGCGCAGGACTTTCAAGTCAAATGCTACGCGGGCGAGGTTGTTAGGTAGGACGCCCTGCAGCTCGGCCCTCCGAATCATAGCTCCCGGGGTGTGGCGGATGGACGAGGGAGGGATTACGTCTGTGAGCGCACTCTCAAGTTCCCTCCACGCTCCCAGCACGGCCGCAGTTGGGTCCGAATCAGCAGCCCGAAGAAGATTTGCCATTTCCCGTTCATATCGATCGGGGCGCATCTCTGGAAGGCTTCGGATGCCCTCACCTGAAGCACTACTGTCTTCCATCACTGGATCAGTCTGGCGGGATGGCTCGCTGACTTCGGCGGCAATCTCGCCTTCAATCTCCGCCGCCTCTTGCGCAACTGCCTCCACTTGCCTTTGGAAAGTGATTCCACCTATCGGAGTTTCCAGTGAGTCAATTTTACCGAAAAGCCCACTTAACTGTTTCCTGAAAGCGAATCCCAGGATTAGTGTTATGGTGGGCCATATCAGGGTTTTAATGTATTCTAGTACCAGCTTCCAGTCCATGTGCGGCATCATGGCATGCGAGCTTGGAGTATGTGAGCGGAAAGTGAAATCAAGAGTATGTTGTGGGCGTCAGGCATGGCTACTGCCGCCTCCATGGGTCAGGAAACGGCAGCTTGACTGAGGCTGGTGGTGGGGGAGGGCGGCACGTGTGAACCGACGGGCCCTGAAATGGCTGCGTACTGTTGGTCGAACCGCCCACACCCTCGATCGCTCCTGGGCCATCCGAGGCCCGCCGACGTCACCCAGCGGCGACCGACAGTGACAGTCGAGCCGTAGCCGCCACCAAGGAACCCCCAGATCAGATCCCCTGACCTCACCGTTTCTCCAGGGGTGGCGGTCAGGCAGGATGGGTCGCTTCTTTCCGCCCGGTTCATTCGGCCAGTTACGCCAAGAAGACCCAGGCACGGGTTCACCTTCAGTAAGGTCCCGGCATGGAGCAGCACTCAGAACTCATCAACGGCCAGTGGATCCGCACGCAACAGATCCTCTACGGCAGTGATGCCGAGCTTGCTGCTGCCGGCATCAGCACGCGCGACACGGTCGCTATGGACTTTTACCGCATCCCGCACGTGGACCGTGCCCCGTCCTGCGACGTGCAGGCATGTGATGAATTGCCGGAGTACCGGGTGACCAAGCGCCAAGGGCTCTTCAAGCGGCCGAAGCAGTACTTCGGCTGCCCTGAGCATCTGGACACGTGTCGCGCAGCCATCGCCTTCGGGCACAGTGGCGACCCTGCGTAGCAGCATCCCTGAGAGCTGAGGGTGAGTGTCTAACTGCGTGACAACGCCGACGAACAGCGGCGAACAAGCGCGGACGCGTGCGGACCATCACCGCAGGTGGGTGTCGCGCCAGCCCAAGGCCGCACCCACACCCAAGTTGCTTCGGGACGAAGAGGTCGTGCTGTCTGGCACGAGAGCTGGGCCGTCTCCGGGCGGCGTGAGCCGCGCCATGTTGACCAGTAAAGGCCGAAGCCCACGGCGTTCACCTACTTCAGAGCCGTGGGCTTCATCGAGACCGATGGTTAGCGGGCAGATTGATCAATAGACGGGCTTCCGAGTCCCGACGGCCGTGTTTCCGGGAGCTCTTATTCGCTCGCAGTCAGGAGGTGCCCGCGGCTGGTCGCGACCCGGAGCACGTCTCGAAGGGCTCTGGTCAGTTCGGTCAGCATGCCACGCAGGTCCTCCGGGTCAGCATCCTGGTCGCCGAGTGCCGCCGAAACCTGTTCCACGAGGTCAGCCGCCATCCCGAGCTGTACAGCCTCGATGTTGTCCGCCAGGCGGGAGACGTAGCCGCTCCTGTCATCGGTGCTCAGGTAGCAGGGCTTGCCGTCCGGGCCCGACCACGGGAGGAGTCGCAGTTCGTTCTGCGGCGTCATCTGTGCGCCTGCCTTTCTTCGATCACGTGGTGGGTGCTGAAGACGGCGTCGACGCGGTCCCCAGGGAACACGAGCAGAGCCGCTTCAACGACTCGCCCGGTGTTGTCTGCCGCAACGCGAGTGATTGCCAGGACGGCCAAGGCCGCGCTGATCCGCAGGGTTGACGCCTCATCCGACGTTGGGAGTCGGGCGGACACCGTCTCGTGGACCTCGGCCGGCGGTGGGTCCGGCACAGCGAAACTGGCCTCCGCCCACGCCCTTGAGGACCGGTCGCCGAGCGTCTTGGTCGGTGTCAGGTCTCGCGGTACGTAGACGCGGGCCAGGCTGTGTGGGGACTCTCCCTCGTAGCTGAGTCGGAGGAATTCGGTCAGTGGGCTTCCGTCATCCACCTTCAGAAGCGCTGTGAGGTGCCCCCGCGCGGGCAGTGCCGTAGTGCGGACTGTGACGCGCAGGTTCACGTCTGCGGCAGTCCGAGGGTCTAGCGTGCCCCACCCACCGACGTACGTGATCTTGCGCAGCGGACGGCGGACGAAGTTGCCCTTGCCGTGGATCTTCTCGACCAGGCCCTCGCCCTGGAGCACGGCGAGGGCGCTTCGCAGTGTCGCCGTGCTGACCTTGTACCGGTCGGCCAGGGCGGACTCAGACGGGAGCCGATCACCGGGCCCAATGCGGCCGGTCGTGATCTGGCGTCTCAGGTCGTCAGCGACGACGAGGCGGAGAGACGTCATGGACTGCGTCACCGCCTTCTCGTCATCCGCACGGCGACGAGCCGGGTCCGCCCGTTTATGGTCAGAAGCTCTCCTGACTCGAACAGGAGTTGCTTTGCGCCCTGGGGAAGCTGGAAGAGGTCGCTCACCCGGCATGCCCTACCACCGACTTGGATGATGTCGCCGCGCAGAACCGTGGCCGCCGTGATCTCGACGTTGGATGCCAGCGCACCCCCAGGGGCCCAGTTGCTCACCGCTTCACCGCCGGTCGCGTGCAATGGTCCGGCGCAGAGTGACAGGAGCAGACGCAAGCCTCGTAGATCACCGGCAGGTCGACCGGTGGCACGGATGGCGACGCTTCCGCACAGGCTGTGTGGGTGCCGACCCGGCATGCGGTCGACAGGTAGGCAACAGCCGCGGTTTCCGAAATGCGGAGCCGTTGACGTGGAGGCATCAGCGAACACCTGCCAGAGCCGAGAACGCCTCAGCCGACAGTCGCGGCGCCACGATCACCGAGCGTTGGCGTGCACGCTTCACCTGCTCCCAGGCCAGCACGTACGGGCGGACGAGCGCGTTGTCCTCGCCCAGGAGCAGGTGAAGGCGGTCGGCGGTGTCCGGCATCCAATCGGGGACGGCCAGCGGTTCTACGGCGAGCGCGGGAGGCGTCGCTACAGCCGTCCGGGACGGCGTTAAGGCTCGGCGGTGCCTGCCCTTGGGAAGGTACCGCGCTCTGGCGAGCGTGACGGCACGGCGGATACGGTTGAGCACGCTGCTCAGCTCCTATCGCTGATAGCTCGGTCCCCCGACATCGCCCGTCGTGGGGGCCGCTTTGCGTACGACCGCCCAAAGGGTGCGGCCGTTCAAGCTGGTGGCGTGAAGCCCGAATCGATCGGCCTCCGCCAGGACTTCCAGGACCTCCCGCCATGACTCGGCGGAGAGCGATTCCGGTACCTCCGCCTCGACCGACGTGCACCGGTCGCGCTCTTCCACGCGTGTGGTGAGCCCGACCGCCGATAACCGGGCAGCGATGGCCTCCGCGCTCACTCGCGAAGCGGGCACAGGGAAGCCTCCGTCACTCGGCGATCACTTTGAGTGAAGCTAGTTAACTAGATTAGAGCTAGTGGACTAGATTTTCCATATGCCTGAGCAGCCGCCCTATCTCCGCATCGCCGACGAGCTACGGCAGCGGATCGCGGAGCACGTGTGGGAACCGGGGGACCGGCTTCCCTCCCGCGCGCAGATCGGCCAGGAGTGCGGCGTAGGCGAGAACGTCGTCCGTAGGGCTCAAGAGCTGCTGATCTCCCAAGGCGTGCTGGAAGGTCGAGCCGGTTCGGGCACCTACGTCGCCGAGCCCCGGCAACGCGTGCGCGTCGTGCGGTCGTCGGCGCGCGAGCAGCCCGAAGGATCTCCGTTCCGGGCGGACATGAAGGCCGTCGGCAAGCAGGGCGACTGGGAGAGCAGGACGGACGCCAAGGTGCCGGCCCCGGCGGAAATCGCCGCCCGGCTCGGGATCGCCGAGGGCGAGCTGTGCGTCCGGACCGCGTACGAGTTCCTGGCCGACGGCAGGCCCGTGCAGCTCTCGACCAGTTGGGAGCCGTACGACCTCACCGCCGGCAGTCTCGTCGTCCTCCCCGAGGGAGGGCCGCACGCCGGGGCAGGCGTCGTGAATCGGATGGCCGCCATCGGGATCACCGTCAGCCATGCCGTCGAGCAGCCCGAGCCCAGGCAGGCGACCGCCGAGGAGGCGTCACTCCTCGGCATTCAGAAGGCCGCGCTCGTCACGCACATCCGGCGGACGTACTACAGCGACCAGGGACGGCCGGTCGAGACTGCGGACATCGTGGTGCCCGCCGCACACTGCGAGATCGTGTACGAGATTCCGATCAGCCGGGCGTAAGTCACTTGCGCTCAAGTGCGGCTCGCACGGCCTCGGTGTCCGTACGTTCAGCCAACGTGGGGCGCTCAGCATCCGTGCCCTCGGCGTCGCTGTCCTCGACGGCGATGAGGTGGGCTGCCTGATCGACGAGCCACGTGCCCTTGTCCCCAGGAACCAGCCGCAGCGCGGTGTGAGAGCTGAAGGGGTCTGGCTGGCCTCGCTTTATGGTCGCCCGCAGTCCGATTCCGGCAGGGTGGGGGCCGAACGATGGAACCTCGACTGCCTCACCAATACTCACCCGGACGTCCGAGTAAGTACGAAGCGGGGGCACATCGTAGATCTCGATGCACTCGGCTACGGTGTCTGCCCCCAGGCTGTGCAGCAGGCGCTTGGTCCCGGCTTCGCAGGCGGCCTCCCAATCTCGATCCGCCTGGGCTTGTTCATACGATCGGGCAGCCTCTATCGCAGCTGCCCGATCCTTAGCGTCTATGCCGTCCGTGTCATCGCAACCAGACAACGGCAGGACCGCCGCCACCAAACACATCCCGGCAGCACGCCGGATCCGAGCAGCCACACCCCGTCCCCCATATCCCATCGGCCCAGCTCGATGTCGTTCGGAGGATTACAGCACAGGGCCAGAGTCCGATGATCCAGACGCGAGACGGCCTTGGCGACCAGGCAGCAGGGCCCTTCAGGTCATGCCCCCAGCCGTGCCCCTTCCGTGCCCGATCGGCCGGGAAACCGCGGGGAACAGCGGTGCTCGGCGGCTAGCGCGCACGGCAACGGCCCCCAACCGTAAATCCTGGTCAGGGGCCGTAACACTGCGGTGGGTGTGGGATTTGAACCCACGGTGACTTGCGCCACGACGGTTTTCAAGACCGTTCCCTTAGGCCGCTCGGGCAACCCACCTCTGCCCCGGCCCACCTGGGGCGGAGCGGGTACAGCGTACCGGGCGCGGGTCCCGCGCGGGGCTCGTGGTCCACACGGGGTCCACTGACTGCTCGCCCTGCGCCTCACGGATCAGCACCGCACCACCGCACGCCGACCTGTCAGGAGGTGAGGATGGAGATGCCGTCTCCGAGCAGTTTCAGCCCGAGGACGAAGAACAGGACGGCCATCACAGCGACATTGTGCTGAGCCGCCCAGTCCTTCCAGTTCCCGAGCGTGGCCCTGGCTCGCTCTCCCCCGAGGAGGAATACACCGAGCGGGACCAGCAGCCCGAGCGTGGCGATCACGACGAAGATCGCCAGCGATGCGATCTGCTGCCCACCCGGAAGGCCGGCCGAGCCGATCGCGGCGCCCGCGGCGATGGTCAGTGGGGCGTTCTTGGCGTTGAGGGCAGCCAGGGCCGTCCCGAGTCCGAGGACCTTGACCGGTGAGAGGCGGTCGATCGCGCCCATCCACTTCGGCAGTTTCGCCTGCAAGGGATCCTTCGGGCGCCGACGCCACTGACGGGCACCGAAGAGGACGAGGAGCACGCCCAGAGCGAGCTTGAGCGCTCCCACCCAGGTGGCCGGGTGCTTGTGTGTGGAGGCACCTGCCGGGGAAGCTATCGCCAGCATCACCGCACCCAGTACCGCGAGTCCCAGGACCCAGCCGACCGTGAAGAGGACGCCGTTGAGACGCCCCCGAGGGGTGGCGAGGATGAGGATGACGGCGATGATCGGGAGAGGGCTGACCGCGACGCCGGCCGCGAAACCCAGCACGTCACCGAGAACTGCGCCCATGATGCCTCCAGCTGGGGTCAGGGTGGCGGTCCGGTCGAGCAGAGGTCCGGCGGAGGCAGGCGCCCCAACCGTACGAGCTGCGTGTCGGGGGTTCTCAAGCGATCCCTCCGCCCGCGGCTACAGCGGAGTGGCTGACCGAAAAGGTGACGCCCCCGTGCCCAGCACACACGCCTCAGCTCCATCTTCATGCACCTGGTTCGATCTGTCCTCGGGGGCATTGGATGGGGGCACCGCCTGGTGCACCCGCGTTGCTCCCAGACCCAAGATGCGGGGGCTGCACATCCGTGGTGAGGATGGAGTGGTGAGGGTGATGGCGCCCCGTGCTTTGGGTGTTTGGTGTCCCTCGCGCCGATCCGTGGCAGGGGAGTACTCGCCATGACTGCAACGGCACAACCATCCCAGTCGGCTCACCCCGAGCGTCCGGGCAGGTCGGACGGGGTGAGCAATGAGTTCACCGTCTTCACCAAGATCAAGTCGGGCCATGCGGATGCCATGCGTGATGATCTCGCCATGCTCGCCGACGCGTCGAATGATGTGAGGGTCCACGCGGCCTTGCGCCAGATCGGCACCCTGCACGACGCAAGGCACGTGATCTTCGATCACGACACCCGGCACATGTTCGCCAGCGTCTTCGACGGCTCCTGGGACGCCTACATCGACGACTTCGCCAAGACGGAAGTCGGGGACCGCTTCGACAAGGTCTTCTCACACACCGAAGGGTTCCCCGGCATCAAAGATCCGGGGGTGAAGGACTGGTTTGTCGCCCACCAGGAGCCCGCGCGCGTATTCGTCAGTTCCTATCCCGAGCTAACCGTCCAGCAGGTCTGGAAGGACCAGCGCGTAAGCGAGGCGTTCCAGGAGGTGCTGGACACCCCCGAGTTCCGCGCCGCCCTGGAGAACCCGGCCAACGCGAAGTTGATGGCCACGCCCGCCTTCCAGAAGCTGCTGGAAGAAGCCTCGGCCTAGGCCTAAGTCCCGGCCGCCGCTGTCCCTCAAACCCGGCCCACTTCGGGCACTGGGGGCTTGCCCGGACAGAGCCCGACGTGGAGGCACAAAGAAGCATGAGCACGGCAGACAGCGGCAGCGCGACCGGTATACGCGTAGAAATCGAGGACGTCCAGAGCGGGGCGCTGCGCCCGCGGCCCGTGCCCTACGAGGGGAAGTTCGTCTTCCTGCGCGTCGACGACCGCCAGGCGGGACGTGCCCTGCTGCGGCGGCTGCTCCCGCTGACCTCCGGCGGCCTGCCGAGCGCAGACCGGAGCGGGGATGCCTGGGTGGCCGTGGCGTTCACCTATCAGGGGCTGCGGGCCCTGGGGGTGCCCCAGGAGTCGCTGGACAGCTTTCCGCGGGCGTTCCGTGAGGGCATGGCCGCTCGGGCGGAGCTGATCGGTGATGTGGGCGAAAACGCCCCAGCCCACTGGGAGGCACCATTCGGGACGGGCGACGTCCACATCGCGCTGAGCGCCCTCTCCTCAGATACGGCGCAACTGGCCCAGGAGCTGGAACGGGCCCGTGTCGCCTTCGAGGAAACCCCGGGTGTCCGGGTGATCTGGCAGCAGGACGTCCACCAGCTTCCGACCGGGCGCACCACCTTCGGCTTCCGGGACGGCATCAGCCATCCGAACATCGAGGGCGTCGGACTGCCCGGCTCCAATCCGCAGGAAGCCCCCATCAAGGCTGGCGAGTTCATCCTCGGCTACCCCGACGAGACTGGCAATCTGCCGCCCATGCCCAGCCCCGATGCGCTGGGACGCAACGGGACCTACGTGGCCGTCCGCAAGATCCACACCAACGTGGCGGCCTGGCGCCGGTACCTGCGCGCCAACAGCTCCAACGCCGAGGAGGAAGCACTGCTGGCGGCCAAGATGGTCGGACGCTGGCCCAGCGGGGCGCCGCTGACGCTGACGCCGGAGCACGACGACCCGGAGCTGGCGGCGGACCCGCAGCGCGTCAACAACTTCCTGTACCGGGAGCACGACGACCGCGGCCTGCGCTGCCCCGCCGGCGCGCACATCCGCCGGAACAACCCGCGCGACGCCACCATCGTCGGCGACGCACGGATGCACCGGATCATCCGCCGTGGCACCACCTACGGTCCGCCGTTGCCCGAGGGCGTGTTGGAGGACGATGGTGCCGACCGGGGATTGGTGGGAGTCTTCATCGGGGCCCATTTGGAACGGCAGTTTGAGTTCATCAAGTCCGAATGGGTCAACGACGGCAATTTCATCGGCTATCCCGGTGAGCAGGACCCGGTGGCCGGACATCACGACGGAACCGGCAGCGTCACCATCCCCGACAAGCCGGTCCGGCGCCGCCTGCGCAACCTGCCCAGCTTCGTGGTCACCCGCGGCGGCGAGTACTGCTTCGTGCCGGGTCTGCGGGCCCTGCGCTGGCTCACCGAACTGGAGGCCTGACGGTCATTCCGACCCGCTCAGCCCCAGCACGGTCTTCGAGAAGAGGTCGACGTCATGGCAGCACAGTTCGTCCGCTACACGCCGGACGTCGAAGACGACGATCCGGACTTCGACCAGCACGTGCAGACGGTGATCGAGAAGACCGAGAACTACATCAACGAGTCCGTTGAAGCCGGTGGCACCGGGCAGGCCCTGCGCGATGCCCACGCCAAAGGATACGGACTGATCCGCGGGGAAGTGGAGATCCTGGACAGGCTGCCCCCCGAGTACGCCCAGGGCATCTACGCGACGCCGGGCACTCACGAGGCGCTCATCCGCTTCTCCAACGGCTCGCCGCACGCCGGAGCCGACGCGCGGCTGGGCGCCGCCACCGGGCTGGCGCTGAAGATGTTCGACATCCCCGGCCCGACCCTGCTGGAAGACGAACCGGACACCGGTACGTTCGACTACGCCAACATCAACGGACCGATCTTCTTCTGCAACACGGTCGAGCACTACCTCTTCATCCAGGAACTGTTCCTGAACGCGCCTGCCTACTTCTCCCAGGGACGACCCGGCGCACATCGCTTCTTCACCGAGTTCGTGACGGGCAAGGGGACACTGGACCAGGACGACTGGGCGTGGGACGAGTTCCTGGCCTTCCTCCGCTTGTCGAAGACCCCTCCCGCGAACCTGCTGCTGTCGAGCTACTGGACCATGGGCGCAGTCCGGCACGGCGACTACATCGCCAAGGTGCGCATCACCCCCGCCGCGGACTGTGCCGCCGCGGTGGTCCGCCGCGCCATCGACCCGTCCTCCGCGCAGGAGGTCTTCCGACCAGCTCTCCAGGCCGAGTTGCAGGAGCGGCCCTACACCTTCGACATCCAGATCCAGCTCTGCACCGACCTGAAACGCATGCCGGTGGAGGACACCACCGTGGAGTGGCCCGAGCAACTCTCACCGTCCGTCACCGTGGCCAAGCTGCGGCTCCCCCGGCAGGACATCTCCGGCCCGGAGAACCTCGCGAAGATGGACTCACTGTCCTTCACCCCTTGGCGGGTCACCGCCCAGCACGCCCCCCTCGGCAACATCATGCGGGCCCGCAAAGAGGTCTACCGGCGCTCCTCCATCCAACGCCACAAACTCAACGAGCAACCGCGCACAGAGCCGCGCAGCGCCGACGAGGCACTCGGCGTCGACACTTCCTGACCTGGACCGCCGACGCCTCACAACAGGGGGGCGCGCTGATGCTGGAAGAAGCCGAAGAGATCGGCAACCGCGTACGTCGCGCCCGGCTCCGCCTGGGCAAGACTCAGGCCGACCTCGCTGCGGCCCTGGGCAAGACGCAGGGCTGGGTGTCGAAGATGGAACGCGGACTCATGTCCCGCCCCGGGTCAGTCGTCGCCGGTCTTGGAGCCCAGGGTGAGCTCGGCCGTGTGGTCCTTGCCGCCGCGCTCGTAGGTGACCGTGACCTTGTCGCCGGGCTTGTGGGTCCAGATCTCGCCGATCAGGGTGGGGCCGCTGTCGATCACGCGGTCGTCGAGCTTGGTGATGAGGTCGCCGGGCTTGAGGCCCGCGTCGGCCGCGGGGCCGCCCGGCTCGACGGGCTCGGAACCGCTGACGCCCTGCTCGGTGATCTTGGCGCCGTTCGTCGTCTCCTCGAGCGACACGGAGGCACCGATCTTGGCGTACACCGGCTTGCCGTCCTTGATCAGCTGCTGGGCGACGAACTCGGCCTGGTTGATCGGGATGGCGAAGCCCAGGCCGATCGAGCCCGCCTGACCGGCCTCGCCGCCGAAGCCGCCGTTGCTCGTGGACTGGATCGCGGAGTTGATCCCGATGACGTTGCCCTGGGCGTCCAGCAGCGGGCCGCCGGAGTTGCCCGGGTTGATCGACGCGTCGGTCTGCAGGGCGCTCATGTAGGACGCCTTGCTGGTCGCGCTGCCGTCGCTGGAGGCCACGGGGCGGTTCTTGGCGCTGATGATTCCCGTGGTCACCGTGTTGGACAGACCGAAGGGGGCGCCGATGGCGATCGTGGAGTCGCCGACCACCACCTTGTCGGAGTCGCCGAGGGGCAGCGGGTTCAGGTCCGACGGGGCGTTCTCGAGTTTGATGACCGCGACGTCGTAGCCCTGGGCGTGGCCCACCACCTCGGCGTCGTACTTCTTGCCGTCGGGGAAGGTCGCGCTGAGCTTGCCGCCGTCGACCGCCTCCGCCACCACGTGGTTGTTGGTGACGATGTGGCCCTGCTTGTCGAAGACGAATCCGGTGCCGGTGCCGCCCTCGCCGTTGCTGCCCTCCGCCTGGATGGTGACCGTGCTGGGCAGCGCCTTGGCGGCCACACCGGCGACCGTGCCCGCGACCCGCTTGACGGAGCCGCCGGTGTCCGAGGCGGAGACCGTCGTGGAGCCGGTCTCGTCGTTGTTCTTGGCCAGGGTGTAGCCGAGGCCGCCGCCCAGACCGCCCGCGACCAGCGCGGCGATCAGGAGCCCGGCGACCACACCGCCGCGGCCCCGGCCCGGCTTCGGAGCGGGCTGCTGGTACGAGGAGCCCCAGCCGCCGGAGCCGTCCCCGTCTCCGCCTCCACCTCCGCCGTACGAGGGAGTCGCCGGCGGGGGCGGTGGCGGCCAGGAGGCGTCGGGGGCGGCCGTTCCGTACTGGGGGACCGGGTGGGGGCTGTGGGCAGGTGGCCGGAAACCGTCGTGCGCCTCCGGGCCGACGGGCGCGGAGGACGACGACTGGTCGGCCGGTGCGGCGGACGGGGTCTGGCCGGCCTGCCCGGAAGACGGCGGCTGGTCGGCCGGGGCGGGGGACGGCGGCTGGTCCGGGTGCGGCGCGGCCGACTGGGCGGAGGCTGCGGGAGATTCCACCGGCACGGGAGGTGCGGACGGGGCCGGGGGTACCGCGGTGCCCTCGTTCTCGGTGCTCACGACTTCTCTCCTCGTTCCACAGCTGTTTCTCGGTCACACTGGTCGCGCTCAGTCACGCTCACGCGCGCTGCTCCACGGTCCGGCGCGATGCAGGTGCATGTGTTCTCGTATGCCATCAGCTTTTCCCACGGGCCGTCAGAGCACCATAAGCGGTTGCTGTGGGTTCACGATCGGCCTTTACATGGGTCATCCAAGACTAAACGGACGTCCGTCGATGACTCCGCCGGCACATCCACCCGCCCGCGGTGGCACCATGACGCGGTGACCCACGCACGACAGCACCGGATCCAGGTCGTCGCCCACCGCGGTGCCTCGGAAGAGGCTCCCGAGCACACCCTGGCCGCGTATCGGAAGGCGATCGAGGACGGGGCGGACGCCCTCGAGTGCGATGTCCGCCTGACCGCCGACGGCCACCTCGTCTGCGTTCACGACTGGCGCGTCAACCGTACGTCCAACGGCCGCGGCGCGGTCTCGGCGCTGGAGCTCGCCGACCTGGCCGCGCTGGACTTCGGCGCCCGGAGGACCCGGGAGTTCTGGCGCACGCGCGACGAGCAGCCCGACTGGGAGCATCGGCCCGAGGACCGGGAGGAGACCTCCGTCCTGACCCTGGAGCGACTGCTCCAGCTGGTGTCCGACGCGGGGCGGCGGGTGGAGCTGGCCATCGAGACCAAGCACCCCACGCGCTGGGCGGGGCAGGTGGAGGAGCGGCTGCTGGTGCTGCTGAAGCGGTTCGGCCTCGACGCCCCGGCCTCGGCCGCCGAGTCCCCGGTGCGTGTGATGAGCTTCTCGGCCCGCTCGCTGCACCGGGTGCGGGCCGCGTCGCCGACCCTGCCGACGGTCTATCTGATGCAGTTCGTCTCGCCCCGGCTGCGTGACGGGCGGCTGCCCGCCGGTGTCCGGATCGCGGGCCCCTCGATCCGGATCGTGCGGAACCACCCCGCCTACATCGAACGCCTCAAGCGGGCCGGTCACCAGGTGCACGTGTGGACGGTGAACGAGACCGCCGACGTGGATCTCTGCGCCGATCTGGGTGTCGACGCCGTCATCACCAACCGGCCGCGTGCGGTACTGGACCACCTTGGCCGCTGATTCGTCCGCACATCTCGTCCCGGCGGCCCATGGGCGGCCCATGTACGGCCCCTTCCGGTCACGACCACACCGGTGAGATCCAGCCACACGATTACGGGGAGTGCTCCGGCGCGTTCACGGTGTGTCCGGTCGTGTCGAATGCGTCACTGGGCGGGTACCGGCCGGTTTCCGGCTCAGGTCAGAGGGGCATCCACTCCGTGGCGTGGGGCGAAGGAGGTCTCGGGGGTGGCGTTGGTGGTGGCACAGGAGGTGCCCACGTCGTCGAGCATGGCCGTTCCTCATGGCCCTGCGGGCGTGGGGGAAGCAAGGCACCGGATGCGGGAGCAGTTGCGCCGGGGCGGTGTGGCGGAATCGGTCATCGACGACGCCGTACTGGTCCTTTCGGAACTCTTGAGCAATGCGTGCAAGCACGGCCGTCCGCTGGGCGACGCCCTGGCCGGCGACGGCGACGTCCGCGCCGCGTGGGAGGTGGACGCGGGTGGCCGGCTCGTCGTGGAGGTCACGGACGGCGGCGGCCCGACCCGCCCGTCCCCGGCGACCCCTTCGGTCACCGCGCGCGGCGGCCGCGGGCTGAACATCATCACCGCCCTCTCCGACGACTGGGGCGTACGGGACGACGCGTGCGGTGAGGTCACGGTCTGGGCCGTCGTCCACGACGACGTGCACGACGCGGCCGCAGGGCACCGGCGCGACGACTTCGCCGCCCGGATCGCGGCGCCCGCGGTGTCGGAGATCCCCGGCCTGGACTTCGCGGACGCGTTCGACGAACTGGGCTGACCGGCGGTCCTCGCACGGGGAAGCGGGGCACGTTGTCCACGGGCGGCCGGTCGTCCACAGACCGCCCGTGTCCACAGGCGCCCCGCCGTCCACAGGATCCCGTCGGGCGGCGCGTGAACGGCTAGGCTCGCGCCGTACGAAATGAGCCGCAACCGGGAGACACCCACGATGGCCAAGAAGCGACCCCAGACGAAGGCCAAGCGGCCGCAGCCCACCGATGGTGCCCGCGCCGCAGGCGCTGACGGGCACTTTCCGGTCGTCGGCGCCCGCGAACCCTGCCCCTGTGGCAGCGGCCGCCGGTACAAGGCCTGCCACGGCCGGGCCGCCGCGCAGGCCACGACCGCGCTGGTGCAGCGCCCGTTCGAGGGGCTGCCCGGCGAATGCGACTGGGTGGCCCTGCGCGAGCTGGTGCCGGCGGCCACGGTCGAGCTGACCCTGAAGGACGGCCTGCCCGAGGGCGTCCCCTCGGTCACGCTGGCCACGGTGCTGCCGATGGCCTGGCCGGCGCTGCGCCGCGACGACGGCTCGGTCCTCCTCGGCCTGCAGAACGACACGGCGTCGGGCGACATCAGCCGCGACCTCGCGGACACCCTCCAGCGGGCCCTGACCGCCTCGCCGGGCACCCCGGTGCAGGGCCGCCGCGCGCCGGCCGACGGACTGCGCCTGCAGGACCTGCTCGCCCCCGACGGGGCGTTCGAGCCGGTGGTGCACGCGGGCTTCGAGTTCTGGGTCCCGGACCCGGAGAACGCCACGCCGGAGGTGACCGCCTCCCTGGAGCGGGCCAACGCCGCGGCCATCCCGACCGTCCGACTGCAGGGCCTGGACGCCGCCTACTGGTGCGAGACGCCGGAGAAGAACCACCTGCGCTGGGTCATGCCGCACGAGGAGGAGCGGCTTCTGGACGCTCTCGCGCGGCTGCACGCGGCGGGCCGGTCGAGCCTCGGCGAGGGCACCCGCCTCGTCGGCTCCTTCCGCGCTCACGGACTCACCGTCCCGGTGTGGGACCTGCCGAGCGCGGTCACCGCGCAGGACGTCGAGAAGCCGGCGGCCGAGTTCGCCGAGCGCCTCGCCGAGGCCCTGGCCTCGGACGCTCCGCTCACGCCGGACGAGCGCCGGGCACGCGGTGGCCTGACCAACCGACAGGTGACGCTCAGCTGACGCACATCCCCGGGACCCGGCCCGGCCGACCGACCCGGCAGCCGGACCCCCGGTCAGGAAGCGGGTGACTCCGGTCACAACTCCCGGCAAGGACAAGCCAGTCGATGACCGGAAAACAGGAGATCGAATTTGCTAACCGCCGATCTCTTGTTACCGTTCGAGTAGCCCGGTTGCTGGTGCATCCCCCGTCGCCAGCAACCGGGCCTTTCCATGCGCCCGGCCGCACACGCACCGCAGTCGCCCGTCAACTGCCTGTTTCCGCAGGTGAGTTGCGTCCGATGTCGCCGTTGTTCCGTGCTCTGCCCCCGCTGCTCCGGTCGTTCTCGCCCCTCCCGTCGCCCGCGTCGCTCCTGTCGGCCCGTCTCGCTTCCGGTTCGCAGCAGCAGCGGCCCGTGCCCGGCCCGGGCGCGCGAACTCCGCGACCGCGGTGTGGGCCACCGATTCGCCAAGGGTGTCCCCCGGGGTGTCTCGCAGGTGTCCGGCGCGTCCTCGGGCGCCCACGGCGCAGCGCATCCGCACGGTGCGCCCGTCGGGCCCCCTGAGGCTCGACACGGATTCCAGTGGGTGGCCGGTCGCGTCGCGATAGTAGGTCCGCGCCCAGCTCTCCGCCCCCTGGGCCAGGACACAGGTCCGCGCCTCGATGCCCCCGGGCGAGGTGAGCGCGGGACCGCAGCGCACGGCGGTGGCCGCGCCGGCGGGCAGCGGGGAACGGACCGGCGCGGCTGCGGCCGGGGGGCGGTCGCCCCTTCCGGCGCCTTGCCGTCACCGTCCCGCGAGGGGAGGCGCACGGCCCGGGCGTCCGGCTGCCCGGCCCACGGGGGCCCGGCGGACGCCCCGGCGAACGGCAGCAGGACCGCGCACACCACGACGCCGACGAACCCGTACGAACGGACCCGCCGACGATCCGACCCGCCGCGGCGCGACCCTGCGGAGTACCGCCGCGCGGCACGGTGCGGCCCCGCGACACGGTGCGGCCCCGCGGCACGGCTCTCCCCAGCATGAAGCGGCATGGGCGGACGACAACGACCCGGGCGGCCGCGGACTTCCGCGCGCGCCTCGCGCGCTCCTACAACTCGGGTGCGCTCACACCTGTACGAGTGAGGGCGTCGACCACCGCGTCCACCACGGCCTCCACGTCGGGTACCCAGGGCGAGGCGGAGCCGGGCAGCGGTGCCCGCTCCCAACGGACGGCGCCCCGGCCGGTCTCGGACGGGGGCAACGCGAGATAGCCGCCCTCGCCGTGGAAGCGCAGGGAGCCGGGGACGAAGTCCTTGGCGTAGAGAAGCTCGCCCAGTTGCTCCATGGAGTACGGCTTGACCAGCAGCGACCAGCGGGTGGGCGAGGCGACGACGGGGCCGAGCCGCAGACCGGCGCGGTCGAGCGCGGTCAGGGCGCGGGCGGCCGGCAGGGCGGGCAGGGATACGGCGCACGGGGCGCTGCCCCCGGTGGCCAGAACGATGGGGGCGGTGGGCCGGTTGGTCCACCACCAGCGCACCATGCGGGCGTCGGTGGTGGCCGCGAGGAGGCCGGGGTCGAAGGGGTGCGCGCCGGGCACCGTGCACTCCGGGTCCGGGCAGCCGCAGCGCGACCGCGCCCGCGGATCCGCCGCCGCGCCCGGGAGTACGGGCCACTGCCATCGCGTCGCGTAGGTCAGGGCCGCGCCGATCAGCTCAGGCCGCCCGTCGTCGTGCTGGGACAAGAGCCTGCGTCGCCTTCCGAGGATCTCGCGCATGAGCGCTCGTTCCTTTCCGTTGCACGCCTGGCAACACCGTGGTCACATCACACCATGTGGCAATCTCTTCGCTGTGCGTAGCTGGTGGCGCATCACACCCCTGCCAGGGGCCACCCGCCGAGGGCAGGGCTGACCCCTGTGGGTCGAGCACTGACTGCGTCCGCGGCGGTTCCGTCCACACTGCTTCCCTCACCAGCATGGGCGTGGCGCGGGGGTGGCGAAGTCTGGCGTTTTGCCGTCCCGCGTATTTCTGTCCGCCTCCGCCACGGGAGGATGGGGCACGGTCGTCGGTGGATAGGACGCCCGGGTCCGCCGCCAGGTTCCGGGCGGCCCCCAACCACCCCTGGTCTTCACCGAGTACGTACCCATCACGACCGCTGTGACGCTCCGTAAAGCACCCCCAGTCGACCGCAACAAGGCGTCCTCCAGGGCAGTTTCAAGCCAATTTTACTTTTCCGCAAGGGGTCGGGAAGGAGATCACTCAGGCCTCACAGACACCAGGAATCCCCGCAGGACAATGCTGGACATCTCCTTACGAGTGCGTGTACATGTGGAGACACTGCTAGCGGCGCAGAATGACATGGGGGTTTGCGATGCTTTTGAGCAGTAAGCGCCGGTCGGAAAGCCGGACGCCATGAACGCCCCGCACCCTGCGAAAGTGGCCGGAATCGATTCAACGGTTCCGTCTCCCGCACACACTGTCGCGTCCGCCGCCCCGGGTACCTCCCCGGTCACCGCACCGCAGGCCACGGACGCCCCGCCCGCACCCGGCGCCCCCGGCACCCTGCTCCAGGACCGGCTCGCCGGCTGGGTGTCGGACCTCACGACCCTGCACGAACTGACCGAGCGCCTGGTCCATACGGACTCGCTGGCCGAAGGACTCCAGGAACTGCTGCGCGCCGGAGCCGCCCTGGTGGGCGCCCGGCGCGGACTCGTCGTGCTGGAACCGGCCGACGGACTCGGCCCGGACACCACCATCGGCCTCGGGCTGGCCCGTGCCGACCTCGGCCACATCGAGACCGTGCCCCGCAGCTCCCTGTCGTACGGGCGGATTCTGGACGGACTCCCGGTCGGCGACGGCGGGATCGCCGAACCCGACCTGCTCGCCGAGAAGGGGCTCGACCCCCGCCACCGCGAGGTCGCCGCCCGCCTCGGCTACGCCGCCAGCTACACGCTCCCCCTGTCCGCCGAGGGCACCGGCCGGCTGGGAGCCGCCGCATGGCTCTACGACGAGCCCGCCGAACCGGGTGAGCGGCAGCGCCACCTCGCCGGGCTGTACCTCCGGTACGCCGCCGCGCACCTGGCCCGGCTCCTGGAAGCCGATCGCACGCGCGCGTGCATGGCGACGATGGCCGAGGAACTGCTGCCCTCCCGTCTGCCACGGGTGCCCGGCGTGCAGCTCGCCTCCCGGCACCGGAGCGGTCCGCGTGGCGGCGGCGACTGGTACGACGCGCTGCCTCTGCCGGACGCCGCGCTCGGCCTCGCCGTCGGATCCGTCACCGGGTCCGGGCCCGGCGCGGTCGCCGCGATGGGACGACTGCGCGCGTCCCTGCGGGCGTACGCCGTGATGGAGGGCGAGGACCCGGTCGCCGTCCTGTCCGACCTGGAGCTGCTGCTGCGGCTCACCGAGCCCGCCCGCTCGGCCACCGCCCTGTTCGGCTACTGCGAACCCGCGCTGCGCCGGATCACGCTGGCCGGTGCCGGGCACAGTCCGCCGCTGCTGATCGGGGAGCGGCGCACGGAGTTCGTCGAGACGTCCGTCTCCGCGCCGCTCGGCATGCTCGCCTGCTGGGAGGCGCCGAGCGTGGAGCTCCAGGCAGAACCCGGAGAGACGGTTCTGCTGTACACCGACGGGCTGCTGCAGCGCACCGGCGACCCGGCCGACCGCGCCTTCGCCCGGCTGCACGCGGCGGCGGCCGGGGTGCCCCGGGCGGTTCGCCACGACCCGGACGCCGTCGCGGACCACGTCCTGCGCACCGTACTGCCGGACGGAAAGGCGGAGGCGGACTCCGAGGACGACGTGGTTCTGCTGGCGGTCCGGTTCGAATAACGGACAGTTACGTCCGGGGTGTCACGAATAACGGACGGTAGTACTCCCATGTAACAGGCCCTTCGCCCCTGGGCCCCCTTCCGTACGACCGTACGATGGGGGGTGGTCCAGTGCCGTATCTAGGAGGATGACCGTGGCGGAGGAGCTCAACCCGGCAGTATCCGACCCTGCTGCTGACGCAGCGGACCCGGAGGAGACCGAGGAGCCGGTCAAGCAGCGCAAGAACGGCCTGTACCCGGGCGTGTCCGACGAGCTGGCCGAGAACATGAAGTCGGGCTGGGCCGACACGGAGCTGCGCGACCTGGAGCCGATCCCCCAGGCCGCGGAGACCGCCGCCCGTCGCGCCGCGCTGTCCGCCCGCTTCCCGGGCGAGCGCCTCGTCATCCCCTCGGGCAACCTGAAGACCCGCTCCAACGACACGGAGTACGCCTTCCGCTCGTCGGTCGAGTACGCGTACCTCACCGGTAACCAGACCGAGGACGGCGTCCTGGTCCTGGAGCCCACCGCCGACGGCCACCAGGCCACCATCTACCTCCTGCCGCGCTCCGACCGCGAGAACGGCGAGTTCTGGCTCAACGGCCAGGGCGAGCTGTGGGTCGGCCGCCGCCACTCCCTCACCGAGGCCGAGAAGCTGTACGGCATCCCCGCCTCCGACGTGCGCAAGCTGCCCGACGCGCTGCGCGAGGCCACCGGCCCGGTGCGCGTCGTGCGCGGCTACGACGCCGGCATCGAGGCGGCGCTGACCGACAAGGTCACCGCCGAGCGTGACGAGGAGCTGCGCGTCTTCCTGTCCGAGGCCCGTCTGGTCAAGGACGACTTCGAGATCGGCGAGCTGCAGAAGGCCGTCGACTCCACCGTGCGCGGCTTCGAGGACGTCGTGAAGGTCCTCGACAAGGCCGAGGCGACCAGCGAGCGCTACATCGAGGGCACGTTCTTCCTCCGCGCGCGCGTGGAGGGCAACGACGTCGGCTACGGCTCCATCTGCGCCGCCGGCCCGCACGCCTGCACCCTGCACTGGGTGCGCAACGACGGCCCGGTCCGCTCCGGCGACCTGCTGCTGCTCGACGCGGGCGTGGAGACGCACACCTACTACACGGCGGACGTCACGCGCACGCTGCCGATCAACGGCCGCTACAGCGAGCTCCAGAAGAAGATCTACGACGCCGTCTACGAGGCCCAGGAGGCCGGCATCGCGGCGGTGAAGCCGGGCGCCAAGTACCGCGACTTCCACGACGCGTCCCAGCGCGTGCTGGCCGAGCGGCTCGTCGAGTGGGGCCTGGTCGAGGGCCCCGTGGAGCGGGTGCTGGAGCTGGGCCTGCAGCGCCGCTGGACGCTGCACGGCACCGGGCACATGCTCGGCATGGACGTCCACGACTGCGCCGCCGCGCGCGTGGAGTCCTACGTCGACGGGACGCTGGAGCCCGGCATGGTGCTCACCGTCGAGCCCGGCCTGTACTTCCAGGCCGACGACCTGACCGTGCCCGAGGAGTACCGGGGCATCGGCGTCCGCATCGAGGACGACATCCTCGTCACCGACGACGGCAACCGGAACCTCTCCGCCGGACTGCCGCGCCGGTCGGACGAGGTCGAGGAGTGGATGGCCGCGCTGAAGGACTGACCTGACCTTCGGCTCGACGGCCGGGTACCGCACGACGGGGTACCCGGCCGTCGACGTGTCCGGGGCCGGCCGAGTGGCCCACGAGGACGCGGGGGGGGGGACACGGGTCGAGGAACAAGCCGCCGTCAGACCGCCACCAGCGGAGCGTCCTCACGCCACTTGAGGATCTTGTCGAAGCTCACCACGGCACCCGCACGGCCCGGCGTACTGCCGATGTGGACGTGGTCGGCGAGTTCCCGGATGAGGCACAGGCCGCGGCCGTGCTCTGCGTCGGCGGCCACCGGGCCCACCGTGCCTCCCGGCCGGCCGGGAGCGGCCACCGGAAACCCGGGCCCCGTGTCGGCTACCTCGATACGGCAGCGCTCACCGTCGAGGTAGGCCGTGACGCGGTACGCCTGGGAGGCGTTGCCGGGTTCGTCCTCCCCGCCGTGCTCCACGGCGTTGGCACACGCCTCGCTCAGCGCGACGGACAGGTCGAAGGAGATCTCCGGGTCGACGCCCGCGGTCTCCATGGTGCCGATCAGCAGGCGGCGGGCCAGGTGCACGCTCGCAGCCTCGCGCCGCAAATGGAGTGACCACCAGATGCTCATGCTCCAGCCTCCCGGCCGCGGCTCGACATACCGTTACGTATTGCCCCCGGTATCCGTCCGTAAGCGCGGCGTCCGCGTGAGACTGCCCATACGGCGGATGCGTCCGTCCCGCCGAACGATGTATGTGGGACAACTCGCACCAGACAGTGACTTTACGGCCCTCAACCGGTCGTACGGCATGTTGCGGACCTGCCGTACGCGGTGGGGGACGCCAGTGCGATGATGAGCCCGCCATGACTGCCCCCCACCTGCCTACGGCGCGCTCCGGGAACGACCTCCGGATCCTGCGGGCCGCGGTGTTCGCCGCGGTCTGCGTCGTGCTGGCCGCGGCGGGGCACACGCTCGCCTCCTGCGCCACCATTCCGCTGTGGTCGCTGGGCGCGGGATTCCTCGGGGCGGTCGTGGTCGCCGCGCCCCTCGCCGGACGCGAGCGTTCACTGCCCGGCATCGCGGTGCTGCTCACCGTCGGCCAGACCGCGCTGCACACGCTCTTCGGGCTCGGGCAGCACGGCGCCACGGCGGTCACGTCGCCCGGTACGGCCGTCACGTCCACCGGCGGGACGGGGCCGCTGTCCGACGCCTCACTGGTCCAGCAGGCCGCACGGCTGGTGTGCGGCACCACCGCGGCGGCGATCAGCCCGGCCCAGGCCCAGCGCATCCTCACCGACGCGCGGATCGCCCCGGCCGCCGGCGGCCACTCCGGCGCGACACACCACCCCGCCGACGCCCTCTCCACCGCCGCCGGTTCCTCGGCCTCACTGCTGCCGTCCCTGTCGATGCTGCTCGGCCACGTCCTCGCCGCCCTCGCCGCCGGCTGGCTGCTGCGACGCGGGGACCTGGCCCTGGCCCGGCTCGTCGAACTCTCGGCGCACTCCGCCCACGCGGTGGCCGAGGGAGCCCTCGTCCGCGCCCTGCGCGCCGCGCTCTCCCTGGTCCACGCCCTGCACGCCGGGCTCGCCGGCGCACCAGGAACGGGACCGCGCCTGCCGCACACCGCCCTTCGGGTGCCGTCGCGGCCCCGCACCACCGAACTCCAGCACACGGTGATCAGACGCGGCCCACCGAACGACGCGTTCGCCCTCGCCGCCTGACACGACGGACCACCACCCCGCTTCCGACCCATCGGCCGGAGTCCGGAGGGGCCGCTGTCCGGCGGCACGCGCGCGTGCGCATCCCTCCTCCCACTCATCACCGGCTCGCACCGGTCACCCACTCGAAGCGGAGTGCTCTGTCATGAAGGCTTCTCGTATCGCCGCCGTCGGCGCCGTCTCCGGCATCGCCGTCCTCACCCTGTCCGCCCCCGCCTTCGCGCACGTCAGCGTGCAACCGGAGGGCACGGCCACCAAGGGCGGCTACGCGGTCGTCGACTTCAAGGTCCCCAACGAACGCGACAACGCCTCCACCACCAAGCTGGAGGTCAACTTCCCCGCCGACCACCCGCTGGCGTCCGTGCTGCCGCAGCCGGTCCCCGGCTGGAAGGCAGTGGTCACCAAGTCCACGCTGGACAAGCCGCTGGAGTCGCACGGCAAGCAGCTCACCGAGGTCGTCAGCAAGGTGACCTGGACCGCCGACGGCGAGGGCGTCAAGCCCGGCTTCTTCCAGAAGTTCCCGGTCTCCGTCGGCGCTCTGCCCGAGGACGCCGACGAGCTGGTGTTCAAGGCGATCCAGACGTACGACAACAAGGAGGTCGTGCGCTGGATCGAGGTGCCGCAGGAGGGCCAGGAGGAGCCCGAGAACCCGGCACCCGTACTGGAACTGGCAACCGCCGAGGGCGACTCCCACGGCTCGTCGGACGCGAAGGCCGGGGGCGACGCCGAATCGGCCGCCCAGAACACCGCCGCCGACGCCTCCGCCGACTCCGGCTCCGGCTCCGGCTCCGGCTCCGGCTCCGGCGACAGCAGCGACACCACCGCCCGTGTCCTCGGCATCGTCGGCATCGTCGTCGGCGCCGCTGGCGTCGCGTACGGCGTACTGGCCGGCCGCCGCCGCGGCTCCGGGGCGGCGGCGTAACCACCACCGCGCGGGTGCGTCGTCGAAGCGACGGCGACGCACCCGCCCATCGGTGCGCACCGGGCACCCCGTCCTCCCGACGGACCCCGGTGCGCACCACAGCACCTCACATCTGGGACATTTTTCTATGCGCAAGAAGACGTTCGCCGCGGCCGCACTGCTCGCCGCCGCCTCCCTCACCCTGTCCGCCTGTGGCAGCGGCGCCGACAGCGACAAGCCCGTCACCATCGTCTCCGAGGACACCAGCCGACAGGCCGCCACCGTCCTCGACAAGCCCTTCGAGAAGCCGGACCTGGTCCTCACCGACGCCCAGGGCAAGGAGTACGACCTCCGCGAGCAGACCGCCGGCAAGCCCACCCTGATCTACTTCGGCTACACGCACTGCCCCGACGTCTGCCCACTGACCATGAACAACATCGCCGTGGCCAAGAAGCAGCTGCCCCAGGCCGACCAGGACAAGCTGCGCGTCGTGTTCGTCACCACGGACCCGGAACGCGACACCCCGGCCGCGCTCAGCACGTGGCTCAAGGGCATCGACCCGCAGATCGTCGGCCTGACCGGTGACTTCGACACCGTCCAGGCCGGCGCCCGCACCCTCGGCATCTCCATCGAGCCGTCGACCAAGGACAAGAACGGCAAGATCGTCTCGAACCACGGCACCCAGGTCGTGGCCTTCTCCCCGAAGACCGACGCGGGTTACGTCCTCTACAACGAGGAGACCACCGTCGACGACTACACCAAGGACCTCCCCAAGCTCGTCAAGGGGGAGAACCCGTGAGAGGCCGCCCCGCTCTCGCCGCCCTGACGGTGGTCGGCGCCCTGGCCGTCGCGGGCTGTGGCGACTCCGACCCGGCCTCCTCGACCGCCGAACTCACCGTCGACGCCGCCTACATACCGCAGCCGGTCTCCGCCGCGATGGCGGCCGGATTCCTCACCATCACCAACAACGGCGACGCCAAGGACGAACTGACCTCCGTCACGAGCGAAGCCGGTGACGTCACCGTCCACGAGACCGTCGACGGAACGATGAAGGAGGTCGACCGCCTCCCCGTCCCCGCCCACGGTCAACTCGTGTTCAAAAGCGGCGGCAACCACCTGATGTTCGAGAAGCTGAAGCAGCGGCCCGAGCAAGGACAGACGGTCTCCGTCGCACTGCACTTCGCGCACTCCGACCCCGTCACGGTCGACATGCCCGTGAAGGCGGCCACCTACCGGCCCACCACCGAACACTCCGGACACTGAGGGAGGGACCACCTTGACGCAGACCACCGCTCCACGCGTCCGGACCCTGGTGCTGCTGCTCCTGGCCGCGGCCTGCGCACTGCTCGCCGGCGCCGGGCCGGCCTCCGCGCACGCCGCGCTGACCGGCAGCGACCCCCAGCAGGGGGCGGTGGTCGACAAGGCTCCGGCCCAGGTGTCGCTCACCTTCTCCGAGTCGGTCTCCCTGGACGACGACTCGCTGCGCGTCCTCGACCCCAAGGGCAAGCGCGTCGACGACGGCAAGCCGTCCGGCACGGGCGGCACGACCTACGCCGTGAAACTGCACGCGGGGCTGCCCGACGGCACGTACACGGTGACCTACCAGGTCGTGTCCGCCGACAGCCATCCCGTCGCCGGCGCCTACACCTTCTCCATCGGCGCCCCTTCCGACACCTCCGTCTCCGTCGACGGCCAGGAGGCGGGTGGCGGAGTCGTCGGCTGGCTCTACGGTGCCGGGCGGTACGTGTCGTACGCCGGGTTCATCGTGCTGGTCGGCGGCGCCGCCTTCGTCCTCGCCTGCTGGCCGCGCGGCTCCGGGGTACGGGCGGTGCAACGGCTCGTCGTCTCCGGATGGCTCGCACTCACCGCCGCCACCCTCCTGCTGCTTCTGCTGCGCGGCTCCTACACCGGGTCCGGGAAGCTCGGCGACGTCTTCGACCTGAACCTGCTCGGGGAGGTGCTGCAGACCAAGCCGGGCGCGTCGCTGGTCTCCCGGCTGCTGCTGCTCGCGGCGGCCGCGCTGTTCATCGCCGTGCTCTTCGGCGCCTACGACAAACGGGAGGACGAGGAGAAGCGGGACCTCACCTTCGGGCTCGCGATCGGCGGAACTGTCGTGGCGGCGGGCCTCGCCGCGACCTGGGCGATGTCCGAGCACGCCTCCGTAGGCCTCCAGGCCGGCCTCGCCATGCCGGTCGACGTCGTCCACCTGCTCGCCGTCGCGTCCTGGCTCGGGGGGCTCACGGCCCTGGTCGTCGCCCTGTACCGGGCGCCCGCGGACACACCGGTCCCCGCCACCGCCGCACGCCGGTTCTCACGCGTCGCCTTCGGCAGCGTCGTCACGCTGGTCGTGACCGGCACCTACCAGTCCTGGCGCCAGCTCGGCTCCTGGACGGCGTTCACCGACACCCGGTACGGACAGCTGCTGCTCCTCAAGATCGGGCTCGTGGTGGTACTGGTCGGCATCGCCTACTTCTCGCGACGATGGACGGCACAGCTGGCGGAGACGGGGCGCACCGTGGTCCGTCAGCACGAGAAGGAGCCGGTCGGCGCGTCCACCGGCCGACAGCCCGAGACGATGAAGGGGACCAAGGGCTCCGAGGGGTCTGAGGGGGCCGAGGGGGCCGAGAGGGCCGAGAGGTCTGAAGCGGCGGCCGGTAAGGCGAAGGCCTCCGCCAAGCCGACCGGTACGGCGAAGGGCGGCTCCGGGGACACCCGGCGTGCCGCCCAGCTCGCCCGGCAGCGCGCGGCCGTGGACGCGGCCCGGCAGAAGCGACAGCGGGACGCCGACCCCCACCGCTTCGGACTGCGCCGCTCCGTGCTCGCGGAGGCGAGCGTCGCCGTCGTCCTCCTCGTCATCACCACCCTCCTCACCCAGACCGAGCCCGGCCGCACCGAGGAGGAGGCCAAGAACGCCACCCCGCCCTCCGCCGCCTCGGCCACACCGTCCTCCGGGACGGTGACCCTGGACATCCCGTTCGACACCGGCAGCCAGAACGGCAAGGGCCTCGTACGGGTGGAGCTCGACCCCGCGCGAGTGGGCGCCAACGACCTGCACCTCTACATCGAGAGCCCGGACGGCAACGCCCTCGACATCCCCGAGGTGAAGGTCGCCTTCACCCTCAAGGCCAAGGACATCGGGCCGCTGCCCGTCGTCCCCGACCACATCACCACCGGGCACTGGTCCGCGGGCGGAGTACAGATCCCGATGGCCGGCGACTGGGAGGTCGCCGTAACCGTACGGACCTCCGACATCGACCAGGTGACCGTCTCCAAGAACGCGCAGATCGGCTGAACCGCACCATGGCTGAACAGTCCCTCCCGAAGGCCGACGCCCTCAAGGCGCCCCACGGGACGCCCCCCGGGCCCGGCCCGCTCGACTCCGAGGGCACCGCCGCACGCGAAGGCATCTCGCGGCGGCGGCTGATAGGCACCGCCGGTGCCACGGGGCTCGTGCTCGGTGCCGCGGGCGGCGCCGCGGGGTATGCCGCCGCTCCCTCCTCCGCGGCCACACCCCTCACCTCGCTGGGCAGCGGGCAGGCAATGTTTCACGGGAAACATCAGCCCGGCATCACCACGCCGATGCAGGCCCGTGGCCACCTCGTCGCCTTCGACCTCACGGCGGGCGCCGGCCGCAAGGAGGCCGCCGCGCTGCTGCGCCGCTGGTCCGACACCGCCCGGCGGCTGATGGCGGGCGAGCCGGCCGGATCCCGTGACACGGGCGTGGCCCGGGACGCGGGGCCGTCGTCCCTGACCGTCACCTTCGGCTTCGGGCACAGCTTCTTCACCCGCACCGGCCTGGACAAGCAGCGCCCGGTGGCACTGGACCCGCTGCCCGACTTCTCTTCCGACCACCTCGACAAGAACCGCAGCAACGGCGACCTGTGGGTGCAGATCGGCGCCGACGACGCCCTGGTGGCCTTCCATGCCCTGCGCGCGATCCAGCAGGACGCCGGATCGGCCGCCCGCGTCCGCTGGCAGATGAACGGCTTCAACCGCTCGCCGGGCGCCACCGCCCAGCCCATGACGGCCCGCAACCTCATGGGCCAGGTCGACGGCACCCGCAACCCGAAGCCCGCCGACGCCGACTTCGACAAGCGGATCTTCGTGCCCACATCGGTGACGAAGGACCCCGCGTGGATGGCGAACGGTTCGTACGTCGTCGTACGCCGCATCCGCATGCTCCTCGACGACTGGGAGCAGCTCTCGGCCAAGGCCCAGGAGGACGTCATCGGACGCCGCAAGTCCGACGGCGCCCCGTTGTCCGGGGGCACCGAGACGACCGAGATGGACCTGGAGAAGACGGACGCGTCCGGGAACCTGGTCGTCCCGATCAACGCCCACGCCCGGATCACCCGGCCCGACCAGAACGGCGGCGCGGCCATGCTCCGCCGACCCTTCTCGTACCACGACGGCTTCGACGAGGACGGTGTTCCGGACGCGGGCCTGCTCTTCATCTGCTGGCAGGCCGACCCGCTGCGCGGCTTCGTGCCGGTGCAGCGCAAGCTGGACCGGGGCGACGCGCTGTCCCCGTTCGTCCGGCACGAGGCCAGCGGTCTGTTCGCGGTGCCGGGCGGGGCGGCGGAAGGGGAGTACGTGGGGCAGCGACTGCTGGAGGGGTGACTCGTCGCCCTGTGGAAGTAGTGGGCCGTGCACGCATGCGCCACGTTCGGCACGGCCTGCGAGAAGGCCATTAGGGTGAGCTCATGCCAGCCAGTTACGCGTATCTCGGCCCTGAGGGCACCTTCACCGAAGTCGCCCTGCGCACGCTTCCGGAGACGGCGACCCGGGAGCTGGTCCCGTACGTCTCCGTCCAGTCCGCGCTCGACGCGGTGCGCACCGGCGAGGCCGAGGCCGCGTTCGTGCCGATCGAGAACTCGGTCGAGGGCGGCATCACCACCACCCTCGACGAGCTGGTCGCCGGTCAGCCACTGATGATCTACCGCGAGGTGCTGCTCTCCATCACCTTCGCGCTGCTGGCGCGCCCCGGCACCAGGCTGGCGGACATCAAGACGGTCACCGCCCACCCGGCGGCCCAGCCCCAGGTGCGCAACTGGCTCAAGGCGCACCTTCCGGAGGCCGCCTGGGAGTCGGCGGCCTCCAACGCGGACGGCGCCCGCCTGGTGCAGGAGGGCCGGTACGACGCGGCCTTCGCCGGCGAGTTCGCCGCCGCCCGCTACGGACTGGAGGTCCTGGAGGCCGACATCCACGACGCGGCGAACGCCCAGACGCGCTTCGTGTTGGTGGGCCGCCCCGCCCGGCCCGCCGCACCGACCGGCGCGGACAAGACGTCCGTCGTGCTCTGGCAGCGCGACGACCACCCCGGCGGCCTGCGTGACCTGCTGGGCGAGTTCGCCACCCGGGGCATCAACCTGATGCTGCTGCAGTCCCGGCCCACCGGTGCCGGCATCGGCAACTACTGCTTCTGCATCGACGCGGAGGGACACATCTCCGACCGCCGGGTCGCCGATGCCCTGATGGGCCTGAAACGGTCGTGCCTCCAGGTGCGGTACCTCGGGTCGTACCCGCGCGCCGAGGTCGAACCGGCGGACGTGGGCGCACTACGGCCGGGCACCTCGGACGAGGAGTTCGCGGCGGCGGCGGACTGGGTGGCGCGCTGCCAGGACGGCCGGTTCTGACGGGCGGCTGGCGGCCGGCTTCTGGAAGCCTGCCAACGGCCGGAATCGGCCAGTCGTGCCTGCTGATTTTTGCTGTCCTGTTGTCCACAGGCATGGTCCGAGTTATCCACAGGTCCGCTTCTCGACCTGGGGACAAGTCGACAACGAAGCACCATTCAGTCGACAAACCAGCCCACAGGCCCTCACTTCGCCCACAGAACCCCAGGTCACCCTTCGTTCACCTGTTTCTCACCCCTCCATCCTCCAGAGTGACGCGAGTGCAACGTTTCCACTCGAAAGGGAGGACGTGGAGGGTTTGAACGCCGAATGAGGAATGCGCACGCCCGAGGCCCATCGAAGTCCACAGATTTTTCGCACAGCCTGTGGATAACTTTCCCGGGCTGTGGATCTCGGCGGACAGCAGTGCGCTCAAGTCCCGTTCCCCACAACGAAATCCAGTCAACCTGCCACCCGCCCGCTGCCTCGTTCCAGGGACCGGGACGGATGTTGATTGACCACCGGAAACACCACCCGAAACACCAGGGGGACGCCCCGCAAGGCGCGCACGGCGGATTGCGGGGCCCGCGATCGGCATAAGCCGGTCGAGAGCCGAGACCGCACACCGGTAGCCTTGACCGCGTGATTGACCTTCGCCTGCTCCGTGAGGACCCCGACCGTGTGCGCGCGTCGCAGCGTGCCCGTGGAGAGGACGTCGCCCTCGTCGACTCCCTCCTGTCTGCCGACGAGCGGCGCAGGTCGTCCGGCGTCCGCTTCGACGAGCTGCGCGCCGAGCAGAAGGGCCTCGGCAAGCTCATCGGCAAGGCCGCCGGAGACGAGAAGGCCGAGCTGCTCAAGCGTGCCGAACAGCTGAAGACCGAGGTCAAGGCAGCCGACGCCGAGCGCGACGCGGCCGACGCCGAAACCCAGGAGCTGCTCCAGCGCCTCGGCAACCTCGTCCACCCCGACGTGCCCGTCGGCGGCGAGGAGGACTTCGTCACGCTGGAGACGCACGGCACACACCGCGACTTCGCCGCCGAGGGCTTCGAGCCCCGGGACCACCTGGAGCTGGGCCAGCTGCTCGGCGCCATCGACGTCGAGCGGGGCGCCAAGGTCTCCGGTTCGCGCTTCTACTTCCTGACCGGCGTCGGCGCGCTCCTGGAGCTCGCCCTGGTCAACGCGGCGATCGCCCAGGCCACGGCGGCCGGCTTCACCCCGATGCTGACCCCGGCGCTGGTCCGCCCGCAGTCGATGGCCGGCACCGGCTTCCTCGGCCAGGCCGCCCAGGACGTCTACCACCTCGACAATGACGACCTGTACCTGGTCGGGACGTCCGAGGTGGCGCTCGCCGCGTACCACATGGACGAGATCCTCGACGCCGACCGCCTGCCGCTGCGCTACGCCGGCTTCTCGCCCTGCTTCCGCCGCGAGGCGGGCTCGCACGGCAAGGACACCCGGGGCATCTTCCGCGTGCACCAGTTCGACAAGGTCGAGATGTTCTCCTACGTCCTCCCCGAGGACTCGCAGGCCGAGCACCAGCGCCTGCTGGAGTGGGAGAAGCAGTGGCTGACGTCGCTGGAGCTGCCGTTCCGGGTCATCGACGTCGCCTCGGCGGACCTGGGCTCCTCGGCCGCGCGCAAGTACGACTGCGAGGCGTGGATCCCGACCCAGGGCAAGTACCGCGAGCTGACCTCGACGTCGGACTGCACCGAGTTCCAGTCCCGCCGGCTGTCGATCCGGGTCCGCGAGGACAAGAAGGTGCGTCCGCTGGCCACCCTCAACGGCACGCTGTGCGCGGTGCCGCGCACGATCGTGGCGATCCTGGAGAACCACCAGCAGGCCGACGGCTCGGTGCGCGTGCCCGAGGTGCTGCGCCCGTACCTGGGCGGCCGGGAGATCCTGGAACCGGTGGCCAAGTGAGTGTCCCCGGTACCGCTGCGGGGTCCGACGCCGGTGGTCCCGGGGGCTTCCCGTACCGCCTGGTCGCGACGGATCTCGACGGCACGCTGCTGCGCAGCGACGACACGATCTCGCCGCGCACCCGTGAGGCGCTCGCCGCAGTCACCGCTGCGGGCGCGGCCCATATCGTGGTCACCGGCCGAGCGGTCCCCTGGACCCGGCACATACTCGACGATTTGGGTTATGAGGGACTGGCCGTCTGCGGTCAGGGCGCGCAGGTCTACCACGCCGGGGAGCACCGGCTGCTGACCTCGGTCACGCTGGACCGCCAGCTGGCCGGCGTGGCGCTGGCCAAGATCGAGGCGGAGACCGGTCCGCTGTACCTGGCGGCGAGCCGCGACGGCCTGGACGGCGACGTCCTGGTCGGCCCGGGCTACGAGGTCGCGGGCCACCTTCCGGCGGTGCCGTTCACCGACGCGTCGGACCTGTGGTCGGCGCCGCTGAACAAGATCTACATCCAGCACCCGACCCTGTCGGACGACGAGCTGGCCGAGGCCGCCCGGCGCACCGCGGGCGGATTCGTGACGGTCACCATGGCCGGCGCGGGCATCGTCGAGCTGCTTCCCCTCGGACTGTCCAAGGCAACCGGTCTGTCGCTGGCGGCGCGTCGGCTCGGCCTGAAGGCCGCGGACACGATCGCCTTCGGCGACATGCCCAACGACATACCGATGTTCGGCTGGGCCGCCCGGGGCGTGGCGATGGCCAACGCCCACGAGGAGCTCAAGGCGGTGGCCGACGAGGTGACGTCTTCGAACGACGAGGACGGCATCGCGGTGGTGCTGGAGCGTTTGTCGGCCTGATCGCACGGTCCGGACTGCGTCGGCGTCCCCGTCGGTCGGCCCACGCGAGGCATCTCGCGTGCTCGAAGCGGCCGTCCGATGCGCCGACGCAGTCCTGCCTCGTGCAGGCACCACAGTGCCGGTACGGAAAGCCGGGCGCCACCGATTAAAAGCGGACGTACGCCGCGTTGTCACCGGTGCCATCCGGTTCTTCCCGGTGCTGCGTCCCCGTGTCCCCCAGCGACCCCGTACCCCCCACACGCCCGTTCCCCGTACACCCGTTCCCCCGTGGGGTCCCGGCCCAGTGTGATCCGGGCCGGGGTGAAGGCACCGTCAGGGCCGGGGGCCCGTCACTCCTCTCCGGCGAGCGTGAGCGACCGCAGCTTCTGCCCGGCGTACCAGGTCGCGAGCACGGTGACGGCGACCAGCAGCACCGTCGCGGTCGGCAGGCCAACGTCGGAGGTGATCAGGTTTCCGTCGGCGACCTTCTGGGCCACCGCCAGCGACCACTGCTGAACGCTCAGCGTGCGGGCGCCGGGCACCAGGGATCCGAACAGGGCCTCCCAGACGAGGGCGTAGACGAGCCCGAAGACCACCGCGTGCCGGGACACCGTGCCCAGCAGCAGGAACAACGCGGCGTAGGCGATGGAGGCGACCAGCGCGGCGATCGTGTAGGCGACGGCGACCTGCTGGCCGTTGCCGTTGAGGATCAGACCGGCGAGCAGGGTGGGCACGGCGGAGAAGACCATCGTCACGGCGACGGCGACGATCAGCTTGGTGAATATGATCGTCGGCCGTTTGATCGGCTTGGACAGCAGGTACACCACCGATCCGTCGTCGATCTCGGGGCCGATGGCGCCGGTGCCGGCGATGACACCGATGATCGGGACCATGGTGGCCAGGGCGAATCCGCCCAGCACGTCCGCCGTCGTCTGGTCGTCGGCTCCGGCGAGGGCGCGCACCGCCACGGCGATGACGAGCAGCAGCACGGGCAGCGCGCCCAGGATGAGGGCCCGGCGGCGGCCGAGCAGGGCTCGGTAGGTGAGCCTGGCGACTGTGGGGTCGTACATTCTTCGGCCTCCTACGCCGCGACGAGATACGAGAAGACGGACTCGAGGGACTCGTCGGACGGCGAGACCGTGAGCAGCCGGATGCCGTGGTCGCGGGCGACCTTCGGCAACAGGGCCGTGAACCGGCCGAAGTCGACGGCCTGGATGCGCAGTGCGCCCTCGGCGAGGTCGACCTCGATGCCGGACGTCGACGGGTCGGCGATCAGTGCCGCGGCGAGGGCCCGGTCGTCGCTGGAGCGCACCAGGTAGCGGTGCGGCCGGTCGGTCATCAGGCGGCGGATCTTGCGGAAGTCACCGCTGGCCGCGTGCCGTCCGGCGACGATGACCTCGATGTGCCAGGCGAGCTGTTCGACCTCTTCGAGGATGTGCGAGGAGAACAGCACCGTGCGGCCCTCGTCGCCCATGCGACGCAGCAGGTCCATCAGCTGCATGCGCTGGCGCGGGTCCATGCCGTTGAACGGCTCGTCGAGCAGGAGCAGGGAGGGCTGGTGGACGAGGGCGGAGGCCATCTTCACGCGCTGCCGCATGCCCTTGGAGTACGTGGCGATCTTCCGGTCCTGCGCGTACTCCATCTCGACGGTGGCGAGTGCTTCGTGGGCCGCCTTGGCTCCGAGGCCGTGCAGTTCGGCGTTGGCGAGAACGAACTCGCGGCCGGTGAGGAAGTCGTACATCGCCTCCCGCTCGGGGACGATGCCGATGTGCTTGTAGATGGCCTCGTTGCGCCAGACCGGCTGACCGTCGAGGGTGACGCTGCCGGTGGAGGGGGCGAGGAAGCCGCCCATCATGTTGATGAGGGTGGACTTTCCGGCGCCGTTGGGCCCGAGGAGGCCGGTGACGCCGGGGCCGATCGTCATGGTGATGTCGTTGACGGCGACCACGTTGCCGAACCAGCGGGAGACGTGGTCGATGTTCAGCGTGGTCACAGGCCCACCTTCTTGTAGCGGCGCATCAGCAGACCGTAGGCGCCGGCGATCAGCCCCAGGGTGACGAGGACGTAGACCGCGCCCTCTGCGTTGCTCGGGCCGACCCCGCCGGGGAAGGCCGAGGCGGCACCCAGGAAGGCGGACTGCACGCCGTCGATGAGCGTGATCGGCGAGAACAGGCCGATCCAGGTGACGGCTCCGGAGCTGCCCTGGACGTCCGCGATGGCCTGGAGGGTGGAGACCGCGCCGTAGGTGATGGTCAGTACGGCGATGACGGCCGCGATGCCGAAACCGCGTCGCGGGGTGACCGACGCGACGACGAGGCCGAGGCCGGCGAAGAGCAGCGAGAGCAGTGCCACGGAGACGAGTCCCTGTGCGAATCCCTTGGTCTGGTCCGCGAAGTCGAGTTTGGCGAGCAGTGCGCCCACGTACAGCACCAGCAGGGGAGCGGCGGTGAGTATGAACAGGGCCGAGGCCAGCGACGCGTACTTGGCACGGACGTAGTCGGCGGTCTCGATGGGCCGTGAGAAGTACAGCGGGACGGTCTTGAAGCGCAGGTCGCGCGAGACGGACTGGGGGGCCTGCGAGGCGACGTAGAGGCTGATGACGGCCTGCAGGACGATCGCGTAGCGCGTGTAGTCCAGGGGCAGGTCGTCGGCCTTGGCGGCGACGGCGACGGTGACCATGATGGCCGCGGGCAGGCACATCACCACGAAGAGCAGCATCGGCAGGACCTTGGACTTGGCCGAGCGGCCGAGGCCGTATGCGCCGCGCAGGGACTGCGAGTACAACGAGCGGCGGGCGTAGGCGCGGCCGAGGCGGGGGCCGTCGTAGCTGCGGTAGCCGATGTTGTGGATGCGGGTCTGGTCACCCGCGAGGACTACGGGCTGCTCAGTTGCCATGGCCGGCCGCCTCCTTCCGTTCTGTGTCACTGTCCTGGAAGACCTCCGAGATGTGGTGCCGACGCTGTTCCATGCGCACCAGGCCGAGGCCGAGGTCGGCGATGACGTCCCGGACGAGGTCGTAGGTCTCTTCGCCCGCCGCGGTGAGCAGCAGGACGTGGCCGGCGCCGGGCAGGCCGCTGCCGTCCTGGACGGTCACCCCGCGCGCGTGGAGCGCGTCGCGCACCGCGCGGGTGCCGTCAGGGTGGTCGTCGGTGTCGGTGACCTCGATCGCGAGCGTCGTCGTGGTCTGGGTGAAGTCCGTGGTGGAGCTGGAGCGCAGGAGTTTGCCGCCGTCGACGACGACGACGTGGTCGCAGGTGCGTTCCAGCTCGCCCAGCAGGTGCGAGGTGACCAGGACGGAGATGCCGAAGTCGGTGTGGATGCGGCGGATGAGGCCGAGCATCTCGTCCCGGCCGACAGGGTCGAGGCCGTTGGTCGGCTCGTCGAGGAAGACCAGCTGGGGGTCGTGGACGAGGGCCTGCGCGAGTTTGACGCGCTGCTTCATGCCGGTGGAGTAGCCGCCGATGGGCCGGTAGCGCTCCTCGTACAGGCCGACGTGGCGCAGGGTGTCGGCCGTGCGTTCGCGGGCGGCGGTGGGCGGCAGGCCGGACATGCGTGCCATGTGGACGACGAACTCGGTGGCCGAGACGTCGGGCGGCAGGCAGTCGTGTTCCGGCATGTAGCCGACCCGCTCGCGGATGTCGGCGCCCTTGGTGGCGACATCGAGCCCGAGCACTTCGGCTCGGCCCTCGGTGGCGGGAGACAGACCCAGCAGGATCTTGATCAGGGTGGACTTGCCGGCGCCGTTGGCTCCGACGAGTCCGGTCACACCGGGTCCGACGTCCACGGAGAGCCGGTCGAGCGCGGTCACCCGGGGGAACCGCTTGCTCAGGCTTTCGGTCGCGATCACAGTCACACCCACGACAGTAGTGACGCCCGCCACTCAGGTCGTCAGACCGGAGAGCCGTCTTGGCGTCAGACTCGAGTAGTACGGGCCCGTAGGGGATCCCGTGCCTGAGAGCTACGGAGCGGTGTTCCGGGCCGCAGGCCCGCCCTATTGACGTCAGATCTAACAACTGGGAGATTCGGCGGCACGATCCTCGTCGTCACCGGCTCACGAGGCCGGGAGAGAGCTCCTTCGGGCCGGACGGCGACCTGCCAGGGGGTCCCCCGCACTCGTTCCGTCGAGCGTGGGGACTGCGGCGCTGGGCGGAGGGGAGATGACGGTGCTGGACGGTGCTCGGGAGCGCTGGGTGCGCACGGGCGGGGTCGAGCTGTGCGTGGCCGAACTGGGCGACCCGGGGCGGCCCACGGTCGTCCTGGTGCACGGTTACCCGGACAGCAAGGAGGTCTGGTCCGAGGTGGCCGCCCGTCTCGCCGACCGCTTCCACGTGGTCCTCTACGACGTACGGGGGCACGGCCGGTCCACCGCGCCGACCCCGCTGCGCGGCGGGTTCACACTGGAGAAACTGACGGACGACTTCCTGGCCGTGGTGGACGCGGTCAGTCCCGATCGGCCCGTGCACCTGGTGGGCCACGACTGGGGCTCGGTGCAGTCCTGGGAGTTCGTCACAGTCAGGCGCACCGAGGGCCGCATCGCCTCCTTCACCTCCCTGTCCGGCCCGTCCCTCGACCACTTCGGGCACTGGCTCAACAGCCGTCTCAAGCGCCCCACCCCCCGCCGGGTCGGCCAGCTCCTCGGCCAGGGCGCCAGGTCCTGGTACGTGTATCTGCTGCACACGCCCGCCCTGCCCGAACTGGCCTGGCGCGGCCCCCTCGGCAAACGCTGGCCGGGCATCCTGCGGCGCGTCGAGAAAGTGCCGGGCGGCGACTACCCGACCGCGTCCCTGCCGTCGGACGCGGCGCACGGGGCGTGGCTGTACCGGGACAACGTCCGGCACCGGCTGCGCAGCCCGCGCGACGACGCCTACGCGCACGCGCCCGTGCAGCTCATCACACCTCTCGGCGACGTGTTCCTGTCGGAACGGCTCTATGACGAGCTGGAGCTGTGGGCGCCGCGGCTGAGCCGTCGCACGCTGCCCGCGGGGCACTGGGTGCCGCGCACCCGGCCGGACCGGCTGGCGGGCTGGATCACGGAATTCGTCACCGCCGTCGACGGCGGGCGGCCCGGGGTGACGGCGAGCGGCAGGCACGCCGACCGCTTCGGCGGGCAGCTGGTGCTGGTCACCGGAGCGGGCAGTGGCATCGGGCGGGCGACAGCGCTCGCGTTCGCCGAGGCCGGCGCGCGCGTGGTGGCCGTCGACCGCGACGCCGAGTCCGCCGCGCGCACCGCGGAGCTGTCCCGGCTGGCGGGTGCACCGGGTGCCTCGGCGGAGGTCGTGGACGTCTCCGACGGGCCGGCCATGGAGAAACTCGCGGCCAAGGTCGCCGCGGAGTACGGCGTGGTGGACGTCCTCGTGAACAATGCCGGGATCGGTCTGGCAGGCTCCTTCTTCGACACCACGCCGGAGGACTGGAAGAAGGTCCTCGATGTCAATCTGTGGGGTGTGATCCACGGATGCCGGCTGTTCGGCAGGCAGATGGCCGAGCGTGGACAGGGTGGCCACATCGTCAACACCGCGTCGGCGGCGGCCTTCCAGCCCTCCCGGGCGCTTCCCGCCTACGGCACCTCCAAGGCGGCCGTGCTGATGCTGAGTGAGTGCCTGCGCGCCGAGCTGGCCGGGCAGGGGATCGGCGTCACGGCGATCTGCCCCGGCTTCGTCAACACCGACATCACGTCGACGGCGCACTTCACGGGGGTTGACGCCACCGAGGAGAAGCGGCGCCGGCAGCGCTCCGCCCGGCTGTACGGGTTGCGCAACTACCCGCCGGAGAAGGTCGCCGACGCGGTTCTGGAGGCGGTCGTGCACGACAGGGCGGTGGTCCCGGTGACTCCGGAGGCGCGCACCGCGCATCTCCTTTCCCGTTTCATGCCTCGGGCGGTGAGGCGGATCGCACGGGTGAAGCCGCCGCTGTAGTTTCCACAGGAACACCCAATCATCCTGTGGATAACTGCACTTGACTGTGGATCAAACCTCGTCGGCAAAATCGATCGCGTGATGCGTGTCTCTCTCGGCACGCTGGTGTCATGCATCAGGAACACATGGACGACAGACGCACCGTGAAGGTGTCCAAGTATCTGTCGAAGCATCTGCGCCACCAGCCGGAGAGGATCGGGCTCACGCTCGACGAGGCCGGGTGGGTCGAGATCGACACGCTGATCGCCGCGGCCGCGGCACACGGCTTCCGGTTCACTCGGGAAGAACTCGATCATGTGGTCGCCACCAACGACAAACGGCGCTTCGCGATCGAGGGCACCCGTATCCGTGCCAGCCAGGGCCACAGCATCGACGTGAACCTGGGGCTGCCCGCGGCGACCCCGCCGCCGTACCTCTACCACGGGACCGTGGCCCGCAACCTGGAGTCGATCCGGTCCGAGGGCCTGAGGCCGATGCACCGGCACGACGTGCACCTCTCGGCGGACCGCGAGACCGCGACCCGGGTCGGTGCCCGCCGCGGGCGACCGGTCGTGCTGTCGGTGGACGCCGCCGCGATGCACCGAGACGGTCATGTCTTCCGCGTCAGCGCGAACGGAGTGTGGCTGACGCAGGCCGTCCCCCCGCAGTACCTGCGCCTTCCCACTCAGCACTGATCCCTCATGATCGGTGACATGAAGCAGCTGCCCACCACCGAAGCCGCCGTCGCCGCCCTGCGCGCCATCGCCACGGAGTATGCGCGCGAGATCGAGGTCACCGACGACATCGGCGCCGATCAGACCTCCCGCCGCAGCGCAGCGGGCGTGGGGGTGATCACCGACGCCGACGGCTCCCTCCCCCACGAGGCCTTCGTCGAGTTCGGCGGAGTGCCCCGCGTGAGCGTCCGGCTCTTCCCCGAGGGGGATGCCCTGATCACCGTCGAGAACGTGGAGTGCCCCGACATCCCGCGCGACGATGTCCCCGAGTTCCTGCGCTCTGTCTTCGGTGGTCTCGCCCACGTCAAGGGGCGCCGCTTCCCACCCGGCTACCGCCTGATCGTGCCGCTGCCGGGTGACCGTACGCACAGGGAGCACGTGCCGATGTTCCTCCTCACGCCATGGCTGAGCAGCCGCGTACGGTGACGTCGGGGCGGATGTTTCACGTGAAACAGGACCGACCGCATAGGCTCGGTGGCATGAGCCTGCGCCTGAGCACCGCGATCCTCCCGTACCGCCGCTGGCATGAAGGCGGTCGCTCGGCCTGGACGCGTGCCGAGCAGCTCGGATTCCACACCGCGTACACCTACGACCACCTGTCCTGGCGCAGCTTCCGGGACGGGCCGTGGTTCGGTGCCGTGCCGACGCTCACCGCTGCCGCGGCCGTCACCGATCGGCTGCGCCTGGGCACGCTGGTGACCTCGCCCAACTTCAGGCACCCGGTGACGCTCGCCAAGGAGCTGATCTCCCTCGACGACATCTCGGGCGGCCGGGTCACGCTCGGCATAGGAGCGGGCGGCACCGGCTTCGACGCCACGGCGCTCGGCCAGGAACCGTGGACGCCGCGGGAGCGGGCCGACCGGTTCGCCGAGTTCCTCCCCCTGCTCGACCGGCTGCTGACCGAGGACGCCGTGTCGTACGAGGGTGACTTCTACTCGGCTCACGAGGCGCGCAACATCCCCGGCTGTCTGCAGCGGCCCCGGCTGCCGTTCGCGGTGGCCGCGACCGGCCCCCGCGGCCTGCGGCTCACCGCGCGCTACGGCCAGGCGTGGGTGACCACCGGCGACCCGAAGCTGTACGAGAGCGGCACCCCCGAGCAGTCGGACCGGGCGCTGCGGGGGCAGGCCGACAAGCTGGCCGACGCCTGCGCCGCGATCGGCCGCGACGTGAGCGTCCTCGACAAGGTCCTGCTCACCGGTTTCACCCCGGACCGCAGCCGGCCGCTGGAGTCCGTGGACGCGTTCGTGGACTTCGCGGGCCGACACCGCGACCTGGGCTTCACCGAACTTGTCGTCCACTGGCCGATCCCCGACTCGGACTTCACCGCGGACGAGAAGATCTTCGAGCGGATCGCCATGGAGGCGCTGCCGCAGTTGAGGTGAACCGCGGGACCGCTGATGCCGACGAGAGAAACGGAACGGCGCGGATGAGAGCCGTAGCTCACAGATGTGCGGAGTATCGCACGGGCGTGCGGGCATATGCGTGACAATGACCGGGTGACCTCAGCGACCCGACAGCCCGTGACCCCGGCCGCCGCCCTCCGCCCGCGGCTCATCGCCACCGACCTCGACGGCACACTGCTGCGCGATGACAAGTCGGTCTCCCCGCGCACGGTCGCCGCGCTGGCCGCCGCCGAGAAGGAGGGCATCGAGGTCTTCTTCGTCACCGGCCGTCCCGCCCGCTGGATGGACGTCGTCAGTGCCCACGTCCACGGTCACGGCCTCGCCATCTGCGGCAACGGTGCCGCGGTGGTCGACCTGCACGGCGGCCCGGGTGCCCACCGGTTCGTCAAGGTCCGCGAGCTGGCCCGGCAGAACGCGCTGGACGCCGTACGGCTGCTGCGCGAGGCTGCCCCGGGCACGGTGTACGCGGTCGAGCAGACATACGGCTTCCACCAGGAGCCGGGGTACCCGAAGCTGCACATGGAGGTCCCCGACGGCCTCGCGCCCGCGGAGGAGCTCCTGGCGCCGGACGGTCGCGCCGGCACCGCGCCGGTTCTCAAGATCCTGGCCTTCCACCCCGAGCTGGACCCCGACGGCTTCCTCGCACTGGCCCGCCTCGCCATCGGCGACCGCGCCAACGTGACCCGGTCCAGTCCCAGCGCCCTGCTGGAGATCAGTGGGCCGGATGTCTCCAAGGCCAGCACGCTCGCCCTGTGCTGCGCCGAGCGCGGCATCTCGCACGAGGAGGTCGTCGCCTTCGGTGACATGCCGAACGACGTCGAGATGCTCACCTGGGCGGGACAGTCGTACGCGATGGGCAACGCGCACCCCGACGTGATCGCCGCAGCGTCGGGACGGACGGTCGCCAACAACGACGACGGGGTGGCGGTCGTGATCGAGCGGATGCTGGCGGACCTGTCGTAGCGGCCTCTCCGCAGTCGGGCCGGCCCGCTCAGAGCGGCACCCCGCGCTGCGACAGCCACGGCACCGGGTCCAGCGCCGAGCCCGTCTGTGGTGTGGTCCGTACCTCGAAGTGCAGGTGAGGGCCGGTGGAGTTGCCAGTGCTGCCCGACTGTCCGATCCACTGCCCGGCGCCGACCCGGTCTCCCTGGCCGACGGCGAGGGCGGCGAGATGGGCGTACTGCGTGTAGTAACCGCCCGCGTGCCGCACCACGACCTGGATGCCGAAGGCGCCGCCGCACGCCACCTTGACCACCCGGCCCGTGCCGACCGACCGCACGGGAGTCCCGACCGGCACCGCGAAGTCCTGCCCGGTGTGCCGGTTCGCCCACCGCGTCCCAGCTCTGCCGAAGGGTGCCGACAGCTTGTACGTCTCCACCGGTGCGACCCAGGACCGACCGGCGCGCACGTCCGGCTGGTCGAGGCGGTCCGCGACGGGACACGAGCCCGCCGCGACCGACGCCTCCGCCTTTTCCTCCAGCCTCGACCGGGCGGCGTGCAGCTTGCCCTCGATCTTCTTCTTCCGCTCCGCCAGACCGGCGTTGCGTTCCTCCAGTGCCTGCCAGGCCGCCTGCGCCTCGGCCTCTTCGGCGGCGAGCCGTGCCTCGGCCCGCAGACTCTCACCGATGGCCTTCTTGACGGCCGGATCCACGGGCGCCGCGGCTTCCGGACCGCGCATCAGCTCTTGGGAGTCGTCCGCGAGGACCAACCGCTCGGTCAGCGGGGGTTCGCCGTCGCCGCGGTACTGGGCGCGGGCGACGCGGCCCAGTTCCTCGTGCAGGGAGTCGGTCTTCTGCCGCTGGCGGTCGAGCAGCTTCCGGTACTCCAGGGCCTTCGACCGTCGTGCCTCGGCCTCGCGCCGCCCGTCCTCGTACCGCTGGGCGGCCCTGGCCGCGTCCTCGTACAGCCGCAGCACCTTCGCACCGAGGCCGGTGCCGCCGCCCTTGTCCGGGCTGTCGGCGGGGCGGGCCGCGAGCGCGGCAAGCGCGCACAGCAGCACTGGAACGAGCAATGAACGTCGACGAGATGAGCGCATGTCAGCGATCGCTGCCCGGAAACGGGCGCACGGTCACGTCCGAGTCCTACGAGCGGGGGACCCGTTGCTGCACACGGCCCAGTACGGCTGCTGCACATGGGGCAACGCCCGGGCACGGACCCCAAAGAGGGGCGGGCTTGGGGCAGCGCTCACCGCGGTGTGCTAGTACGGTGCCTCCCACAGCACTGTCGTGCCGCCGCCGTGCGCCCCGATGCCGGGACCGGCCCGGCTGACGCCGCCGACGCTCTCGGCACGGCGCTCGAGGTTGCGCAGGCCGCTGCGCCGGCCGCCCTCGGGGATGCCTACCCCGTCGTCCGCGACGGTCAGCCGCACACCCGACCGGCCGTCCGGCAGGGTCGCCGTCGCATCGACGACGACCTCGATCCGGGTGGCGTGGGCGTGGCGGAAGGCGTTGGACAAGGTCTCCCGCAGCGCGGCGACGAGGTTCTTGCCGGTCAGCTCACCGACGGCGGTGTCGACCGGACCGACGAAACGGTACGAGGGCGTGAAGCCGAGCGGTACGGCGGCCATGGTGATCTCGCGCAGGACGCGCGTGCTCAGCCCGGCGGGGGTCGCAGCGGGCTGCCGCAGCGCGAAGACCGCCGAGCGGATCTCCTGGATGGTGAGGTCGAGTTCGTGGACGGCTCCGCCCACTCCGTCGCGCACCTCGGGCACGACCGAACCGCGCTGGGCGCTCTCCAGCATCATCCCCGTGGCGAACAGCCGCTGGATGACGAGGTCGTGCAGGTCCCGGGCGATGCGGTCACGGTCCTCGTACACCGCCAGCCGTTCCCGGATGCGCTGGGCATCGGCCGTCATCAGCGCCAGTGCGGCCTGTGAGGCGAACCGGTCGCCGAGCGCGCGTTCCGCCCGGGTGAACGGCGGCTCCCCCCGGGCGCGGGGCATGACGAGACTGCCGAGGACCCGCCCGTCCCTGCACAGCGGCAGCAGCATGATCGGTCCATAGGCCCGCACCGGTCCGGCCTCCAGGCGCGGATCGGTCGCGGCGTCGTCCACGAAAACGGGCCGGCCGGCCAGAAGTTCGGCGACGATGCCGTTCTCGGGCGGGATGACCACGCCCAGGGCGTCCGTGGGGCGTTGCGCGGCGACAGCCACGATCTCCAGACCGCCCCCGGCGGCCGGCAGCAGCACGATGCCGGCCGCCGATCCGGAGAGCCGCTGGGCCTGTTCGGCGACGACCTGGAGTGCGTCGTCGGTGTCGCCGCCGGAGAGCAGAGCGGTCGTGACGGCGACCGACCCGTCGATCCAGCGCTCCCGCTGCTGGGCGGCTTCGTACACGCGCGCGTTGCCGATGGCGATGCCGGCCTCGGTGGCCAGGACCCGGACCATGGCGAGGTCGTAGTCGTCGAACGGCTCCCCGGCACGCTTGCCGGTCAGGTAGAGATTGCCGAAGATCTCACCCTGTACGCGGATGGGGACTCCGAGGAAGCCGTGCATCGCCGGGTGGTGCTCGGGAACACCGCACGAGCGTGGATCCTCGGTGAGGTCCGTGAGCCGGACCGGCTCCGGGTCGCGGAGGAGAGCGCCCAACAGACCTGCGCGGCCGTCGGGCAGGTGACCGATCCGTCGGACGGTCGCCTCGTCGACGCCGTGGTGGACGAAGTCGATGAGACCGTCGCCGTCCTCGCCGACGACGCCGATGGCCGCGTACCGGGCGTTGGCCAGGTCGGCCGCGGTCTCGCAGATGCGGTTCAGCGTGGCGTGCAGCTCCAGCCCGCTCCCGACCGATCGCATCGCCTCGAGCAGTTTCGGCACCCGTGCCAGGAACTCGGCCGGGACTTTCTCGCGGGGTGGCGGAGGGCCGGGGAACGGTGCTGGGACCATGGAACGAGCCTAATAATGCCCTTTTGTTCAGGAAAGTCGGATTCTTCGGACGTCGTTCAGAACCTCACCCCTGCGCGTCCGTGAATCATTCAGAGCGTCCACCCCTGCGTCTCCGGGGATCACGGTGCTCCGACCAGCAGCTCCGACGCCGCCTCCCGCTCGGCCATCGCCCGAAGCGGCCCCGGCGCGGCGGACAGCTCCGCGTACGTCCCGCGCTGCACGACCCTGCCCTCGTCCAGCACGACCACCTCGTCCACGGCCCCCAGACCCGCCAGCCGGTGCGTGATCAGCAAGGTGGTACGGCCCTCGGTGGCGGCCAGCAGGTCGGCGGTGAGCGCGTCGGCGGTCGGCAGGTCGAGGTGCTCGGCGGGCTCGTCGAGCACGAGGACCGGGAAGTCGGCGAGCAGCGCCCGGGCGAGGGCCAGCCGCTGCCGCTGGCCGCCGGACAGCCGGGCGCCGTGCTCACCGACCAGCGTGTCCAGGCCGTCCGGCAGGTCGTCGGCCCACTCCAGCAGCCGGGCCCGCGCCAGCACGTCGCGCAGCTCGGCCTCGGTGGCGTCCTTCCTGGCCAGGAGCAGATTCTCGCGCACCGAGCTGTCGAAGAGGTGCGCGTCCTGAGCACACAGCCCGACGAGCCGCCGTACGTCGTCGCCGGCCAGGGCGTAGGCGTCCACGCCGGCCAGCGTGTAGGAGCCGGCGTCCGAGTCGAGGAACCGCAGCAGCACTTGGGCCAGCGTCGTCTTGCCCGCCCCGGACGCTCCGACCACGGCGACGCGGCGGCCCTCCGACAGGGTCAGGTCCAGCCCCGCCAGGGCGTCCCTGTCCTGACCGGGGTGGTGCGCGGCCAGTCCCGCGAGGACGACCGGGAACGGCGACGCGGGCGCCTGCCGGGGCGTCTCCGGCTCCCGTACGGGCTCAGGGGCGTCGAGTACCTCGTACACGCGCTCGGCACTCCTGCGCACGCGTTGCCGGTACTGCACGGCAAGAGGCAGCCCGAGTACGGCCTCGAAGGCGGCCAGGGGGGTGAGGACGACGACGGCCACGGCCACGCCGGTGAGCCTGCCGTCGGCGACCGCCTGGATCGCCACGAGGGCGGCGCCCGCGACCGTCAGGCCCGAGAACAGCGCGGTGAGCCCGTCGCCCAGCGCGGTGGCGGTGGCGGCACGCGAGGCGATCCGGGTGAGCGTGCCGTCGGCCCGGCGCACCTCGGCGGCCCGCGCGGGCAGGGCACCGGTGACGGTCAGCTCGGCGGTGCCGGTGAGCAGGTCGGTCACCCGGGTCGCGAGCACGCCACGGGCGGGCGCCAGCCTGCGCTCGGCCCGCCGTGCGACGGCGCCGGTGACCAGGGGGACCCCGGCTCCGGCCGCCAGCAGACCGACCGCGAGCACGGCGCCGGCCTCCGGGAGCAGCCAGGCCGTGAAAACGACCGAGGCGGCCGAGACGACCACCGCGGTGGCGGCGGGCAGCAGCCAGCGGAGCCAGTAGTCCTGCAGGGCGTCGACGTCGGCGACGAGCCGGGAGAGCAGGTCGCCCCGGCGGCTACGGCGCAGCCCCGAGGGCGCCAGCCGCTCCAGTCGCCGGTACACGGCGACCCGGGTGTCGGCGAGCATCCGCAGTACGGCGTCGTGCGACACGAGCCGCTCGGCGTAGCGGAACACGGCCCGTCCGATCCCGAAGGCACGCGTCGCCGTGACCGCCACCATCAGATACAGCACCGGCGGCTGCTGCGAGGCCCGCGAGATGAGGTACCCGGAGGTGGCCATCAGGCCGACGGCACTGCCGAGCGCCAGGCTGCTGAGCAGTAGCGCGAGGCCGAGCCGCCCGCGCCGGGCCGCGGACATCGCACGGACCCTGGCGAGAACGCCGCCCTGGGGCTCCGTCGTGAGGGCAGGGTTGTCCGTGGGAGCCGGAGCAGGGGTGCCCGGGGTCTCCTCGACGGTAGGGGCGGCCGACGGCCCGTGGGAGCGGTCGGTCGCGGCGGCGGGCACCGGCTCCTCCAGCCGCACCACCCGGTCGGCCACCTCCAGCAGTGCCGGCCGGTGCACCACCAGCAGCACCGTCCGCCCCTCCGCCAGCCTGCGCACCGCGGCCACGACCTCGGCCTCGGTGGCCCCGTCGAGTGCGGCCGTCGGCTCGTCCAGCAACAGCACCGGCCGGTCCGCGAGGAACGCCCGGGCCAGCGCGAGCCGCTGCCGTTGCCCGGCGGACAGCCCGGCTCCGTCCTCCCCCAGCTGGGTACCCGCTCCCTCGGGCAGCGCGTCCACGAACGTCAGCGCGCCCGCGTCCCGCAGTGCCCGCCGAACGGCGGTGTCGTCGGCGTCGGGCCGGGCCAGCCGCACGTTCTCGGCGATGGTGCCGGCGTACAGGTGCGGGTGCTGCGGCACCCAGGCGACACGGGCGTGCCACTGCGCCAGGTCGAGGGAGGTGAGGTCGGCTCCCCCGATCCTGATTCGTCCCCCGGTGGGGCGTACGAAGCCGAGGAGGGCGTTGAGCAGCGTCGACTTGCCCGCCCCGCTGGGTCCGGTGAGGGCGACCGTCTCCCCGGGTTCGACGGTGAAGGTGGTGTCCGTCACGGCGTCCGCGGCACGTCCGGGGTAGCGGACCGTCACGTCCTCGAAGGACAGGGCGCCGTGGGCCGGCACCGGGTCGGCCCCCGACGCCGGGGCGGGCCGCTCCAGTACCGAGAAGATCTCCTCGGCGGCGGCGAGCCCTTCGGCCGCCGCGTGGTACTGAGCGCCCACCTGCCGCAGCGGCAGATACGCCTCGGGCGCGAGAACGAGCACGACCAGGCCGTCGTACAGGGCCATGTCACCGTGGACGAGCCGCATGCCGATCGTGACGGCGACGAGCGCCACCGACAGCGTGGCGAGCAGTTCCAGGGCGAAGGACGACAGGAACGCGATCCGCAACGTCCGCATGGTCGCCTGCCGGTACTCGCCGGTGATGCGCTTGATCGAGTCGGCCTGCGCCTTCGCCCGCCCGAAGACCTTCAGCGTCGGCAGCCCCGCGACCACGTCCAGGAAATGCCCGGACAGTCGGGACAGCAGCCGCCACTGGCGGTCCATCCGGGACTGCGTGGCCCATCCGATCAGCATCATGAAGATCGGGATGAGCGGCAGGGTGCCGACGATGATGGCCGCCGAGACCCAGTCCTCGGTGACGATGCGCGCCAGCACCGCCACGGGTACGACCACCGCGAGCCCCAACTGAGGCAGGTAGCGCGAGAAGTAGTCGTCGAGGGCGTCGACTCCTCGGGTGGCCAGGGCAACCAGCGACCCGGTCCGCTGTCCGCTCAGCCAGCCGGGGCCGAGCGCGGTGGCCCGATCCAGCAGCCGGCCTCGCAGCTCCGACTTCACTGCCGCGCTCGCACGGTGAGAGGCCAGCTCGGTGAGCCAGCCGACCAGTGCGCGACCGCAGGCGACGGCCGCCAACAGCAAGAGCGGAGTGCCGAGTTCGGCGACCCCCATGCCCTGCTGGAAGGCGCCCACGACCACCTCGGCGATGAGCATCGCCTGCGCGACGAGCAACCCGGCCCCGACGGCGCCCAGAACGACGACCGCGGCCAGGAAGAACCGGGTGGCTCGGGCGTACCGCAGAAGACGTGGATCGATGGGTTTCACGTGAAACATGCCCTTCCGTCCAGAGGGTGTGTTTCACGTGAAACACGCGGCGCGAAGCGCGCGCCGTGAAACACACCCCAGCCCGGACTCAGTGCGCGGCTTCGGCGATGTGCTGGGTACCGATCCGCTTGCGGAACACCCAGTACGTCCACCCCTGGTACAGCAGTACGACCGGTGTGGCGACCGCGGCCAGCCAGGTCATGATCTTCAGCGTGTAGGGGCTGGACGAGGCGTTGGTGACGGTGAGGCTCCAGTCCGGATCGAGCGTGGACGGCATGACGTTCGGGAAGAGCGTCAGGAAGAGCATCGCCACGGCGGCCACGATGGTGACGCCGGACAGTGCGAACGACCAACCCTCGCGGCCGGCCTGGTTCGCCACCAGGGCGACGGCCAGCGCTGCGACAGCCACCAACAGCGCGACCAGGCTCTTGCCGTCACCGCGGTCGAGCTGGGTCCACAGGAGGAAGGCCACGGCCAGCACGGCGGCGACAAGGCCGACGCGCTGTGCCAGGTTCCGGGCTCGTTCGCGGATCTCACCGACGGTCTTGAGCGCCGTGAACACCGTCCCGTGGAAGGTGAACAGCGACAGCGTGACCAGGCCGCCGAGAAGGGCATACGGGTTCAGCAGGTCCCAGACGGAGCCGACGTACTCCAGGTCCTGGTCGATCTTCACGCCATGGGCGATGTTGCCGAACGCCACGCCCCACAGGAACGCCGGAATGAGCGAGGTCCAGAAGATCGCGGTCTCCCAGTTGCGCTGCCAGCGCTCCTCGGGCCGCTTCACCCGGTACTCGAACGCGACTCCCCGCACGATCAGGCAGATCAGGATGACCAGGAGGGGCAAGTAGAAGCCGGAGAAGAGCGTGGCGTACCACTCGGGGAAGGCGGCGAACGTCGCACCACCGGCCGTGAGCAGCCACACCTCGTTGCCGTCCCAGACGGGGCCGATGGTGTTGATCAGCACCCGCTTCTCGGCCCGGTTCCGGGCGAGCAGTTTGGTGAGGACGCCGACCCCGAAGTCGAAGCCCTCCAGGAAGAAGTAGCCGGTCCACAGGACGGCGATCAGGACGAACCAGACGTCGTGCAGTTCCATGACTGTGCAGCTCCCTCGGCCTAGTACGAGAAGGCCATCGGCTTGTCGGCGTCACGGAGGTCGCCGCCGATCTTCGTGGGCGGGGTGAGGTCGGCCTCGGTGAGCTCGGGCGGGCCCGCCTTGACGTACTTGGCGAGCAGCCTGACCTCGATGACGGCCAGGACGGCGTAGAGCAGGGTGAAGACGGACATCGAGATGATGACCTCGGCCGTGGATACACCGGGGGAGACCGCGTCTCGGGTCTGCATCACGCCGTAGACGACCCAGGGCTGCCGGCCCATCTCGGTGAAGATCCAGCCCCAGGAGTTGGCGATCAGCGGGAACGCCATCGACCAGACCGCCAGTAGCCAGTACAGGCGGGTGAGTCGCGTACCGAGCGGCTTGCGCAGCAGTACCAGGTGCGGCACCTCGTCCTCGCCGGTCCGCAGAGCGGTCGGCAGCAGGAACTTCTTCCGTGTCAGCCACAGGCCCAGCAGGCCGAGGGAGAAGGACGCCATGCCGAAGCCGATCATCCAACGGAATCCCCAGTAGGCGACGGGGACGATGGGCTTGTAGTCACCGGGGCCGAACTGCTCCTGCAGGGCCTTGTTGGTGTCGTTGATACCGGGCACGTACGAGTCGAAGTCGCTGTGGGCGAGGAAGGACAGCAACCCGGGGATCTCCAGGGCGACCTTGTTGTGCCCCTTGTCGACGTCCCCGTAGGCGAACACGGAGAACGGTGCCGGTTCCTCGCCGTCCCACAGGGCCTCGGCGGCGGCCATCTTCATGGGCTGCTGCTCGTACATGACCTTGCCGAGGGTGTCGCCGCTGACCGCGGTGAGCATGCCGCCGACCGCCAAGGTCACCAGGCCGAGTCGCAGGGACGTCCGCATCACCGGGATGTGCTTCTTGCGCATCAGGTGGAAGGCGGCGATGCCGACCATGAAGGCGCCGCCCGTCAGGAAGGCCGCCGAGAAGCTGTGGAAGACCTGGTTGAGCGTGGTGTTCTGGGTGAGGACCTGCCAGAAGTCGGTGAGCTCGGCGCGGCCCTTCTCCTCGTTGATCCGGTAGCCGACGGGGTGCTGCATCCAGGAGTTGGCCGCGAGGATGAAGTACGCCGACAGCAGGGTGCCGATCGAGACCATCCATATGCAGGCCAGGTGGATCTTCTTGGGCAGTTTGTCCCAACCGAAGATCCACAGACCGATGAAGGTCGACTCGAAGAAGAAGGCGATCAGCGCCTCGAAGGCGAGCGGCGCACCGAAGACGTCTCCGACGAAGCGGGAGTAGTCGGACCAGTTCATGCCGAACTGGAACTCCTGCACGATGCCGGTGACGACACCCATGGCGATGTTGATCAGGAAGAGCTTGCCCCAGAACTTGGTCGCCCTGAGGTACTTCTCCTTCTCTGTGCGGACCCATGCGGTCTGCAGCCCGGCCGTCAGGGCGGCCAGTGAAATCGTCAGGGGGACGAACAGGAAGTGGTAGACGGTCGTGATGCCGAACTGCCATCGCGCCAGCGTCTCCGGCGCCAGAGCCAGGTCCACGGTCACTCTCCTTACATCGCCACATCGCCGTGGTCAGCGGCAGTTTGAGCGTGTATGTCACACCTATCTCGGGCGCAACCGGGACACGCTTGTGAACGCGTTCACATTCACAAGCAATTATGACGTACAGCTTTTCGACGCCGGAAGGGGGGTCCCCTGTGACGTCAACCCCTTGGCGAGTAAATTCAACGAACTGTTGAACGGTGACCAAAAAGGAAGGGCCCGCCTGCCGGGCCGGACAGCGACACACTGGTGCTGACCGGCCGGTCCTCGGCGAACCCTTCGGTGCTTACAGCCCCTCGCGGAACTCTCCCGACACCTTCAGGAAGATGTCGTTCGCCTCGCTCTCCCCGACCGTCACCCGCACGCCCTCACCCGGGAACGGCCGAACGACCACGCCGGCCTGCTCACACTCTTCCGCGAAGGCGACCGTGCGCTCCCCCAGCCGCAGCCACACGAAGTTGGCCTGGGTCTCCGGCACCGTCCAGCCCTGCGCGCGCAGCCCGTCGACCACGCGCGTGCGCTCGCACACCAGCGAACCGACCCGCCCGATCAGCTCGTCCTCGGCCCGCAGGGAGGCGATCGCCGCCTCCTGTGCGATCTGGCTCACTCCGAAGGGCACCGCCGTCTTGCGCAGCGCCGCCGCCACGAGGTCGTGGGCGATCGCGAACCCGACCCTCAGGCCGGCGAGACCGTACGCCTTGGAGAAGGTCCGCAGGACGCAGACGTTGGGCCGCTCCCGGTAGATCTCCACGCCGTCCGGCACCTCGGGGTCGCGGATGAACTCGCGGTAGGCCTCGTCGAGGACCACGAGGACGTCGCTCGGCACCCGGTCGAGGAACCGCTCCAGCTCGGCCCGACGCACAACCGTCCCCGTCGGATTGTTGGGGTTGCAGACGAAGATCAGCCGGGTCCGGTCGGTGACCGCTGCCGCCATCGCGTCCAGGTCGTGCACATCGCCCGGCGTCAGCGGTACCCGCACCGACGTCGCGCCACTGATCTGCGTGATGATCGGGTACGCCTCGAAGGAGCGCCAGGCGTAGATCACCTCGTCGCCGGGGCCCGATGTCGCCTGGATCAGTTGCTGGGCCACCCCGACCGATCCGGTGCCGGTGGCCAGGTGGGAGAGGGGCACGCCGAACCGGTCCGACAGCTCGTTCATCAACGACGTACAGGCCATGTCCGGGTAGCGGTTGAAGGACGAGGCCGCGGCCGTCACCGTCTCCATCACACCCGGCAGGGGCGGGTAGGGGTTCTCGTTGGAGGACAGCTTGTAGGCCACCGGACCGTCGGCCGCGGCGGGCTTGCCCGGCTTGTAGGTGGGAATACCCTCCAGCTCGGCGCGCAGCTTGGGGCTCGTCTCGCTCACCGCAGTCCTCCTCGTGACCACCACCGGCATCGAATACTTCTCACCTTATGAGGATTCGGCGTCGCTGCGTATAGGTGGGACCAGACCTCATCCGTCACTCCGGCATCAAGGGCATCAGTACATGAAGGTGCACGATTCGGGGGGCGCGCCGAACATATATCTATGCGCCGGTAGCTTGCGCCGTGGCGCGCATCCCCCGTGCAGGTGAGTTGAGACCTCTTCGCAACATCGACCACTTGGCAGGTCCTCCCTGGTTGACACGCCAGGTACTGACCCACAGGCGCTCAAGTGCCTTGCTTTCCAAGGGCCTTAGGTCTTAATGATCATGCAGAAACGTGACTGTCAAAGGGCGCATATGCGTCCGCCCTACCCCACCTCATGAGCCCTACTATCGGCTCGCCATGACAGCAGCAGGGAAGCACCAGGTGAGCCGCGCGGAAACCTCACGTCGAGGCAGTCGGCCGGGCCGGGCGGGTATCAGGGACGTGGCCGCCGCCGCCGGAGTATCCATCACGACCGTCTCCGATGCCCTCAACGGCAAAGGCCGACTCCCGGATGCCACCCGGCGCCATGTGCGCGAGGTCGCCGACCGACTGGGCTACCGCCCCTCGGCCGCCGCCCGCACGCTCCGCACCGGCAAGTCGGGGCTCATCGGCCTGACCGTGACGACATACGGGGATGAACCTTTCACCTTCACGGAGTTCGCGTACTTCGCCGAGATGGCGCGCGCCGCCACCTCCGCCGCGCTCGCCCGCGGCTACGCCCTCGTCATCCTCCCGGCGACCTCCCGTCACGACGTGTGGTCCAACGTCGCGCTCGACGGCACGGTCGTCATCGACCCCTCCGACCAGGACCCGGTCGTCAGCGAGCTGGTCCGCCAGGGGTTACCGGTCGTGTCGGACGGCCGCCCGGCCGGCTCGCTGCCCGTCACCGCTTGGGTGGACAACGACCACGAGGCCGCCGTACTCGGCATCCTCGACCACCTCGCCGCCGCCGGTGCCCGCCGGATCGGCCTGCTCACCGGTACCACGACCGACACGTACACCCACCTGTCGACCACCGCGTACCTGCGCTGGTGCGAGCGCGTCGGCCAGGACCCGGTCTACGAGGCCTACCCGGCGCACGATCCCTGCGCGGGCGCGGTGGCCGCCGACCGGTTGCTCGCCCGCCCCGACCGGCCCGACGCCGTCTACGGCCTGTTCGACCCGAACGGCACCGACCTGCTCGCCGCCGCCCGCCGCTACGGGCTGCGCGTCCCGGAGGACCTGCTGCTGGTCTGCTGCAGCGAGTCCACCGTGTACGCCAGTACAGAGCCGCCCATCACAACGTTGTCGCTGAAGCCCCGCCGCATCGGCACGGCGGTGATCCAGGTCCTCATCGACGCCATCGAGGGGCTCGAGGCGGACCGGCCGGTCGAGCAGGTGATACCGACCGAGTTGATCGTGCGTACGTCGTCACAGCGTCGCCCGCCCCGTACGACGGTCAGCCCGCCCCGGTCGCCCGAGGACGCGTAGGGCGTCCCCGAACGCGCGGTACGCAAGGCCCGGCCTACGTGCCGCAGGAGCGGCGACCGGGGATGGCAGCCGGGGGCGGCGGCCGGAGTGGCCGAGGGGACACCGGCACGACCGAAGCGTGATCACGTCACCGTCCGGACGGACGAAGACCGGCCCAATCGGGGCGAAAGCCGCGGTGAAGCGGAGTCATGTTCTGATTCACCACCCCTGGGTCATCACACAGCGCGATCCGCATTCCTATGATGGGCCCACACACCGCGGGCCGCTGCGACCAGGCAGTCCGAAGCGGTGCAGATGCGGCGCGATGGTGGAGGGGTCGATGACTCAGGGGGCCGGTCAGGGACCCGAGGTGGAGCGCACGGCGACGGTGCGCGACTTCCGGGTGCCCGCGTATGTCCACGAGACCGCTCCGTACGCCGCCCCCGGCACGCATGCGGGCGAGGCCGCGCCGCCCTCCGAGGAGACCTATCCGGAGGGTTACACACCCACCCAGCGCGATCTGCCCGTCATCCGTCGGGGTGACACGGTCCAGGTGACCGTCGACCCCGAGCCGGCCCCGGTAGCGCAGCCCGCCACGGGCCAAGGGCCGCTGTTCGTCGTCGGCGACGTGCACGGCTATCTCGACCAGTTGGTGGCCGCCCTCCAGGAGAAGGGCCTCATCGACGACGCCGGCCAGTGGTGCGCGGGCACCTCCCGCCTGTGGTTCCTCGGCGACTTCACGGACCGCGGCCCGGACGGCATCGGCGTCATCGACCTGGTGATGCGACTGTCCGCCGAGGCGGCAGCGGCCGGCGGCTACTGCAAGGCGCTGATGGGCAACCACGAGCTGCTGCTGCTCGGCGCCAAGCGGTTCGGCGACACGCCCGTCAACTCCGGTGCGGGCACCGCCACCTTCCAGGCGGCCTGGCTGCTGAACGGCGGCCAGAAGACCGACATGGACCGCCTCCAGGACCACCACCTGCAGTGGATGGCCCGCCTCGACGCCCTCGAAGAGGTCGACGACCACCTCCTGGTCCACTCCGACACCACGACCTACCTCGACTACGGCCGCTCCATCGAGGAGGTCAACGACACCGTCCGCGAGACGCTCACGCGCAACGACGCGGAGGAGGTGTGGGACCTGTTCCGCAAGTTCACCAAGCGCTTCTCCTTCCGCGACGAGGGCGGCGCCGACGCCGTGCGCTCGCTGCTGGACACGTACGGCGGCACCCGGATCGTTCACGGCCACAGCCCCATCCCGTATCTGCTGGGCGAGGTCGGCTCCGAGGACGGCGAGGACGACACCCGCACCGCGGTCGAGGGACCGCACGTCTACGCGGACGGTCTGGCCATCGCGATGGACGGCGGCGTGACCATGGCCGGAAAACTGCTGGTCCAGCAACTGCCGCTCGACGACTGACCGTTCACCGGACGGCCTGTTCCCCGGCGGCGTGCCTACGGGCAGCACCCAATTTCCGGAAACCCCCTGTCACCGCACGCCGTCACCGCTCTACCATCGGTCTATCCGTAGCAGGCTCCCCTCCGTTTCTGCCCGACGGCTCGTTGGCATGCGAGCCCCAAGCCCTACGGAGCATCGGGGGATGCACATGAACAGCGTTCCGCAGTACCTGTCGCACGAGGATCGCCAAGAGTACGAGCGGGTCCTCGAAGAGGCGCTGCGCTCCGCACCACACCGTCCGGAACTGGCCGCTGCAGGAGAGCGGCTGAACGCCGAACAACTGCGCACCATGGCACTCAACGCCACCGCCCTCATCACGGCGGCGGCCACGAACGAGTACCAGCACTACGTGAAGGTGCGCGAGGAACTGCGCCACCCGGCAGCGTCCACCCCGCCCGATACCGACTCCGAGCAACCGGGCACGGGCACGGTACGGCTCGCCGCCACGGTGGGGGAGGTCGCCGAGGCGACCGGCGCGGGCGCCGTCGCCGTCGTCGCTGTCCTGGCACCCGTCCTGGCCGGCACGGCCGCGGCGATCTTCCTGCTCGTCGGTTACATCCTGAAGGTGCTGGACCCGGGGCAGACGTTCGCGCAGACCATGCTCACCACCGGCTGGATGTTCGGCGCCGTGACCGCGGTGGCGATCCTCGTCGCCGCCGTGGGGCTGCTGCTCACCGCGCTGCGCAACCGCCCCTCCGCCGAGTCCGGCCGCTACGGCGACCTCGGCGAGGAGGTGGCCCGGGCCAGGGACGCCTGGCACGAGGCCCTGCTGGAACGCGGGATCATGCCCTTCCTGCGGGAGGCACTCGCGGACCCTGGCACGACGGCCGCCCTGCATCCGTCGAAGCCGGCGGCGCCGAGCAGCCGGATGCCGCACCTCGGTTACGCCCGCCCGGGGTTCACGAGCCCCGGCGAGGGCCCGAACGCCGGGTCCCGCCCGAGCTACTCGAGCCCGGACTACAGCAGCCCGGACTTCGGTGGCCCGGAACACCGCCCCGAATAGTCACCGGCCTGGGCGGGCAACGGATCAGAGGATGCCCGCCCGGCCGACGGCAGTGATCCAGGACGAGAACCCCAACCGGCAGCCGGTCGTACAACTCCGAGTCCGGGACGGTGCTGACGTCGTCCACGGCGAAGGTCCCGATGTTGTCGACGCGGCGGCCCGGCAGGGTGGCGAAACGCTCCAACGCCCTGTAGTCGGATCGCCCAAGCCCGATGCCGCGCGTCCCGACCGGGTCCATGAGCCTGACGCCGGCTTCGTGCCCACCCCCGGCCCATGGGTCACCAGGTCCGGCCGGTTCCGGGCCAACGACGACTTCCTCAGCCTGCGCGTCCCGATCCGAGGGACACCACGGCACACCGATGTCGTCCGTGACCCGGCTCTCCTGATCGTCGACTTCGTCATCGACGGAATCGCTGCACAGGGCTTGACCCGTCCGCATCGAGGGCACCGCGACGGACGTGGCCCGCCGTGGACCGGCCGGATACTGGCGTTATGTGATCGACAACCCGTTCGGAGTGGCGTCATCCCCTTCAGAACCGGCATCGCGCCCCGACGCACGCCGAGCACCCCCAACCGGCTGCGGGGCGGGGCTCAGCGTGACGTCGGGAGCGGGGGACTCAGTCGGCCAGCGGGAGATACACCCGGTTCCCGCCGGCGGCGAACTCCTTGGACTTCTGCAGCATTCCCTCGGCGACCTCCTCGGCAGACGCCCCCTCGGCGGCCGCACCACCGAACCGTTCCGTGATGCTGTGGCTGATCTTCATCGAGCAGAACTTCGGCCCGCACATCGAGCAGAAGTGCGCCGTCTTCGCGGGCTCGGCCGGCAGCGTCTCGTCGTGGAACTCCCGTGCCGTGTCCGGGTCGAGAGCCAGATTGAACTGGTCCTCCCACCGGAACTCGAAGCGGGCGTCCGACAGCGCGTCGTCCCACTCCTGCGCACCTGGGTGCCCCTTGGCGAGGTCGGCGGCATGGGCGGCGATCTTGTAGGTAATGACGCCGGTCTTGACATCGTCACGGTTGGGCAGGCCCAGATGCTCCTTGGGCGTGACATAGCAGAGCATGGCCGTGCCCCACCAGGCGATCATCGCGGCACCGATGCCGGAGGTGATGTGGTCGTACGCGGGCGCGACGTCCGTCGTCAGCGGACCGAGCGTATAGAACGGAGCTTCATCGCAGATCTCCTGCTGAAGGTCGATGTTCTCCTTGATCTTGTGCATCGGGACATGCCCCGGGCCCTCGATCATGGTCTGTACGTTGAAACGCTTCGCGATCGAGTTGAGTTCCCCGAGCGTGCGCAACTCCGCGAACTGGGCGGCGTCATTGGCGTCCGCGATCGACCCCGGCCGCAGACCGTCGCCGAGGGAGTACGTGACGTCATAGGCGGCGAGGATCTCGCAGAGTTCCTCGAAGTTCTCGTACAGGAACGACTCCTTGTGGTGCGCCAGGCACCACGCCGCCATGATCGAACCACCGCGCGAGACGATGCCGGTCTTGCGGTTCGCGGTGAGCGGCACGTACGCCAGGCGCACACCGGCGTGGACCGTCATGTAGTCCACGCCCTGCTCGGCCTGCTCGATGACCGTGTCCTTGTAGATCTCCCAGGTCAGCTCCTCGGCCCGGCCATCGACCTTCTCCAGAGCCTGGTAGAGCGGCACCGTCCCGATGGGGACGGGGGAGTTGCGCAGGACCCATTCCCGGGTGGTGTGGATGTTGCGCCCGGTGGACAGGTCCATGACCGTGTCGGCGCCCCAGCGGGTCGCCCAGGTCATCTTCTCGACCTCCTCCTCGATGGAGGACGTCACCGCCGAGTTGCCGATATTGGCGTTGACCTTCACCAGGAACCGCTTGCCGATGATCATCGGCTCGATCTCCGGGTGATTGACGTTGGCGGGCAGCACGGCACGGCCCGCCGCGATCTCCTCACGGACCACTTCCGGCGAGATGTTCTCCCGGAGGGCCACGTACTCCATCTCCGGGGTGATCTCGCCCCGTCGCGCATACGCGAGCTGCGTCACCGCCTTGGAGTCCCGGCCCCGGCGCGGCTGGCGCGGCCGCCCGGGGAAGACCGCGTCGAGGTTCCGCAGTCCGCCACGCGGAGCGGTGTGCTTGATTCCGTCGTCCTCGGGACGAACGGGACGACCCGCGTACTCTTCGGTGTCGCCCCGAGCGGTGATCCAATTCACCCGCAGTGGCGGCAGTCCTCGGCGGACGTCGGTGTCGACGAGTGGATCGGTGTACGGGCCCGAGGTGTCGTAGAGGGTGACCGACTGGCCGTTGGTGAGGTGCACCTGACGGACCGGCACCCGCAGATCGGGGCGTGAGCCCTCGATGTACGCCTTGTGCCAGCCGATGGACTTCCCGGCCGCCACGGAGGTCTCCTCGTCGGCGGAGTTCTGCGTGACGGCAGGCGTGCGTGCGTCCTTGATGGTCATGAGACCTACTCCCTACGCCGGCATTACCCGGTAACAGGTTCGGCGGTCGACGCAGCGGCTTCCGTCTGCCGACGCTCCGTGGGAAACATCACTCGGCTTCGGTGACGTTTCCCGTGAAACATCGCTGGGACGGAGGTCAGCGCCCTCTCAGCCCGGTGCTCCGAGCTCCCGCGTGTACAAAGGTGCCCCCACGCTAGCGTCAATTCGGGCGCGGTGAACAGAGGGCCCCCGTGCTTCTTGCGATGATCGGTCGGTGACGACACCGCAGCATCCCCCCTTCCCGCCACACGATTCCCGCCGTGAACCGGACGCCGAAGACGGCACCGGCCGCGGAGACGGGCATCACGGCACCGACGGGCCTGGCAGCCCGGGTGGCGCGGGCGGCGTGGGCGGCCACGGCGGCTCAAGCGAACACGGTGGCGGCCACGGGCACTCCCACGTGCACAGTCACGGGCCGGCGGCGCCCGTGTCCCGGCACCTGCGGAAGGTCATCGCCGCGATCCTCATTCCTTTCACCGCCGCGGTGTTGGTCGGGCTCGCGGTGCTCTGGCCGGGCGGTGCGCCGTCGCACGAACGCACCGGAGTCGGTTTCGACCGGCAGACGCAGCAGGCCACCGTCACCAAGGTGGTCGAGCTGAGCTGCCAGTCCGTCAACGCCTCGGGGGGCACCCCGACCGGCGACACGTCCACCGCCGAGGGATCCGCCGCGGTGCAGCAGGCGACGGGCGACTGCAAGCGGGCGACGATCCGCGTCGACACCGGAAAGGACAAGGGGCGTACGTTCTCCGAGATCGTGCAGCCGGATCAGACACGGCAGTTGCACGAGGGCCAGGAGGTCGTGGTCGCCTACGAGCCCTCCGCGCCGAAGGACCTGCAGTACTCGGTGACCGACATCAACCGCCGGCTCCCGTTGGCTCTGCTCGCCGGCATCTTCGCGCTCGCCGTGGTGGTGGTCGGTCGGCTGCGGGGTCTGATGGCGCTGGTCTCGCTGGCCATCAGCTTCCTGGTGCTGAACTTCTTCGTCCTGCCCGCGATCCTGCAGGGCTCGAACCCGCTGGTCGTTGCGGTGATCGGGTCGAGCGCGATCATGCTGATCGCGCTGTATCTGTGTCACGGCCTGTCCGCCCGCACTTCCGTGGCGGTACTCGGCACCCTGATCTCGTTGCTGCTGATCGGTGTCCTCGGATCGCTGTTCATCGGCTGGGCCGCGCTCACCGGCAACACGGACGACAACACCGGCCTGATCCACGGCCTTTATCCGTCGATCGACATGAGCGGTCTGCTGCTCGCCGGTGTCATCATCGGTTCGCTCGGCGTCCTCGACGACGTGACGGTCACGCAGACGTCCGCGGTGTGGGAACTCCACGAGGCCAACCCGTCGATGGGCTGGCGCGGGCTGTATCGCGCGGGCATCCGTATCGGCCGCGACCACATCGCCTCGGTCGTCAACACGCTCGTCCTCGCCTACGCGGGCGCCGCGCTGCCGCTGCTGCTGCTGTTCTCGATCGCTCAGAGCAGTGTGGGGACGGTCGCCAACAGCGAACTGGTCGCGGAGGAGATCGTGCGCACGCTGGTCGGCTCGATCGGCCTGGTGGCGTCGGTGCCGGTCACCACGGCACTCGCGGCCCTCGTCGTATCGGCCGACCGGCCGGCGACGCAGGCCGCCGGAGCGGTGCCGGGTGCCGGTGCGGCTCTGGTACGCGGCGGGCGGGGCCGTCGCCGTAAGCGCTGACACACCTGTCCCCTTCGTCCGCAGGGCCGGCCGACAGAGCCCTCCGCAGGTGCCCGGCAGCCGCGGCGAAGCGTTACGCCGCCGCCGTATGACTGCCGTAACGGTTCAGCCCGCGCTCGGCTCCTCCGCCAGAATGCGGTCCAGGGCGTCGTCGAGGTGGGCATCGAAGTCGGCGAGTGCACCCTCCTGCCCCAGCGGCACCAGCTTGTCGGTCCGGTCGAGAAAGGCGAGGAGAGGCGCCGCCGACGAACGGAACAGTGCCTGGTCACTGCCGACCTGGAGGCGGATCAGCACCTCTGCCAGCGGCTCGGGGTCGACGGGGGCGATGCGCACATCACCGTCACCGCACGGTCGGCCCACCCCGTCGACCAGCAACTCGCGGCCGAACGCCCAGGTCACCGGGGCGTCTCCGGGCAGATGGAAGGTCAGTCGCACGGCATAGGGATCACAGGTTTCGTAGCGCAGCTCCACCGGAATGCGGAAGGAGAGCTCCTCGGACACGAGAAAACTCATCAAGACCTCTGCCTGCACGGACTCGCCCATCGCCTACCCCGTCATTCGCCGTCGACTGGCCGGGAATCAAACCTCTTACACTGGTGGCATCTTGCTCAACGTACACACCAGATCACAAGGAGTGAGTTTTCAGATACTGATAGAGATCGCGAGTGACCCCAGAAGGCGTCCCACCTCGTCCTGCAAACGCTGCGCCGCGGGCAACAACCGGTCGGCCTGATGGGAGGGCAGAGAAAGGGCCAATGTCACGGCCGTGGTGCCGACGGTGATCGGGACCGCCGCACAGACCGTCCCCAGGGCGTACTCCTGGCGCTCGGTCACCGGCGTCATCCGCCGCATCCGTTCCAGTCGTTTCAGCAGACTGCTGTCGTCACGCACCGTGTACGGCGTGACGGGCTGTACCGGGTATCGGTCCAGATGGTCGCGGCGGGCGTCCTCGTCCAGCTGCGACAACAGGCACTGCCCGATGGCGTGCGCGTGCCCTGTCTCGCGGAAGTCCGCCCACTCCTCGACGGCGGGAGTGCTGGGCGAGTCGGAGACGCACATGATCTCGATCTCGCCGTCGCGGTACATGGCGTAGTACACGGGAACGCCGATCGCGTCGCGCCAGCGCGCGAGCGCGTCGACCACCGTGCTGCGACGTTTCTGCTCGGCCCCGCTGCTGCTCAGCCGCTCGGCGGCCTCACTGAGGAAGAACAGACCCTTCTCGCGGCGCAGATAACCCTCGTGCACAAGAGTGCGCAGCAGGTGGTAGGCCGTGGGCAGGGCAAGCCGGGTCTCACGTGCCAGTTGCTTGGCGGGGGCTCCGTACTCGTGCTCGGCGACGCATTCCAGGAGGCGCATCGCCCGCTGCACGGAGCCGATGAGAGTCACGCCGGGCGTCTCGGCGGAGGGAGCCGTGGGGGGTGTCCGAGGCGTCGAGTGGGGCTGCACGGGCAGTGCGTGCAGCGGTACGAATGCGGTGTCAGCCGTGGCCAAGGGTCACTTCCGTAACGCGAGGAGGCAGTCCGTGCGGGAAACACGGGTGGGGACGTACGCCGCTCGCGGGGTCGCCCCCGCGTGGATTTCCGGACTCTAACCGTCTGTCACCGCCAGCCGACGGCCCGTCCGGAAAACTTCCCCCGCGCGAGGGACCCGGTGATTTCTGTTACCGCCACCGATGTCCCACTGCTCTCACCAGTCGCTGCGCGACGACGAGCTGGACATGAACTTGCGTACGACGTAGATCAGTCCGCCGACGAGCGCGACGAAGACCAGCAGCTTGAACAGCAGTCCGATCACGAATCCGACCACGCTGGCGATCAGCCCGCCGAACACGACCAGGGCGATGACCGGCACCGCGACCCACTTCACCCACCACGGCAGTCCCGTGAAGATCTCTCGCATCGCCCTCGTCCTTACCTTCCGCCCTCGAATGCCGGGTCCCGCGGTGGTCCCGGATCCCTCTGGGGATCTCCTGATGTCCTGCACTCGATGCTAGGGCCGCGAGGGCCCCGGCAGGGCCCTCCGCACCCCCGTCTCCCCCTGACCGATCCCCTAGGGAACCCTGGGGCCGCGGCTCAGCTCTCGGGCGGAGAGAACACGACAAGGACCCGGAGATCCTCGCTGATGTGGTGGAACTTGTGGGCGACCCCGGCCGGCACGTACACCACGCTGCCGCGGGCGACCTGGGTGGTCTCCATGCCCACGGTGATCGCGGCCCGCCCGCTCACCACGAAGTACACCTCGTCCTGCGCGTGCGGCTTCTGCGGGTCGGCCGTTCCCGCGTCCAGGGCGTAAAGCCCCACCGACATGTTCCGCTCACGCAGGAACTGCAGGTAGGCCCCGTCGTTGGCGGCGCGCTCCGCCTCCAGTTCGTCCAGCCGGAATGCCTTCATCGCCTCGTCCGCCCCTGCCTCACCGTTCGTTTCCGATCGCGTCTGTCACGATCAGACACATGAAGAATTTCCTAGTCAAGACGATCGCCAACGCGGGCGCCCTGGCAGTCGCCGTGTGGCTGCTCGACAAGATCACCCTGACCGGGGGAAGCACCGGCGAGAAGGCCGGCACGCTGATTGTCGTCGCCCTGGTTTTCGGTCTGGTGAACCTGCTGGTGAAACCGATCGTGAAGGTGCTGACCTTCCCGCTGTTCATCCTGACCCTCGGCCTCTTCACGCTGGTGGTCAACGCGCTCATGCTGTTGCTCACGTCATGGCTGGCCGACAAGCTCGATCTGAGCTTCCACGTCGACGGGTTCTGGACCGCGGTCCTGGGCGGTCTGATCATTTCGATCGTCTCCTGGGCCCTCAACGCGTTCCTGCCCGACAAGGACTGAAAAACGATGACCTACCGCGTCTGCTTCGTGTGCACGGGCAACATCTGCCGCTCCCCCATGGCCGAGGCCGTCTTCCACGCGCGCGTGGAAGACGCCGGGCTGGACGGCCTGGTCGAGACCGACAGCGCCGGCACGGACGGCTGGCACGAGGGCGAGGGCGCCGACCCGCGCTCCCTGGCCGTCCTGGAGAAGAACGGCTACGGCCTCGACCACACGGCCCGCAGGTTCGAGCCGTCCTGGTTTTCCCGCCTCGACCTCGTCGTCGCCCTCGACGCCGGCCACCTCCGTGCGCTGCGCCGTCTCGCTCCGACGGAGCAGGACGCGGCCAAGGTGCGGCTGCTGCGGTCGTACGACCCCGCCGCGGACAGCGGCGACCTCGACGTGCCGGACCCCTATTACGGGGGCGTGGACGGCTTCGAGGAGTGCCTTGAGATGGTGGAGGCGGCGAGCGACGGACTGCTCGCCGCGGTACGCGAGCAGGTGGAAGGACGGGCGGCATGAACGATTCCGCTAGGAACAACGCGGACGGTACGGGCGCGGAGGGGTCGCCTGTCGGCACCGGTGACGGCACCCGCGCCGTGCGGGCAGGGCTTCCCGAGCCCGTCAAGCACGAGCCGACCCTGCCCGGCCCGGTGTTCGCCGCGCACTTCCATCTGCCGGGTGAGCCCACCGGACCGTACACCTACGGCCGGGACGAGAACCCGACCTGGACCCATCTCGAGCGCGCCATCGGCGAGCTGGAGGCCCCGGCGCGGGACGACGTCGAGACGCTCGTGTTCGCGTCAGGGATGGCCGCGATCTCGTCGGTGCTCTTCTCGCAGCTGCGCGCCGGTGACACGGCCGTCCTGCCCGACGACGGCTATCAGGTGCTGCCGCTGGTCCGCGCCCAGCTGGAGGCGTACGGCATCGAGGTGCGCACCGCGCCGACCGGCGGGGACTCCCAGCTCGACGTCCTGGACGGGGCGAAGCTGCTGTGGATCGAGACGCCCTCCAACCCCGGGCTCGACGTGTGCGACGTCCGGCGACTCGTCGACGCGGCACACGCGCGGGGCGCCCTGGTCGCCGTGGACAACACGCTCGCCACCCCACTGGGGCAGCGCCCGCTGGAGCTCGGCGCCGACTTCTCGGTGGCCAGCGGCACCAAGCAGCTCACCGGCCACGGCGACATCCTCCTGGGCTACGTGGCCGGCCGCGACACCGGGGCCATGACCGCCGTACGGCGCTGGCGCAAGATCGTCGGCGCGATCCCCGGGCCCATGGAGGCCTGGCTCGCCCACCGTTCGATCGCCACCCTCCAGCTGCGGGTGGACCGGCAGAACGCCACCGCGCTCAAGGTCGCCGAGGCCCTCTCTGCGCGACCCGAGGTCACCGGACTGCGGTACCCGGGGCTGCCCGACGACCCCTCGTACAGGATCGCCTCGCAGCAGATGCTGCGCTTCGGGTGTGTCGTCTCGTTCACGCTGCCCACGCGCGCACGTGCCGATCGTTTTCTCGACGCCCTGCGGCTCGTGGACGACGCGACGAGCTTCGGCGGGGTGCGGTCCACGGCCGAGCGGCGCGGGCGCTGGGGCGGTGACGCGGTGCCGGAGGGCTTCATCAGGCTCTCGGTCGGCGCGGAGGATCCGGAGGACCTGGTGGCGGATCTGCTGCGCGCACTGGAGGAATCGGCGGACTGAGCACCGCCGCACGGCCGTCGGACGTTTCCGGGCCAGGTACGACGGACGGTCCGAGCCTCCCCCCTCGTGGCTCGGACCGTCCTCCGGTTCCTGCGCGCGAAGAACCGCGTGGTTAAGGCTAGTTGACTCTACGTCAGTGTCCAATCACAGTAGCGACAGCGACCTATCGACATATTTATAGTTGGCCGCGGCCGGAGGCTGAAGCAGAACAGAAGAGGGGGAAGGGATTCCTGTGGATCTGGCCTTGCTGCGCACCTTCGTGACTGTGCACCGGGCCGGTTCCTTCACTCGCGCGGCAGCCCTGCTCGGCCTCTCCCAACCCGCGGTCACCTCCCAGATACGCACACTGGAGCGCCAGCTCGGCCGACCCCTGTTCCTGAGGCAGGCCCGTGGCGTAACCCCCACCACCATCGGCGACGAGCTCGCCCACAAGGCCGCACCCCACCTCGACGCCCTGGTGGAGATCACCGAGGCCGGGCTGGACGACGACTCCTCGCTGCGGACACTGCACCTCGCCGGACCGCCCGAGTTCACCGCCGAGCGGGCGCTGCCCGCGCTCACCGAGCTCACCGGCGAGGACGGACAGGGCTTCGCGCTGCGCGCCTCGTTCGGAAACGCCGAGGAGACCCTGGAGGGGCTGGCCGCCGGTCACCACGACCTGGCCATCGGCACGGCCCGCCCGCGCGGCGCGCTGCTCACGGCGACTGCGCTCTGCGACGAGGAGCACGTCCTGATCGCCGCGCCTCGCTGGGCCGTGCGCACCGGTACCGGCGCACTCCGCCGCACCACTGCACCCGCACTGGAGCACGTCCCCGTGGTCGAGGTGCACGAGTCGCTGCCCTTTGTCGCCCGTTACTGGGCCTCGGTCTTCGACACCTGCCCGGCCGCTCCGGGTGCGGTCGTCGTCCCCGACCTGCGTGCGGTACTCGCCTGCGCGGTCGCGGGCGCGGGGCTCGCCGTGCTGCCCCGCTATCTGTGCGCCGAGGCGCTGGAACGCGGTGACGTCGTCGCCCTGCATGATCCGGCGGTCCCTCCGCTGCGGACGTACTTCCTGGTGGTCCGTACCGGCACGTTGGCGATGCCGCACATCGCCCGGGCCCATGAGTGGCTGCTGAGGGCGGCCGCCGACTGGAACTGAGCCGACGGGCTCGCGCGGTGGGCGCTCCGCGAGGTTTCACGTGGAACCAGCCGGGCCACATTTCTCCCATGACCGTCCGACCCGTGGTCAAGCGCACCGCCCGCGCCGTCCTCCTGGACGGCGACCACCTGATCCTGATCAAGCGCACCAGACCCGGCGTCGATCCCTACTGGGTCACTCCCGGAGGCGGGGTCGAGCCCGGCGACGCCACCGTCGTGGACGCCCTGCACCGCGAGGTGCACGAGGAACTCGGCGCAAAGATCACCGACGTGGTCCCCTGCTTCGTGGACACCGTGGAACACATCGGTGAGGACGGCGGCGCGACCGGCGTGAAGGTGCAGCACTTCTTCGTCTGCCGCCTGGAGTCCATGGACCCGGCCCTGCGCCACGGTCCCGAGGTCGAGGAGCCCGCCGGCGAGTACGAGATCGTCCGGGTACCGTTCACCCGGGTCGGGATCGCCTCCGTCCACCTCGTACCGCTGTCGCTGCGGCACTATCTGGACGGCAACATCGAGGGTGTGCGGGCCATGCACGCCCCCGACCTCGGCTGACACCGACGGCACCGGCCCGGCCGGTCGGTCGATGTGGCGGCCAGTAGATGTCCGGCCGCTGTGCACTCGGACACAACATGGCCAAAAGCTCGCGTGTTCCACCGGAAAGAGGTGGACGCGGACGGCTACTGTCGGACAGCCTGACCTGCGTGCCGACACCTTCCCCAGCCTCACTGCCGATCCGCCGTCTGACGCTCCGTGACCTCACCGCCTGCGCCGACCTGTCCGAGGACCGGGGGTGGCCACGCGAGGAGCACAAGTGGGGGTTCCTCCTCACAGCCGGGAAGGGGTACGGCATCGATGCCGCCGACGGTGGCCTGGTCAGTGCCTGCACCATCACCGAGTACGGACCGCACGACCGTCCCGCCCTCGCCGCCATCGGCATGGTGCTGGTCGCCGAGCGGTATGCACGCCAGGGCGTCGGACGCCGGCTGATGCGGCACATCGTCTCGGCGCTGGGGACCACGCCCCTGACCCTGCACGCGACCCCGTACGGTCGGCCGCTCTACGAGGAGCTGGGGTTCAAGACCACCGGCCGGGCCGAGATGGTGCGCGGGCGCTTCACTCCGGGCGGGCCCGAGCCCCGGATCGCCACGCGTGCGGCCACGGCCGAGGACCTCGCCGCGATCCTCCGGCTGGACGAGGAGGTGTTCGGCGCCGACCGCACCCACGTCATCACCCGGCTGCCCGCATTCACCGATCAGCTGCGCGTCGCCGAGGAGAACGGCCGGCTCATCGGGTACGCCGCGGCCTGGCCCAACATGGACACCCACGTCGTGGGCCCCCTCATCTCCCGCGACACCGAGACTGCCCAGGCGCTGATCGCCTCCCTCGCCGCCCGCACCGACCGACCGCTGCGCACCGACATCGACGTCCGGCACGAAGAGCTGCTGGCCTGGGTGAAGGAACACGGTCTCGCGTCCGTCTCCCACAACGCCGTCATGACGTACGGCATCACGGAGCTGCCCGGGGACTGGAACCGGCGTTTCGCCCCGCTGACGGTGGCGGCCGGCTGACCCTCGCGGTTCCCCGGCGTCCGGTACGACGAAGCCGGTTCCCGATGGTGTGCCGGGAACCGGCTTCGTACGGACGGTGGCTGCCTTCAGGCGAGGGCCTCCACCGCGGCCGTGGCGAACGCGTGGTCCTGCTCCGGCGCTCCGCCGCCGACACCGACCGCTCCGATCAGTCGGCCGTCGCGGTGCACCGGCACACCGCCGGCGATGAACAGCAGCGGCCGGTCGAGCGCGGTGGGCAGGGTGTGGAAGAGGCCTCCGGGCTGAACGGCCTCGACGAGGTCGGCGGTGGGGGTTTCGAGCTGAAGCGCGGTGTAGGCCTTGCGCGTACTGGTCTCTCCGGAGATCAGTACGGCCCGGTCGTCACGCCGAAATGCGAGCAGGTGACCACCGGCATCGAGAACGGTGACGCTGACGGTGACCTGGGCCGCCTCGGCGGCACGGTGGGCCACGGTGACGAGGGCTTCGGCGTCCTGGATGGTCAGCGGGGCGACAGCGGTGGTGCTCATGGGGCGGGTTCTCCTTGGTGGGTGTCGAGTGATGCGGTGCCTCGGTGCTCCTGAGGCGGGTTGAGCCGCCGCGGTGCGGGGACGGCCCTGGCCCCGCACCCCTGCGGTCGGGGTCGTTCAGTGGTGGACGGCGGCCCGCTGCTCGGCGGGCACGGAACCCGCGACGACCGAGCTGGGAACACCGTCCCGCCGTTCGATGGCGGCCGAGAGGACGGCGAGGACCAGGGCGGCGGCGGCCAGCGCGGCACCAACCCAGTTCGGGGCGGTGTAACCGAGCCCGGCGGCGATGACGACGCCTCCCAGCCAGGCGGAGAGCGCGTTTCCGAGGTTGAAGGCGCCGATGTTGACGGCCGAGGCCAGCGTCGGGGCGCCGTGCGCGTGGTCCAGGACGCGCTTCTGCAGCGGCGGGACGGTGGCGAAGCCCAGGGCGCCGATCAGGACGATGGTCACGGCAGCCGCGATCTTGTTGTGCGCAGTGAGCGTGAAGAGGGCGAGCACGACGGCCAGGGCACCCAGCGAGACGTACAGCATGGGCATCAGGGCGCGGTCGGCAGACCTGCCACCGATCAGGTTGCCGCCGACCATGCCAAGGCCGAAGAGGACCAGCAGCCAGGTGACCGAACCGTTCGCGAAGCCCGCGACATGGGTCATCATCGGCGCGATGTAGGTGATGGCCGCGAAAACGCCACCGAAACCGAGGACCGTCATGGCCATCGCGAGCAGGACCTGGACATTCTTGAACGCCGCCAGTTCCTGGCGCAGTCGCACGCCTTCAGCCCTGGGCACGTCGGGGACCAGCTTGGCGACACCGGCCAGGCCGACGACACCGAGCGCGGCGACGACGGCGAAGGTGACGCGCCAGCCGGCGGACTGCCCGATGAGCGTTCCGAGCGGGACGCCGACGACGTTGGCGACGGTCAGTCCGGTGAACATCATCGCGATCGCGCCGGCCTTCTTGTCAGGGCTGACCAGGTCGGCCGCGACGACCGACCCGATACCGAAGAAGGCACCGTGGGCGAGTGAGGCGACCACACGGCCGATCAGCATGACGGAGAAGGTCGGAGCGAGGGCGGAGAGCAGATTGCCCGCGATGAACAGGACCATCAGCAGCATCAGCATCCGCTTGCGCCGGATCTTTGAGCCGAGCACGGTCATCAGCGGGGCACCGAACATCACGCCGAGCGCGTAACCGGTCACCAGCAAGCCGGCGGTGGGGATGGAGACCCCGTAGTCACTCGCGACCTCGGGCAGCAGACCCATGATCACGAACTCGGTCGTCCCGATTCCGAAGGCCCCGATCGCGAGGGCCAGAAGCGCGAGAGGCATGAGGGATACACCTTCCAGACGATTGCAGGAGCGCTTTGCGTGCGTACACAATAGTTGCAGACGCGGGCTATGTGCAACCGCAGGCAATTGCGGCAGTGGTCTACCCTGGTCTCAGCCACTCCGGGACGGAGGAAAGACATGACAGCGACGGACCCCGCGCTCACCGCTCTCTCCCAGGGCTGGTGCGCCCTCTCCCTGTTGCACGGGAGGATCGAGGCCCACATCGAGCGCGCCCTTCAGGCCGGCCATGATCTGAGCGTGCGCGAGTACTCCCTGCTCGACGTGCTCAGCCGACAGCACGACGGCGACGGGGGGCATCTGCAGATGAAGCAGGTCGCCGACGCCGTCGTCCTCAGCCAGAGCGCCACCACACGCCTGGTCAGCCGGCTCGAGGACCGGGGACTGCTCGAGCGCTACCTGTGCCCCACGGACCGTCGCGGCATCTACACCAACGTCACCGCGGCCGGCCTGACCTTGCTGGACCAGGCACGGCCCACCAATGACGCCGCTCTGCGGGAGGCTCTCGACGAGGCGGCCCGGAACCCGGAACTGGCCCCGCTGGTCAGGGTCGTCGAGACGCTCAAGACACCGGTGCCCGCCTGAGGCCGGTCCCGTCGAGGCCCGTCCTCACGACGATCGCCCTGCGTAGGGTGCGGGTCATGGGAGATCTTGCAATACGACCCAGTGCCGAGGACGACATCCCCGCGCTCGTCGCCATGCTCGCCGACGACCCGCTGGGCGCCCAGCGCGAGTCACCGGACGACATGAGCCCCTACCTGACCGCGTTCGAACGGCTCACTGCCGATCCGAACCAGCACCTGGTCGTCGCCGTCCGCGACGACCGTGTCGTCGGCACACTCCAGCTGACGATCGTCCCCGGCCTGTCCCGGCGCGGTTCCACCCGGTCGATCATCGAAGGGGTACGCGTCCACGCCGACGAACGCGGCAGCGGACTGGGCACACAGCTGATCGAGTGGGCGATCGACGAATCCCGGCGGCAGGGATGTCAGCTGGTGCAGCTCACCTCGGACAAGACCCGCACCGACGCCCACCGCTTCTACGAGCGCCTCGGCTTCTCGGCCTCGCACACAGGGTTCAAGCTTCAGCTCTGACGCCGTTTCCGGCCGTGAAGGCCCCCTCCGCATGCTGTCCCGTTTCACGTGAAACGGGACAGCATGCGGCGCTGGACGACACTCAGCCGATCCCTCGCCACCCCTTCGGGTCCACTCCACCCGGCACAGGGGCACCTTCGTCGTACGGCTGGCGTGTGAACACGAACGACCCGAGGTCCAAGTGGCTCACGTTCCCCTCCGGTCGCCGCACGGCACGCAGCAGCTCCCCGGCGTAGTAGCCCTCCATCCCCGTCCAGGTACCGTCTCCATTCGCCCGGAAGCAGGAACGGCGGCCAGGGCCCGACAACGGTTCCAGCGAGACGCCCCCGTCGGACGTCAGCCGCAGGGCAAAGGCATGTGTCCCCCAGTACCACTGCCCGGCCAACTCCAGCACGGAGGGGTCGACTGCCGACAGCGGACGCCACGGTTCCGGGATCCGCGGTTCCGCCTCGGCCACGATGCGGACGAGATCGGCGCCCACCCCGGCCAACAGCGGGCCAGAGGTGCAATTGGTCAGAGCCACCGCGGCCACGTCGTCCTCGACACTGATGGTGAGGTTGGCCAGGAATCCCGGCAGGGAGCCGGAGTGCCCCACCAGCAGTCGCCCGTCCCGGTGCTGGATCTGCAGGCCGAGGCCGTACGCCGCACCGTCCACGACATCCGAGGCCTCCACCGGCGCCGCGGGTGCCCGCATCTCCCGCACGCTCTCCGCACTCAGTACCTTGTCGTCGCCCCTCACCAGGAAGACAGCGAACCGCGCCAGATCTCCCGTGGTGGACCAGAGCTGGCCGGCCGGGGCCATGCGTCCCAGGTCTTCGGCGGGCTCGGCCAGCATCACATCGGCCCATGGATGAACCGCCCAGCCCCCGGCGTGGGGCGCCCGCGGTCGCGTGGTCGTGCGGTCCAGACCCAGCGGTTCGAGCACCTCCCGCCGCAGCACGTCCTCCCACGGAGCGCCGCGCAGCTTCTCGACCAGCGCGCCGAGCAGGGTGTAACCGGGGTTCGAGTAGTGGTGCCGACGGCCCACCGGGTGCAGAAGGGGCTGCTCGCCCAGCACATCGGCGAGCTCGGGCCGCAGGGAGCCCGGTGTCCGCTCCCACCACGGCGCCGGCGACTCGGCGGCCAGTCCGCCCGAGTGTGCCAGCAGCTCGGCGATAGTGGCCTCCCCCGCCCCAGTACCCGGCAGGTGCTTCTCCAGCGGGTCCCCGAGGTCGAGCACGCCCTCGTCGCGCAGCCGCAGGACAAGGACGGCGGTGAACGTCTTGGTGATCGAGCCGATCCGGTACTGCACGTTCTCGTCGGGGCCATGACCATCGACCGAGGTCCGCGCACCGTGCCACACGGTCCGCCCGTCCCGGACGACCGCGGCGACGAGCGACGGCGTACGCCCTTCGGCCTGGGCCACGGCGATCCGGTGCAGCAGCGCTCGGCGGGTGGCGGGGAGCAGCTCTTCCTGAGGTGTCGTCATGCCCCCAGTCCACCGGGCCGGGCGTCCCGCGTCGAGCCGATTTCGCAGGTGCCGGGTCAGGTCCGGTCAGGTCTGCGCCATGTCCACGAATCGTGAGTAGTGGCCCTGGAAGGCGACGGTGATCGTCGCCGTCGGGCCGTTACGGTGCTTGGCCACGATCAGGTCGGCCTCGCCCGCGCGCGGCGACTCCTTCTCGTAGGCGTCCTCGCGGTGCAGCAGGATGACCATGTCGGCGTCCTGCTCGATCGATCCGGACTCACGCAGGTCGGACACCATCGGTTTCTTGTCGGTGCGCTGCTCGGGGCCACGGTTCAGCTGGGAGAGCGCGATGACCGGGATCTCCAGTTCCTTGGCCAGGAGCTTGAGGTTGCGGGACATGTCCGAGACCTCCTGCTGACGGCTCTCGGCCCGTTTGGAGCCGCCGGACTGCATCAGCTGAAGGTAGTCGATGACGACCAGCTTGAGGTCGTTGCGCTGCTTGAGCCGTCGGCACTTGGCGCGGATCTCCATCATCGACAGGTTCGGGGAGTCGTCGATGTAGAGCGGGGCAGCCGAGACGTCCGGCATCCGGCGGGCCAGACGGGTCCAGTCGTCGTCCGTCATCGTGCCGGACCGCATGTGGTGCAGCGCGACGCGGGCCTCGGCGGACAACAGGCGCATCGCGATCTCGTTGCGCCCCATTTCGAGCGAGAAGATGACGCTCGGCAGGTTGTTCTTGATCGAGGCGGCCCGCGCGAAGTCCAGCGCGAGCGTCGACTTGCCCATGGCGGGACGCGCGGCGATGACGATCATCTGGCCGGGGTGCAGCCCGTTGGTCAGCGAGTCGAAGTCCGTGAACCCCGTGGGGACACCGGTCATCTCGCCGCTGCGCGACCCGATCGCTTCGATCTCGTCGAGCGCGCCCTCCATGATGTCGCCGAGCGGCAGATAGTCCTCACTGGTGCGCTGCTCGGTGACGGCGTAGATCTCGGCCTGGGCGCGGTTGACGATCTCGTCGACGTCGTCGTCGGCCGCGTATCCCATCTGCGTGATCCGCGTGCCCGCCTCCACCAGGCGGCGCAGGACGGCACGCTCGTGCACGATCTCCGCGTAGTAGGCGGCGTTCGCGGCCGTCGGCACGGTCTGGACGAGGGTGTGCAGATACGAGGCCCCGCCGATCTTGTTGATCTCGCCGCGCTTGGTGAGCTCGGCGGCGATCGTGATGGGGTCGGCCGGCTCACCCTTGGCGTAGACGTCGAGGATGGCCTGGTAGACGGTCTCGTGGGCCGGCTTGTAGAAGTCGTGTCCCTTGAGGATCTCGACGACGTCGGCGATGGCGTCCTTGGACAGGAGCATGCCGCCGAGAACGGACTGCTCGGCATCCAGGTCCTGTGGCGGCACCCGCTCGAACGACGGTCCGCCACCGTCCCACGCACCGGTGTCCGGGCCGCGCTCGTGCTGCTCGTCGCGGCTGCGGCCCACGTCACCACGGCGGCGGGAAGCAGGGAGACGATCACTGGGACCGCTGTCGGCCCACGGGTCGTCCAAGGGCTCGGAAATGCTCACCGAGCCACCTCCTCCCGTCCGCCGAGCGGACCTCGCCGTGCTCGTCATTTCTACGGCACGGCACTGACAAATAAGACGCCCAACTCCGGTTCTGACGCGTCGGTTTTGTAAGGGTTCACATGCCGACGTACGGAGCAGGCGCCGGACCACCGTAGGCCCGCGGGCACCGTCAGCCAATCTGGTTATCCACAGGCCATGTGGACGACCGGCCAGATGCTGTGGAGAACTCCTCGAAACCTGTGCACGACCCGGTGGACAGCCCTGTGAACAAGCCCTCGTCACACTCAGAGAAACCTCTGTGAGCTGCACCTTTACCATCCACCGGCTGTGCAGAAGAAAAACTTTCCCCGGCGGACCAAGATCGCTTCGAACCGGACCCGAAACTGCACGCGTCAGGACGACAGGTAAGGGTCAGCTGAGCATTGCATCACTTACCTGTGGACGATTAGATTGGTGCCCATGACACAGGCCCCCGCGCGCTCCCGGACCGTCCGGCGCCAGCACGACCGAGAGATCATCGCGCTGGCCGTCCCGGCCTTCGGCGCGCTCGTCGCCGAGCCACTCTTCGTCATGGCCGACAGTGCGATCGTCGGGCATCTCGGCACCGCACAACTCGCCGGCCTCGGCATCGCGTCGGCCCTGCTCACCACGGCCGTCAGCGTCTTCGTCTTCCTCGCCTACGCCACCACGGCGGCCGTCGCACGACGTGTCGGGGCGGGCGATCTGCCGTCCGCCATCCGACAGGGCATGGACGGCATCTGGCTGGCGCTCCTGCTCGGCGCCGCCGTCATAGCCCTTGTCCTCCCGACGGCCCCGTCCCTCGTGGATCTCTTCGGCGCCTCCGACACCGCGGCCCCCTACGCCGTCACGTATCTGCGGATCTCCTCGCTCGGTATCCCTGCCATGCTCGTTGTGCTCGCCTCCACCGGTGTACTGCGCGGGCTGCAGAACACCCGGACCCCGCTCTACGTGGCCATCGCCGGCTTCGTCGCCAACGCCGTCCTCAATGTCGGTCTCGTCTACGGCGCCGACCTCGGTATCGCGGGCTCCGCCTGGGGCACGGTCATCGCCCAGTGCGGCATGGCCGCGGTGTACCTCTGGGTGGTTGTCCGCGGAGCTCGACGACACCGTGCTTCCCTGCGTCCCGACATCGCCGGGATCAGGGCTTCCGCTCAGGCCGGGGTGCCACTGCTGGTGCGCACTCTGTCACTCCGGGCGATCCTCATGATCGCCACGGCCGTGGCCGCTCGACTCGGTGACGCCGACATCGCGGCCCACCAGATCATTCTGTCTCTGTGGAGTCTGCTTGCCTTCGCCCTCGATGCCATCGCCATCGCGGGGCAAGCCATCATCGGGCGCTACCTCGGAGCCGGTGACGCGCAGGGCGCCCGCGATGCCTGCCGCAGAATGGTGGAGTGGGGCATCGCGGTCGGTGTCGTACTCGGTCTGCTCGTGGTGCTGTCCCGCCCGGCGTTTCTGCCCCTGTTCACCGGCGACGCCACGGTCAAGGACGCCGCTCTGCCCGCCCTAATGATCGTGGCCGTGTCACAGCCGATCTGCGGAGTGGTCTTCGTCCTGGACGGCGTCCTCATGGGTGCGGGCGACGGTCCGTATCTCGCCTGGGCGATGCTGCTCACCCTGGCGGTCTTCACTCCCGCGGCGCTACTGGTCCCTACGCTCGGCGGTGGACTCACCGCCCTGTGGGCGGCCATGACACTGATGATGGCGATGCGCATGGCGACCCTGTGGCTGCGTACTCGATCGGGGCGCTGGATCGTCACGGGCGCGACACGCTGACCGTTTCACGTGAAACGCGAGCACCACGTGGAAACGAGGCTCCGAAAAAGCCCACAAAGAGGGGGCCGCACCTCCCCGTCGGAAGGTGCGGCCCCCTCTCAGCGCTTCGGCGAGAGCAAGGCTCAGGCCGCGACGACCTCGATGCTGACCTTGGCGTCAACCTCGGGGTGCAGTCGCACGGACGTCTCGTGGGCGCCCAGGGTCTTGATCGGCGAACCGAGCTCGATACGGCGCTTGTCGACCTCGGGGCCACCGGCAGCCTTGATCGCCGAAGCGATGTCGGCCGGGGTGACGGAGCCGAAGAGACGACCGGCGTCGCCCGAGCGGACGGCCAGGCGGACCTTCACACCCTCGAGCTGGGCCTTCACCTGGTTGGCCTGCTCGATGGTCTGGATCTCGTGGATCTTGCGAGCACGACGGATCTGCTCGACGTCCTTCTCGCCGCCCTTGGTCCAGCGGATCGCGAACTTCCGCGGGATCAGGTAGTTACGAGCGTAGCCGTCCTTGACATCGACGACGTCGCCCGCGGCACCGAGGCCGGAGACCTCGTGGGTGAGGATGATCTTCATGTTTCGGTCACCCTTCCCTTATCGCGCGGTGGAGGTGTAGGGCAGCAGCGCCATCTCACGGCTGTTCTTCACGGCCGTGGCGACGTCACGCTGGTGCTGCGTGCAGTTGCCGGTCACGCGGCGGGCACGGATCTTGCCGCGGTCGGAAATGAACTTCCGCAGCATGTTCGTGTCCTTGTAGTCCACGTACGTGACCTTGTCCTTGCAGAATGCGCAGACCTTCTTCTTCGGCTTGCGCACAGGCGGCTTCGCCATGATGTTTCTCCTGTGTGATCAAGAAGTGTGGGTACGGCCCGCCTAGAAGGGGGGCTCGTCCGAGTAGCCGCCGCCGCTGCCGGAGCCACCGCCCCAGCCGCCGCCACCCTGGCCGCCACCGCCCTGGTTGCCACCGGCGGGAGCGCCGGTCGCCCAGGGGTCGTCGGCCGGAGCGCCGCCGCCCTGCTGGCCGCCGCCGGGGCCGCCGCCCCAGCCGCCGCCACCCTGGCCGCCGCCACTGCCGTAACCGCCCTGGCCACCGCGGCCCTGGCCCGAGGTCTTGGTGACCTTGGCCGTGGCACTGCGCAGGCTGGCGCCGACCTCGTCGACGTCCAGCTCGTAGACCGTGCGCTTGACGCCCTCACGGTCCTCGTAGGACCGCTGCTTCAGCCGGCCCTGCACGATGACGCGCATGCCTCGCTGGAGCGACTCGGCGACGTTCTCCGCCGCCTGGCGCCAGACCGAGCAGGTCAGGAAGAGGCTTTCGCCGTCCTTCCACTCGTTCGTCTGGCGGTCGAAGGTGCGGGGAGTGGACGCGACACGGAACTTCGCGACGGCCGCACCGGACGGGGTGAAGCGCAGCTCGGGGTCGTCGACAAGATTGCCGATGACCGTGATGACGGTCTCGCCTGCCATGGGGGAACCTCTCGGCGGGTTTGCTGCTGGCTGCTTGTGCTGCTACTCGAATCCCGAGATCAGCTGAGCGGAAGAGCTCAGTGGGTCTCGGGACGGAGGACCTTGGTCCGGAGGACCGACTCGTTCAGGTTCATCTGGCGGTCGAGCTCCTTGACGACCGCAGGCTCGGCCTGCAGGTCGATGACCGAGTAGATGCCCTCGGGCTTCTTCTTGATCTCGTACGAGAGACGACGACGGCCCCAGGTGTCGACCTTCTCGACCTTCCCGCCGCCATCACGGACGACGGAGAGGAAGTTCTCGATCAGCGGGGAGACAGCGCGCTCCTCGAGATCGGGGTCGAGGATGACCATCACCTCGTAGTGACGCATGTGGAACCCACCTCCTTTGGACTCAGCGGCCACGGTCGTTCCGTGGCAGGAGGGTTGCGATGCGTTGGCACCGGCATCTGTGAGTAAACCAGGCCCCACTGACAATCGGGCCTCCGAGGAGGTGGCCCGGCCGTGGAGGCAGCAGACACCAGTGCAGAAGGTACAGAGTACCCGCCTGGCCCCTTGCGGTTGAAATCCGCCGGTGAGGGGACACAATCGGTACTCAGCGGATGTGAAGGGCCAAGACGCACTGCCTTCGGCAGGAGGTTCCCCATGGCGCAGATCATGCGACCCGCCAAGCCCAGGACCGGCTTGCTGGCCACCGACGGAAAGCCGCACCCCGTCCAGGACACGCTGCTCGCCGTGTCGCTGGTGCTCGGAGTGCTCGCCCTCGTCACCGCCGGTTTCGGAGGGCTCCACATCCTGACCTCGTGGGCCGGGCTGCTGGGAGTCCTGGCCGGCGGATACGGTCAGTTCATCTCCGAGACGACGCGTCAGCGCTTCGGCCTGGTGCTGGGTCTCGGAGCCTCCGCGCTCGGCCTGTACTTCGGCATCTACCACGGCGGGCTGTTCGGCTGAGCCCCGGCCGCCGTCCTCCCCCCACCCGTACGCCGGACGGGGCGCTCACAGGGCGCAGTAGGCTTCGCGCGAGAGCCGGAGCCCCTGTACCCATGGGGACACACCAGCCCGAGGAGCGCCCCGAATGACCCTGACCCTGAGGACCATCAGTCGCGAGCAGCATCTGGCCTACATCCAGAGCCTGCCGGCGGCGAGTCACATGCAGGTCCCGGCCTGGGCGGACGTGAAGGCGGAATGGCGCTCGGAGAACCTCGGCTGGTTCGACGACCGGACCGGTGAGCTGGTCGGTGCGGGCCTCGTGCTCTACCGGCAGCTGCCCAAGATCAAGCGCTACCTCGCCTACCTCCCCGAGGGCCCGGTCATCAACTGGTTCGCGCCGAATCTCCAGGACTGGATGGAGCCGATGCTGGCGCACCTCAAGCAGCAGGGCGCCTTCTCGGTGAAGATGGGCCCGCCGGTGATCATCCGGCGCTGGGATGCCGCGTCCATCAAAAAGGGCATCCAGGACCCCGACGTCAAGCGCCTGCGTGACATAGAGGCCGACCACATCGAGCCGCGTGCCTTCGAGGTGGCCGACAAGCTGCGCCGCATGGGTTGGCAGCAGGGCGAGGACGGCGGCGCCGGCTTCGGTGACGTACAGCCTCGCTACGTCTTCCAGGTTCCGCTGGCCAACCGCTCCCTGGAAGAGGTGCACAAGAACTTCAACCAGCTGTGGCGCCGCAACATCAAGAAGGCCGAGAAGGCCGGTGTCGAGGTCGTCCAGGGCGGCTACTACGACCTCGAGGAGTGGCAGCGCCTGTACGAGATCACGGCCGTGCGCGATCGCTTCCGGCCGCGTCCGCTGTCGTACTTCCAGCGCATGTGGGCCGCGCTCAACAACGAGGACCCCAACCGCATGCGGCTGTACTTCGCCCGGCACAACGGGGTGAACCTTTCGGCGGCGACCATGCTGGTGGTCGGCGGACACGTCTGGTACTCGTACGGTGCCTCCGACAACATCGGTCGCGAGGTCCGCCCCTCGAACGCGATGCAGTGGGCCATGCTGCGCGATGCCTATGCCCTGGGCGCCACCGTCTACGACCTGCGCGGCATCTCCGACTCCCTGGACGAGAGCGACCACCTCTTCGGTCTGATCCAGTTCAAGGTCGGCACGGGCGGGCAGGCGGCCGAGTACCTCGGTGAGTGGGACTTCCCGCTGAACAAGCTCCTCCACAAGGCGCTCGACATCTACATGTCGCGCCGCTGATTCCCGTCCCCGGCTCCAGTAGCGTCGGTAGCGGCATCGCAGCTCCGACCGTCTCTTCCCCCTCTGACACACCGCAGCCACGAGAAAGGTCCCAGGTCCGGCCATGGCGCTCACGCTCTACGTCGACACCGCGCGCTGGCGGGCGCACCACAAGCACGTGCAGGAGCAGTTCCCCGGGCTGGTCCCGGTCTGCAAGGGCAACGGCTACGGCTTCGGCCACGAGCGGCTGGCGGAGGAGGCCACGCGCCTGGGCTCGGACGTGCTGGCCGTCGGCACGACGTACGAGGCCGCCCGGATCAAGGACTTCTTCGGCGGCGACCTGCTGGTGCTGACTCCGTACCGGCGCGGCGAGGAGCCCGTGCCGCTGCCCGACCGGGTCGTGCGCTCGGTGTCGTCCGTCGACGGCGTGTACGGCCTCGTGGGCGCGCGGGTGGTCATCGAGGTGATGTCCTCGATGAAGCGGCACGGCATCAGCGAGCAGGACCTGCCGCAGCTGCACGCCGCCATAGAGAACGTCCGGCTGGAGGGCTTCGCCATCCATCTGCCGCTGGACCGCACCGACGGTTCGGACGCCGTCGAGGAGGTCATCGGCTGGATGGACCGACTGCGCGCGGCCCGGCTGCCGCTGCACACGATGTTCGTCAGTCATCTCAAGGCCGACGAACTGGCCCGGCTGCAGCAGCAGTTCCCGCAGACCCGTTTCCGGGCCCGGATCGGAACGCGTCTGTGGCTGGGGGACCACGACGCCACCGAGTACCGCGGCGCGGTTCTGGACGTCACGCGCGTGAGCAAGGGCGAGCGCTTCGGCTACCGGCAGCAGAAGGCGGCCTCCGACGGTTACCTGGTGGTCGTGGCGGGCGGCACGTCGCACGGCGTGGGCCTGGAGGCCCCCAAGGCGTTGCACGGCGTCATGCCGCGCGCCAAGGGCGTCGCCCGGGCCGGCCTCGCCACGGTCAACCGCAACCTCTCGCCGTTCGTGTGGGGCGGCAAGCAGCGCTGGTTCGCGGAGCCGCCGCACATGCAGGTGTCGATCCTGTTCGTGCCCTCGGATGCGCCGGAGCCGACGGTGGGTGACGAGCTGGTGGCCCATCTGCGGCACACCACCACGCAGTTCGACCGGATCCTCGACCGCTAGCGAGAAGGCCGTACACGATGTCTCCGTGTACGGCCCCGACTCTTCGCCCGTTCGCTCAGAGCGAACCGCCTGTCTGCTTTTTCGTGCCCCACTCCACCTGTGGCCCCTCGAAGTGGGCCGCGGGCCGCTCGGTCCGGGCCGCGGGGCCCAGGGCGAAGACGTCCTGCGACCCATCGAGCACACCACCCGACGGGTCGTCGTCGCCCGCCCGCCGCACCGGGTCCCGGTCCGGCATCAGGATGTCGCGCACGACCATGCCGCACAGGAACAGCGTTCCCACCAAGTGCGCGCCGATGGCCCAGTGGTAACCGTCCACCGGCAGGCCCTTGTGGGCGTCACCGCTGGTCGTATAGGCGAGATACATCCAGATACCCAGGAAGTAGACCACCTCGCACGCCTGCCAGATCAGGAAGTCCCGCCACTTCGGCCGGGCCAGTGCGGCCAGCGGCACCAGCCACAGCACGTACTGCGGTGAGTAGACCTTGTTGGTGAGGATGAACGCCGCGACGATCAGGAAGGCGAGCTGAGCGAACCGCGGACGCCGGGGCGCGGTCAGCGTGAGCGCCGCGACGGCGCCGCAGCACAGCACCATCAGCAGCGTGGCGAGTGTGTTGACGGTCTCGGTGCTGGGCGGGTTGTCGGTGTTGCGGACCAGGATCAGCCAGAAGGACCCGAAATCGACGCCCCGTTCCTGACTGAACGTGTAGAACTTCGACCATCCGTCGAAGGCGAAGAGCATGACCGGCAGGTTCACCACGAGCCAGGCGACGGCCGCACCCCCCAGAGCCTTACCGAACTCCCGCCATTTGCCCGCACGCCAGCACAGCACGAGCAGCGGACCGAGGATCAGGAAGGGGTAGAGCTTGGCGGCCGTGGCCAGGCCCAGCAGAACACCGAACGCCAGCGAACGTCCCCGCGACCACATCAGGATCGCGGCGGACGTCAGGGCCACCGCCAGCAGGTCCCAGTTGACGGTGGCGGTCAGCGCGAAGGCGGGCGCGAGCGCGACCAACAGGCCGTCCCAGGGCCGCCGGGTGTGCGTGCGGGTCACGCAGACGGCGATGACGGCCGCGCACACCATGAGCATCCCGGCGTTGACCATCCAGTACCACTGCTCCTGGTCCTGGAGCGTGCCGCTGCCCGGGGTGAGCCAGGACGCGACCTCCATGAACACGCCGGTCAGCACCGGGTACTCGAGGTACTCCATGTCACCGGGGAGTCTGTCGAAGTACGGCACTAGCTCGTCGGCGAACCCGCGCGCCTGGTAGAGGTGCGGAATGTCCGAGTAGCAGGCATGCGTGTACTGGGAACTGGCGCCGAAGAACCAGGCCCCGTTGTAGCAGGGCGCCTTCTGGACCAGGCCGAGGGCGAAGATGCCGATCGCCACGAGCGCGATCACCCGCACGGGGGTCCACCAGGACGTGCCGAGCAGGGCATGCCGGCCGAGAGGGCCGCCGATCAGCTCGCTGCCGGCCGCAGCGACCGTGTCCTCCCTGGTCGGCTGCACCGGGTCCGGCTCGTGCACGGTTGCTGGCGTCGATTCTGCACTGGGCATGGGGCACATCCTGCCGTACGGGTCTGGGAATAAGCCGGGGCCGCCGCACCCTCGCTGGGTGCGGCGGCCCCTGTTTCACGTGAAACTTGTGAGTGTTTCACGTGAAACGCGCGCATGTCGGACTCTGTGACGGCTAACCGTTCGGGCCTGCGATGAAGCCGCCACCTCCGTGCTGGTTGCCTTTGCCGTCGTCCTCTTCCCCTGTCCCACTGGGCGACGTCGAAGGTGAGGGGCTGCCCTCCCAACCACCGGACTCGTTGCCGGCGGTGTCGTTGCCGCCGTTTTCCTGCCCGCCCTCGCAGTTCCAGCCGAAGACGCCGCAGGTGTTGCTCGCCGACGGTGAGGGAGCGGTCTCGCTGTGACTGGGCGACGGAGACGGAGACGGACTCGTCTTCTCCTCCTCCTTCGACTTGGAGGGCGAGGGAGACGGGCTCGGCGGCGGGGTGTCGTTGATGACCTCGCCGATGGGATCCGGCTTCGGGAACGTCTCCGGCTTCGTGCCCTTCAGCGCGTCTTCCATGTAGTCCCGCCAGATATGGGACGGGAAGGACGCACCATGGATCTCTCTCTCGCCGCCCGTTCCGTACATCTCCAGGAACGTGCGGTTCTTGATGGTCTCGTCGTCCGGGTAGCGGAACATGCTGATCGCGGTCGACAGCTGCGGGGTGTAGCCGACGAACCAGGCGGACTTGTTGCCGTCCGTGGTACCGGTCTTACCGGCCACCTCACGGCCGGGAAGCTGGGCGTTGGTACCCGTTCCCTCCTCGACGACGGTCTTCAGGACGTCCGTGACGTTGTCCGCGACCTTCGCGGTGAACGCCTGCTTGGTCTTGACCGTGTGCGTGTAGACCGTGCCGTCCTTGTTGGACACCTTGGTGACGGAGTACGGATCGCGCTGCTTGCCGCTCTCCGCGAAGGTGGCGTACGTGCCCGCCATGCGGATGGCACTCGGGTCCGAGACGCCGATGGAGAACGACGGGTAACCCGAGCCCGCCAGGCTGCCTTCCAGAAGCCCCGCGTCGACGGCGGCCTCCTTCACCTTGTCCAGGCCGACATCCATGCCGAGCTGTACGAAGGCGGAGTTCACGGACTCCCGCATGGCCTCGCGGAGGTCGATCTTGAAGTCCGGCGCCTTACCTACCGACTTCTCACCGTCGTTCTCCTGGCGCCACTGCTCACCCTTCTCGTTCTGCCAGATCGTCCCGTCGTATTCCTTGATCTTGAGGTCGTTCTCGCCGCTGTAGATGCTCTTCGGGGAGACGATGGTGCGTTCGTCCTGACCCTGGACCTCACCGCCCTCGGGGTCGCGCACACCCCACTTCATCGCCGCCGCGAGCACGAACGGCTTGAAGGTCGAACCGACCTGGGCACCGGTCACGTCGGCGTTGTTGGTGAAGTGCTTGGTCGCGTCCTGCCCACCGTAGATGGCCTTGATGGCACCCGTCTCGGGGTCCACCGACGCCCCGCCGAACTGCACATGGGTGTCCGTCTTGGGACGCTTCTCGGGGTCGATGTTCTTCTTGTAGACCTTGTTGACCGCGGCTTCGAGCTCATCGACCTTCTTCTTCTCGAAGGTCGTGTAGATCGAGTACCCGCCCTGCTCCAGCTGCTTCTGCGTGACCTTGCCGGTCTTGATCACGGAAGCCTTGGCCAGGTCCACGAGATAGCCGATCTGGCCGCCCAGCTGGGTGTTCGACCGCGGGTTCTCCCACTTGGGGAGATCGGTGTACTTGGCCCGTTCCTCCTGGCTGAGGTGCCCGTACTCCACCATCTTGTCGAGCGTGTCCTGCATCTGCCTCTTGGCACGCTCGCTGTTGGCCTTCGGGGTCGCCGCCGGGTCGATCGAGGTCGCGCCCGCCGGGTCGTAGTACGTGGCGCCCTTGAGCATCGCCGAGAGGAAGGCACACTGGCCGGCGTTGAGATCGACGGCGTCCACGTTGAAGTACGCCCGCGAGGCCGCCTGGATCCCGTAGGCGCCGCGGCCGTAGTACGCGGAGTTCAGGTAGCCCTCGAGGATCTTGTCCTTCGGCTCCTCGGCACCGACCTTGACCGAGACGAAGATCTCCTTGACCTTGCGGGAGATCGTCTGCGACTGGTCGTTCAGCATCGCGTTCTTCACGTACTGCTGGGTGATGGTGGAGCCACCCTGTGTATCGCCGCCCCTGGCCATGTTGAACACGGCGCGGGCGATGCCCTTGGGGTCGATGCCGTTGTCGTCGTAGAAGGTCTTGTTCTCCTGCGAGATGACGGCATTGCGCATCGCCTTGGGAATCTGCGCGAGATTGACGCTCTGCCGGTTGCGCTCACCGCCCGTGGCCACCATCTGGCTGCCGTCGGCCCAGTAGTAGACGTTGTTCTGCGCCGTGGCGGTCTCGCTGACGACGGGGACGCTCACCATGGCGTAGGCGATGCCCGCGGCGGCCACCATGGCGCCGAAGAAGGCGACGCACGATCCCGAGACGAGTTTCCACGAGGGCACCCAGCGGTGCCACCCGTCCTTGTCGCGGCGCGGGTAGTCGATCACCCGCTTCTTGCCGGGCGGTGCCGCGCGGCCCCGTCCGGCGCCTGCCGGACCGCCGGGAGCGGCCCGCCGGCCTCCGCGGCCCGGCTCCGCCGCTCTGCGGCGACCGCCTCCGCTCCGCTGTGCCGCGCGCCGTGCTTCGGCGCGGCTCCCGTACGAACGCTCCTCGTCCTCCGGACCGTACGAGCCGGACGGAGACCCTGTGGCGCCTCGCTGTGCCGCGCGGCGGCCGGAGGACGAGCCGGACTGGCCGCGTCGGGCCGCGACACGTCCGCCGCCCTGCGGCGGCGGCGGTTTGCGACGGTGCTCGCTCATCGAACGACTACTCCTCGGGCAGGCGCACCTTTGCGCGCCTGGAAAAGGCGGCTGGTTCTCGGTCCCCCCGAAGTACGGATGCGGCCCCTTCCGCATTCACCCGTACTGCACCGGGGAGAGGGACGCCCCCACGCGTCACTCGGTTCCCGGTGGTCTGCATGGCGCACAGACTACGCACCGGAAAAACCCCCGAGCTCCGAAGTTCACCTCAAATCAGGCAACTTGCTCGCGATGAAACCCCGATGTGACCCCGTTCACCCACACCCCTCTTGTCGCACGCGGAAGGTCGTTCTATCGTCGTGATGTATCGAGTCGATACATCAGCGCGGCATAAGGACGAGAGGAGGCGACGATGAGCCGACGTTCCGGCATCCTCGAGTTCGCCGTACTCGGCCTGCTCCGCGAATCCCCGATGCACGGCTATGAGCTGCGCAAACGGCTCAACACGTCACTGGGTGTGTTCCGGGCGTTCAGCTACGGGACGCTCTACCCCTGCCTCAAGACGCTGGTCGCCAACGGCTGGTTGATCGAGGAACCGGGGAACGTCGGCGAGGCCGCCGCATCCCTCACGGGACGCCGCGCCAAGATCGTCTACCGGTTGACGGCCGACGGTAAGGAACACTTCGAGCAGCTCCTCTCACAGACGGGACCGGACGCGTACGAGGACGAGACCTTCGCCGCTCGCTTCGCGTTCTTCGGGCAGACGTCGCGTGACGTACGCATGCGCGTACTCGAGGGCCGGCGCAGCCGGCTGGAGGAGCGCCTGGAGAAGATGCGTGCCTCTCTGGCCCGCACCCGGGAGCGACTCGACGACTACACGCTTGAGCTCCAGCGCCATGGAATGGAGTCCGTGGAGCGCGAAGTGCGCTGGCTGAACGAGCTCATCGAGAGCGAGCGGGCGGGGCGGGACCTGCGGGGTTCCGCTGCGGAGGGGACCGCTCAACAGGACACGACATCTGGAACGACGGGCGGCCTGCCCCGGTCCGGGGGAGACCCCCGGCCGGATACGCCCGGCGACACCGCCACGTGAGCGCCCAGTCAGGGCCTCACTCGTACACACAGGGAGCAACCGGAATGGGTTCGGTTCGCGTAGCCATCGTCGGTGTGGGCAACTGCGCCGCATCGCTGGTGCAGGGCGTCGAGTACTACAAGGACGCCGACCCGGCGTCCAAGGTCCCGGGCCTGATGCACGTCCAGTTCGGCGACTACCACGTCCGTGACATCGAGTTCGTCGCCGCCTTCGACGTGGACGCCAAGAAGGTCGGCCTGGACCTCGCGGACGCCATCGGCGCCTCCGAGAACAACACCATCAAGATCTGCGACGTGCCGAACAGCGGCGTCCAGGTCCAGCGTGGCCACACGCTCGACGGTCTCGGCAAGTACTACCGCGAGACCATCGAGGAGTCCGCCGAGGAGCCGGTGGACATCGTCCAGATCCTCAAGGACAAGCAGGTCGACGTCCTCGTCTGCTACCTGCCCGTCGGTTCCGAGGACGCGGCGAAGTACTACGCCCAGTGCGCCATCGACGCCAAGGTCGCCTTCGTCAACGCCCTCCCGGTCTTCATCGCCGGCACCAAGGAGTGGGCGGACAAGTTCACCGAGGCGGGCGTGCCGATCGTCGGTGACGACATCAAGTCGCAGGTCGGCGCCACCATCACGCACCGCGTCATGGCGAAGCTGTTCGAGGACCGGGGCGTCGTCCTGGACCGCACGATGCAGCTGAACGTCGGCGGCAACATGGACTTCAAGAACATGCTCGAGCGCGACCGCCTCGAGTCCAAGAAGATCTCCAAGACGCAGGCCGTCACCTCCCAGATCCCCGACCGGGACCTCGGCGAGAAGAACGTCCACATCGGCCCGTCCGACTACGTCGCCTGGCTGGACGACCGCAAGTGGGCCTACGTCCGCCTCGAGGGCCGTGCGTTCGGTGACGTCCCGCTGAACCTGGAGTACAAGCTCGAGGTCTGGGACTCCCCGAACTCCGCGGGTGTCATCATCGACGCCCTGCGCGCCGCGAAGATCGCCAAGGACCGGGGCATCGGCGGTCCGATCCTGTCGGCGTCGAGCTACTTCATGAAGTCCCCGCCGGTCCAGTACTTCGACGACGAGGCCCGTACCAACGTCGAGAAGTTCATCGCCGGCGAGGTCGAGCGCTGACGAACGCGGACTTCGGTCCGCCGGAGGTCCCCGGGTCGATGACCCGGGGACCTTTCCCGTATGTGAGGCTGTGCCCCATGGCCGTCGTCCGTGACCTGCGCATCCTGCTGCGCCTGAAGGGGTTTCGACGCCTGCTCACCGTGCGCCTGCTCTCCCAGGGCGCCGACGGCGTCTACCAGGTCGCGCTCGCCACCTACGTCGTCTTCTCCCCGGAGAAACAGACCTCGCCCGCCGCGATCGCCTCGGCCATGGCGGTTCTGCTGCTTCCCTACTCCTTGGTGGGGCCCTTCGCCGGCGTCCTGCTGGACCGCTGGCGCCGCCGCCAGGTCTTTCTGTACGGCAACCTGCTGCGCGCCGCGCTGGCCTCGGTGACGGCCGTGCTGATGGTCGCCTCCGTCCCGGACTGGCTCTTCTACGTCTCCGCTCTCTGTGTCACCGCCGTCAACCGCTTCGTGCTCGCGGGCCTGTCCGCAGCGCTGCCGCGCGTGGTCGACACCGAGCGACTGGTGATCGCCAACTCGCTCTCCCCGACCGCCGGCACCCTGGCCGCGACGGCGGGCGGCGGCCTCGCCCTCGCCGTACGCCTCGTGATCGCGGACTCCGATGCCGCCGTGGTGCTGCTCGGAGCCGCCCTGTATCTGTGCGGTGCGCTGGCGTCGCTGCGCATCGCCGTGGAACTGCTGGGTCCCGACCGGTCGCTCGTACCGCCCCGGCTGGCCTCGGCTCTGGCCGGCACCGCCCGCGACCTGGCCGCGGGAGTACGCCATCTCGCCGCCCCGGCACGCCGGGAAGCGGCGTGGTCGCTCGCGGGCATGGCGCTGATGCGGTTCTGCTACGGCGCTCTGCTGGTCATGCTGCTGATGCTGTGCCGGTACGCCCTGACCTCGGACACGGACGAGGGGCTGGCCCTGCTGGGGCTGGCGCTGGGTGTCTCCGGAGCAGGCTTCTTCACGGCTGCGGTGGTCACTCCCTGGGCGGCGGGACGGCTCGGGCCCGGCCGGTGGATGGCCGTGTGCGCGGGGGCCGCCGCGGTCCTGGTGCCGGCTCTCGGCCTGCCGTTCGCCACCGTGCCGCTGCTCTTCGCGGCGTTCGTCCTGGGCCTGACGACACAGGGTGCGAAGATCGCGACCGACACGGTCGTGCAGTCCACGGTCGACGATGCCTTCCGTGGCCGGATCTTTTCCGTCTATGACGTGCTCTTCAACGTCGCCTTCGTCGGCGCCGCCGGGGTGGCCGCGCTGATGCTGCCACCGGACGGCCGATCCGTGGCGCTGATCGTAACGATGTCAGTGGGCTACGCAGTAGTTGCGGCGACTATGGCCCGGTTTGAGGGCCAGTAAGTGTCACATCAATGCCACAGAGCCCCACTGGACTACAGAGTTGCCAGCGAGGCCCGATAGCTTACGTGCGTCTTACTCGCGTCATGTTCGCGACACGCACCTATGTTTGAGGGGGACCCCCAGTGACTACTCCGCCGCCCCAGGGCAATCCGTTCGCGCAGGGCCAGCCGCAGGCTCCGCAACAGCCACAGGGGCAGAACCCCTTCGCTCAGGGCCAGCCGGGCTTCCCGCAGCAGCCCGGTCAGCCCGGGTTCCCCCAGCAGGGTGCGCCGTACGCCCCGGTTCCGCCGCAGCCGGCCCGCCGCAAGCCTAGCTTCAAGACGATCAAGAACATCGTCATCGCCGTGGTCGTCGTCGGTGTGGCCGTCGGCGGTTACATCGCCAGCCGGGACGACGCCGACCAGGCCGGCGTGGGCGACTGCCTCAAGTCCGCGTCATCGTCCTCGGACCGCATGGAGGTCGTGGACTGCTCCTCCTCGGAGGCCGAGGGCAAGGTGCTCAAGAAGGTGAAGGGACACTACTCGCAGCTCACCGCCGAGACCGAGTGCCGCAAGGTCGACGGAGCCACTGGGTTCTACGCGGAAACCGGGGACGGAGAAGAGTTCCTGCTCTGCCTCGGCGACGCCTGAGCCGACCGACCTCTCCCTCCCGGACATGTTTCACGTGAAACATCCCGGCCGAAGGCAGCCTCGCTGTCGCCGCCATGACGGGGGAAGGTGAGTCGCGGAGCACAGCAGGTCGTTCCGGCAGCGGACCCGGGTGCCGCACGCCACTCATCCCTACGCCGCCCCTGCGTGCTGCTCCCACCACTCCTTGAGGGCCGCCACCGCCGCGTCGTACTCCATCGGCCCGTTCTCCAAACGGAGCTCCAGCATCTGCTTGTAGGCCTGGCCGACGGCCGGTCCGGGGCCAATGCCGAGGATCTCCATGATCTGGTTGCCGTCCAGGTCCGGGCGGATCGCGTCCAGCTCCTCCTGCTCCTGCAGCTGCGCGATCCGCTCCTCCAACCCGTCGTAGGCCCGCGAAAGGGCCGCGGCCTTGCGCTTGTTACGGGTCGTGCAGTCCGAGCGGGTCAGCTTGTGGAGCCGGTCGAGCTGCGGACCGGCGTCCCGGACGTAGCGACGGACCGCGGAGTCCGTCCACTCACCCGTGCCGTAACCGTGGAAGCGCAGGTGCAGTTCGACCAGGCGCGAGACGTCCTTCACCAGGTCGTTGGAGTACTTCAGCGCGGTCATGCGCTTCCTCGTCATCTTGGCCCCGACCACTTCGTGGTGGTGGAACGAGACCCGCCCGTCCTTCTCGAAGCGACGCGTGCGCGGCTTACCGATGTCGTGCAGCAGAGCAGCCAGGCGGAGGGTCAGGTCGGGCCCCTCGCTCTCCAGGGCCATCGCCTGCTCCAGGACGATGAGCGTGTGGTCGTAGACGTCCTTGTGCCGGTGGTGCTCGTCACGCTCCAGCCGCAGGGCCGGCAGTTCGGGCAGAACCCGCTCGGCGAGGCCGGTGTCCACCAGCAGGGTCAGCCCCTTGCGCGGGTGCGCGGAGAGGATGAGCTTGTTCAGCTCGTCCCGGACTCGCTCGGCCGAGACGATGTCGATCCGCCCGGCCATGTCCTTCATCGCGGCGACGACCTCGGGAGCCACCTCGAAGTCGAGCTGCGCGGCGAACCGAGCGGCCCGCATCATCCGGAGCGGATCGTCCGAGAAGGACTCCTCCGGAGTCCCCGGAGTACGCAGCAGCCGGGCAGCGAGGTCGTCGAGCCCTCCGTGCGGATCGATGAACTCCTTCTCCGGCAACGCGACGGCCATGGCGTTCACGGTGAAGTCCCTCCGGACGAGATCCTCCTCGATGGAGTCGCCGTAGGAGACCTCGGGCTTACGCGAGGTGCGGTCGTAGGCCTCCGACCGGTAGGTGGTCACCTCGATCTGGTAGCCGTCCTTCTGGGCCCCGACCGTGCCGAAGGCGATGCCGACCTCCCAGACGGCGTCCGCCCACGGCCGCACGATCTTCAGGACGTCCTGCGGGCGGGCGTCGGTCGTGAAGTCCAGGTCGTTGCCGAGCCGGCCGAGCAACGCGTCCCGGACCGAGCCGCCGACCAGGGCAAGAGAGAACCCGGCCTCCTGGAAGCGGCGGGCGAGGTCGTCGGCGACAGGGGCCACCCGCAGCGGTTCACTCACCGCACGGTGCTGCGCCTGACTCGGGGCACTGGGGTTGACTTCGTTGGCGTTCGGCACAACAGAACAGGGTACGTGGCCCGCGCGGACACCGGCGCCCTCATTGATCGCGCACCGGGTCTCTTCCTTTTCCCACGCCCCCTTATAGGGGCACATACGGGACAGCGCCGTTCACCACCGGATCTTGTGGCGTACGCCGCGGCACTTCCCCTCGGCGCGCATCGTTACCATGCGTGGACGCACATTCCGACGACCACTGACGACGACGAGGGACGGGCGAGCGCGTGGCCGAGGCGGCAGACTTCCAGGGGACCAGTCCCTCACCTGCCCGCCGGTGGCTACGGCGCACCACGGCGCTGATCGCCGGGGCGCCTCTCCTGGCCGGCCTGGTCCAGCTGCCGGCGGGCCCGGCACACGCCGACGGGCAGTCCTCCGCCAAGACCGACTCCGACTCGGGCTCGGTCGCCGTCGCCGTCGACTCGCTCACCCCCTCCGTCCCCACGGACGGGGACACGGTGACCGTGTCCGGCACCGTGACCAACAACGGCAAGCGCACGGTCACCGACGCCCACGTGGGCCTGCGCCTGGGCGCCGAGGTCAACACCCGCTCGGCCGTCGACCAGATCGCCAAGGACAGCGACGATCTCCAGGAGGCCATCGCCCCGGAGATCGACGACAAGTACACCGAGAAGTTCTCGAAGCTCACCCCCGGCGTCGCCGAGCACTTCAACATCTCCGTCCCGGTCGACGACCTGGACCTCGGTGAGGACGGTGTCTACGAATTCGCCGTCTCGCTCTCCGGACAGACCTCGGCACAGCCGTGGGAGCAGATCCTCGGCATCCAGCGCACCTTCCTGCCCTGGCAGCCCGAGGCGGCCGACCCCAGGACGAAGACCACGGCTCTGTGGCCACTCGTCTCGACCACGCACATGGCCGCCGAGACGGGACCGAACGAGGAGCAGACACCGGTCTTCCTCAACGACGACCTGGCCAAGGAGATCTCCCCTGGGGGCCGTCTGAACCAGATGGTGACGCTGGGCAAGGACCTCGACGTCACCTGGGTGGTCGACCCGGACCTCCTGGCGTCCGTCGACGCGATGACGGGCAGCTACCGCGTCCGGGACGGGGACACGACCACCGCCGGCACCCACCAGGACATCGCCAAGGAATGGCTCGCCGAACTGCAGGACGCGGTGGCCGACAAGGAGGTCGTCGCCCTTCCCTTCGCCGACCCGGACCTGGCGTCCCTCGCCCACAACGGCAGGGACGTCACCGGCTCGCTGAGCCAGCTGAAGGACGCCACGGACGTCATCACCAACACGGTCGAGCCGATCCTCCACGTGAAACCGAGCACCGACTTCGCCTGGCCGGTGAACGGTGCCGTCGACCGGTCGATCGTCAAGGTCGCCACCTCTGCCGGTGCCGACAAGGTGATCGCCCGCAGCGACAGCCTCAAGGAGACCCACGGTCTGCCGTACACGCCCTCCGCGGCCCGCCCCATCGGAGGCGGCACGACGGCCGTCGTCGCCGACGCCCGGCTGTCCACGGCGTTCGAGGGCGACCTGACGAAAGCCTCCGCGTCCACACTCGCGGTGCAGCGGTTCCTCGCCCAGAGCCTGGCCCTCGGCCAGCAGACCGGCAAGCAGCGCAGCATCGTCGTCGCCCCGCAACGCACACCCTCCGGCAGCCAGGCACGAGCCATGGCCGAGGCGCTGAGGGCGCTCCAAGGCGGCACCTGGTCGGAGTCCCAGAAGCTGGCGGCCGCCGCCGCCGCCAAGCCGGACCCCGACGCCACCACGAAGGTGCCGGGCACCTCCTCCTACCCCTCGGCCCTGCGCAAGAAGGAACTGCCCCGGTCGGCGTTCGTGCAGACCACGCGGACACAGGACAAGCTCGCCAAGTTCCAGGTCGTCCTGTCGAACCCGTCCCGGGTCGTGACCCCCTTCGGACGCGCCCTGAACCGCGAGATGTCCGCGTCGTGGCGGGGCCGGGCCGCCGAAGCGGAGTCGTTCCGCGCCGACGTGAAGACGTACCTCGACGGGCTGACCGGCCGGGTCGGACTGATCGACAAGTCGGAGACGAAGCTCTCCGGCCGCAGCGCCACGATTCCCGTGACGGTGCAGAACAACCTGGTGCAGGATGTCGGCCCCCTGGTCCTGCGGCTCACCTCGACCAACCCGACACGTCTCGAGATCGGTGGCGCCGCCTACCAGGAGCAGCCGGTCTCCGTCTCCGGCGGCCACAGCCAGTCGGTGAAGTTCACCACGTCTGCCAACGCCAACGGCCGGGCGACGGTGATCGCCCAGCTGTACACGATGGACGGACGGAAGTACGGCGATCCCGTCACCTTCGACGTGAAGGTCACCGAGATCACAGCCACCGTGATGCTCGTCATCGGCGGCGGTGTCCTGCTTCTCGTGCTCGCCGGCTTCCGGATGTACACGCAGCGCAAGCGGGCCGCCGGCCGCGAGGCCGAGAAGAGCGAGCCCGGCGAGGCTCGGGAGGCCGAAAACCCCGAGGACGGCCCGGAGAACCCCGAAGGTTCCGAGGAACGTCTCGAGGAGGAGTCCGAGGCACGCCCCCGGGCAGGCGACCCGGAGCAGCCGAGTGACCCGGCGCCGGACACCGCAGCGGAAAACGGCGACCCGTCCGGCACGGGTGAGAGAGTGGACCGTTGAGATGTCGTGGCCGGTCGGCCCGGGACGATGAGGTGGGGTAACCATGAACGCGCCGTACGACGGTGACCGCGGTCAGGCCGTGGACGGCTCGGGCCACCCCGAGGGTCCGCCGCCCGACGCCAACCGGACGCCGCCGGAGCCGCCCGCGGACATGTACCTCCAGGACGCCTACGACCAGGACCCCTACCGGGCGCAGGACCTCTCCGCCCAGGACCCGGTCTCCGAGGCTCTCTACGACCGCGCCGCGCACCCCCCGCCCCCGCCGGGCACGTACCCGCCGCAGCAGCCGCTGTACTCCCAGCCGCCCCAGTCTCCCTACGCCCCCGACCCGCGCCTCTGGGCCCAGCCCCCGGCGCCCGAACCGGAGGGCCCGACCCAGTACCTGCCGTACGGCGACGATCCGCGGACGACCCAGTTCGTCGGCGTGGACGATCTGGTCACCCAGGCCGGTGAGCAGCGCTACGAACCTGACGCCTTCGCCCACCTGTTCCGGGACCAGCAGCAGGGCGGCGGCCACCCCTCGTACGACGACCACGTGTCCGTACCCGCCCCCACCCCGTCACCGGGGCAGTACGGCGGGACACCGGGGCCGGGGCAGTACGGCGGGACCCCAGGGTCCGGCCAGTACGGCGGGACGCCGGCACCCGGCCAGTACGGCGGGACCCCAGGGCCCGGCCAGTACGGCGACATGCAGGGACCCGCCCCGTACGGCAACGCTCCGGCGCCCGGCCAGTACGGCGGCGGACCCGCTCCGACGCCCGGCCAGTACGCGGCACCCGCACCCGGCCAGTACGCGGTCGCGCCCACCCCTGAAGCGGCCGAGGCCCCCCTCCAGGAGCCCGAGCCCGCTCCCGCGGCCGCACCGGCCGCCGCGTCCAAGAAGGGCGGGCGTGCGGGAGGCCTGCTGAAGTCGAGCGCCGTGATGGCGGCGGGCACGATGGTCTCCCGGCTGACCGGGTTCATCCGTTCCGCGATGATCGTCTCGGCACTGGGGCTCGCACTGCTGGGTGAGTCCTTCCAGATCGCCTATCAACTACCGACGATGATCTACATCCTGACGGTCGGCGGCGGCCTCAACTCGGTGTTCGTGCCGCAGCTCGTCCGTGCCATGAAGGAGGACCAGGACGGCGGCGAAGCGTACGCCAACCGGCTTCTGACCCTGGTCATGGTGGCCCTCGGCGCCCTCACCGCACTCGGCATGCTCGCGGCTCCACTGCTGGTCCGCGCGCTGTCGAACCCCGTCGCCTCGGACCCCGCGGCCAACGAGACGGCCATCACCTTCACCCGGTACTTCCTGCCGTCCATCTTCTTCATGGGTGTCCATGTGGTGATGGGGCAGGTCCTCAACGCCCGCGGCCGGTTCGGCGCGATGATGTGGACCCCGGTCCTGAACAACATCGTCATCATCGTCACGCTCGGCATGTTCCTCTGGGTCTACGGCACCGCCGCCGACTCCGGTATGACGGTCCAGAGCATCCCGCCGGAGGGCGTGCGTCTCCTCGGTGTCGGAATCCTCCTCGGCCTCGTGGTCCAGGCCCTCGCGATGATCCCCTACCTGCGCGAGACGGGGTTCAGGCTGCGCCTGCGGTTCGACTGGAAGGGCCACGGCCTCGGCAAGGCCGCGATGCTCGCCAAGTGGACGATCCTGTTCGTCCTCGCCAACCAGGCGGGCGCACTCGTCGTCATCCAGCTGGCCACCGCGTCGGTCACGGACACCGACCTTCCCGGCACCGGGTACAGCGCCTACGCCAACGCCCAGCTGATCTGGGGCCTGCCGCAGGCCATCATCACCGTCTCCCTGATGGCTGCTCTGCTGCCCCGCATCTCCCGCTCGGCAGCCGAGGAGGACGGGGGCGCGGTCCGCGACGACATCTCGCAGGGCCTGCGCACGACGGCCGTCGCGATCGTGCCGGTCTCCTTCGGCTTCGTCGCGCTCGGCATCCCGATGTGCACGCTGATCTTCGGCTCCTCGGGTACCGGCGCGGCCACCAACATGGGCTACATGCTGATGGCCTTCGGCCTCGGTCTCATCCCGTACTCCGTGCAGTACGTCGTCCTCCGCGCCTTCTACGCCTACGAGGACACCCGGACGCCGTTCTACAACACCGTCATCGTGGCCGTGGTCAACGCCGCCGCCTCGGGGCTCTGCTATTTCCTGCTCCCGGCCCGCTGGGCCGTCGTCGGTATGGCCGCCTCCTACGGCCTGGCCTACGTGATCGGCGTGGGCGTCGCCTGGCGCAGGCTGCGCAAGCGGCTCGGCGGGGACCTGGACGGTGCCCGGGTGCTGCGGACATACGCCCGACTGTGCATCGCGTCCGTCCCTGCCGCCCTGCTCAGCGGGGCGGCCTGCTACGGGATCAGCCACACGCTCGGCCAGGGCGTCATCGGGTCGTTCGCCGCACTGTTGGCCGGCGGGGCGCTGCTGCTCGGTGTCTTCTTCGTCGCCGCCCGCCGGATGCGCATCGAAGAAGTCAACTCATTGGTCGGCATGGTGCGCGGACGCCTGGGACGCTGAGGCCGGGGGTAGGCGCACAACCATCATCCGCCGCCGTGTGTCGTGCATAGCGGCGGACTGTGGGCACAATTGGGTTCGGCGTCGGACTGCGCGCAGCGGGAGTCGGCCGGCTTGCATCGAAGGGGAGGCAGGGACGACGGTGGCGGAACGGAGCACAGCTGCCGTCGACGTGGCAGACAACAGCGGCGACGAGTCGCTGACCGCACAGGCGGACCAGTCCACGGCCGACGGGGTGGCCAACAACCGGGAGCGGGACACGGACAGCGACGAGGCACAGGGGAACCCCACGGGCGAGGAAAGCGACAAGGCCTCGCCTCCCGAACTGCACAGCGGGCACAAGCTCGCCAGACGCTACCGCCTCGAGGAGTGCGTCACCCGTCTGGACGGCTTCAGCAGTTGGCGGGCCGTCGACGAGAAGCTGCGCCGAGCTGTCGGGGTGCACCTCCTTCCCGCGGACCACGCACGGGCGCGTTCCGTGCTGGCCGCGGCACGTTCCTCCGCGCTTCTCGGCGACCCCCGCTTCGTCCAGGTACTCGACGCCGTCGAGGACGAGGACCTCGTCTACGTCGTGCACGAATGGCTCCCCGACGCCACCGAGCTGACCGCACTCCTCGCCAACGGCCCCCTGGAGGTGTACGACGCCTACCAGATGGTCAGTCAGGTCGCCTCCGCGATGGCCGCCGCTCACCGCGAAGGCCTTTCCCATCTGCGCCTGAACCCCAACGCGGTGCTGCGTACGTCGACGGGCCAGTGGCGGATCCGCGGGCTCGCCGTCAACGCCGCGCTGCGCGGCATCAGTTCCGACACTCCGCAGCGTGCCGACACCGAGGCCATCGGCGCCCTGCTGTACGCCACGCTCACCCAGCGCTGGCCGTACGAGAGCGACGCCCACGGTCTGGCCGGTCTCCCCAAGGACCTCGGTCTGATCCCGCCGGACCAGGTGCGCGCGGGCGTCCACCGCGGCCTGTCCGAGCTCGCCATGCGGGCACTCGCCAACGACGGCGCCACCGCATCCCGCCACGAGTCCCCGTGCACCACGCCGGAGGAACTGGTCAAGGCGATCGGAGAGATGCCCCGCATCCGCCCGCCGGAACCGGCGTACACCGCACCGCCCGCGTACCAGCGCACGTCGTACCAGAAGGGCACGTACGGCCGCCCGGCACCGCACCCCGGCGTCACCCAGCCGGTGCCGCCCCCACCGCCCCCGCTGCAGAGCCGTACCGGCAAGGCTCTGAAGTGGACCGTCTCCGCCCTGCTGATCGCCGCACTCGGCCTCGGCAGCTGGCAGCTGGCGGACGCGCTCGTGGAGCGGGGCGGCAAGGCCGACGACCAGAACCAGACGCAGACGACGGAGGAGAACGACAAGGGCGGTGCCAAGGCAGGGGTGCCGGAGGGAAAGCTGCTCGGGATCGAGGCGGCCACGGAGTTCGCGCCCAGTGGTTCCGGCATACAGGAGGACCAGGTCTCGCTCGCCGTGGACGGCAAACCCGGGACGGCCTGGATCACGCCCCAGTACCAGAATTACTCGAACTTCGGGAACCTTGCCCCCCGTAAGGAGGGCAGCGGCATCGTCATTGACCTGGGTGAGGTGCGCACGGTCACCCGGATCGGAATCGATCTCTACCGCAGCGGTCAGACCGTCGAGGTCCTCGCCGGCGGAGAAGACGGCTCCGGGACTTCGGACCTGGGTGATTACCCCGAACGGCTCACGAACCTGAAGGTCACAGGTAACAGCCTGACGGAGAAGCTCAAGAAACCCGTCAAGACGCGGTTCGTTCTGGTGCGGATCACCGACCTGCCAACGGACACCTCACCGAACAACTACCGGGGCGGCATCTCGGAAATCAAGATCTACGGATCATAAAGGGATCATCCTCCTGGCAGTCTGAGGACGACCGCCGGGTACGGGCGTCGCGGAGAGATGGTCGGAGGGAGGGACCTTTGGACAGGGCCGCCAACAGCGCTGTCAGTGACCGGGACCTCCTTGCCCGCCACGTCGAAGGCGACCCCGACGCCTTCGGCGAGCTCGTCCGCCGCCACCGTGACCGTCTCTGGGCGGTGGCCCTGCGGACGCTGGGGGACCGCGAGGAGGCCGCTGACGCGGTCCAGGACGCCCTCGTCTCCGCCTACCGGGCCGCACACACCTTCCGCGGCCAGGCAGCCGTCACGACGTGGCTGCACCGGATCACGGTCAACGCCTGCCTGGATCGCGCCCGCAAGGCCGCCTCCCGGAAGACGGCTCCCGTCGACGACACCGAGCGCCTGGAACAGCTCCTGGAACCGCATGAGTCGGCTTCGGCTCCCGCCGAGCGCAACGACCTGCATCGCCAGCTACTGAAAGCCCTGGGCACCCTGCCGACCGACCAGCGTGCAGCCCTCGTCCTCGTCGACATGCAGGGCTACCCCGTCGCCGAAGCCGCCCGGATCCTCGACGTGCCGACCGGCACGATCAAGAGTCGCTGTGCCCGTGGCAGAGCCAGACTCCTGCCGCTGCTCACCCACCTGCGCCCGGACGGCAGCGGTGAGGACGAGAAGCGGAACCGGACGCAGGGGACATCCGTCCCACCCGCAGCAGGGCCGCACCGGGCCGGACCATCGGACGCGGGCCAGAGCGATTCAGCCGCAGTGAAGGGCGGAGGTGGACGAGCGTGACGTCGTCAACGACAGAGACGGCCGGGCACCCGGATGTCGCGGAGATCTCCGACCTCACCGAAGGCCTGCTCCCACCCTCGCGGACCACGGACCTTCGAGGTCACCTGGAGACCTGCGCACCCTGCTCGGACGTCTACGCGTCGCTGGTGGAGATCCAGGGACTTCTCGGAACGCTGCCGGAACCACAGCGGATGCCGGACGACGTGGCTACCCGTATCGACGCCGCCCTCGCCGCCGAGGCCCTTCTGAACGCGAAAGCGCCCGAAGCCGTCGAGGACGCGAGCCATGACGGCCCGCCTGTTTCACGTGAAACAACAGTGTCGGCAGATCGTCCCTCCGGACACGCCCGCTCCTCCACCACGGGTCCGGGCCGCAAGGACCGCAGGCGAAACGGGCGGCGCAGGGTCGCTGTCCTGGGCGCCGTCGCCGCGGCGGCCGCCCTGGGGATCGGCTCCGTGATCGTGGCGTCCTTGACCGGCGACGGGCCATCCGACGAAACAGCGCAAGGGCAGCGGTCCGCACCCGTGGACACCTTCTCCGAGGGACAGCTGAAGAAGCAGGTGGTCGAGCTCGTCGCCGACGGACAGGGAGGGAGCGGCTCGCGCACGCCACGCAGTTTTGGCATGGAGTCCGAGAACAGGACCGAGAACCGCGTCTTCACCCAGCCGACGGTTCCGGAATGCGTCCAGAACGCCATCGGGCGCGACGACCCGGCGCTCGCCGCGCAGGAAGGCGTCTACAAGGGCAAGGAAGCACTGCTCGTGGTGCTGCCCGACACCCGCAACGACTCCCGGGTCACCGCCTACATCGTCGAATCGACCTGCGTACACCACCCCGCCGTCGGTGAAGCCAAGGTCCTGCTGAAGCAGTCCTACGCGCGTCCCTGAACCCACGCGTCTCCTCACCCGCCGTGTGCCCGGACACAGCGGGAATGCGCGCCCCGTAGGATCCGTTGGGTGGGGTGAGAGTCCGAAGAAAAGCTCCACCCGGCCCTGAAGACGCAGTCCAGAGACGAGGAATGAAGCCGTGAGCGACGTCCGAAACGTGATCATCATCGGCTCCGGGCCCGCCGGCTACACGGCGGCGCTCTACACCGCGCGCGCGTCGCTGAAGCCGCTGGTGTTCGAGGGCGCCGTCACCGCGGGTGGTGCGCTGATGAACACCACCGAGGTGGAGAACTTCCCTGGTTTCCAGGACGGCATCATGGGCCCCGAGCTCATGGACAACATGCGTGCACAGGCGGAGCGCTTCGGTGCCGAGCTGATCCCCGACGATGTCGTCGCCGTCGACCTGACGGGTGAGATCAAGACCGTCACCGACACTGCGGGCACGGTCCACCGGGCCAAGGCCGTCATCGTCACCACCGGCTCCCAGCACCGCAAGCTCGGTCTGCCGAACGAGGATGCTCTGTCCGGCCGCGGCGTCTCCTGGTGCGCGACCTGTGACGGCTTCTTCTTCAAGGACCAGGACATCGCCGTGATCGGCGGCGGCGACACCGCGATGGAGGAGGCCACGTTCCTCTCCCGCTTCGCCAAGTCCGTGACGATCGTCCACCGCCGGGACACCCTGCGCGCCTCCAAGGCGATGCAGGAGCGCGCCTTCGCCGACCCGAAGATCACGTTCGTCTGGGACAGCGAGGTCGCCGAGGTCCAGGGCGACCAGAAGCTGTCGGGCCTGAAGCTGCGCAACGTCAAGACCGGCGAGCTCTCGGACCTGGCGGTCACCGGCCTGTTCATCGCCATCGGCCACGACCCGCGCACCGAGCTCTTCAAGGGCCAGCTCGACCTGGACCCGGAGGGCTACCTGAAGGTCGACGCTCCGTCGACCCGCACCAACCTCACCGGTGTCTTCGGCGCCGGTGACGTGGTCGACCACACCTACCGCCAGGCGATCACCGCCGCCGGCACCGGTTGCTCCGCCGCCCTCGACGCCGAGCGCTACCTCGCCGCGCTCACCGACGAGGACAAGGCCGAGCCCGAGAAGACCACTGTCTGACCTCCATCCACCCCACGCACACACCAGTTAAGGAGCCCGCTGTGGCCGAAACCCTGAAGAAGGTGACCGACGCCTCCTTCGATGAGGACGTCCTCAAGAGCGACAAGCCCGTCCTGGTGGACTTCTGGGCCGCCTGGTGCGGTCCGTGCCGCCAGATCGCGCCGTCCCTCGAGGCGATCGCCGCCGAGTACGGCGACAAGATCGAGGTCGTCAAGCTGAACATCGACGAGAACCCGGGTACGGCGGCCAAGTACGGCGTCATGTCCATCCCGACCCTGAACGTCTACCAGGGTGGCGAGGTCGCCAAGACCATCGTCGGTGCCAAGCCCAAGGCCGCGATCGTTCGCGACCTCGAGGACTTCATCGCTGACTGATGTTTCACGTGAAACACGAATGGGCCGACCCGGACGGGTCGGCCCATTCGCATGACAGGGCTTCCTGGAACCACGCCTCCGCTACAACGGCCGTAGCGCGGGCTCCTTCTGGACCGCCCCCAGCAGACGGTCCAGCGCCATCTCCACGTCTTCTTTCCAGGACAGCGTGGACCGGAGATCCAGCCGCAGCCGCGGGTGGCTGGGATGGGCCCTGACCGTCTTGAATCCCACAGCCAGCAGGTGGTCCGCCGGCAGGATGCACGCGGGCTCCTTCCAGCGCGCATCACCGAACGCCTCGATGGCCTTGAAGCCCCGGCGTAGGAGATCCTTCGCGACCGTCTGGACCATGACGCGACCCAGTCCCTGGCCCTGGTAGCCCGGCACCACGAAGGCGGTCATCAACTGCACCGCGTCGGGCGAGAGAGGACTGGTGGGAAAGGCCGCCGAGCGAGGGACGTAGGCGGGAGGGGCGTAGAGCACGAAGCCCACCGATACGTCGTCGACGTAGACCACGCGGCCGCACGATCCCCAGTCCAGCAGGACGGCCGAGATCCAGGATTCCTTCTCCAGGGCCGATGTGCCGGCCTTTACCGCGGCTTCGCCACTGACCGGGTCCAGTTCCCAGAAGACGCACGAGCGACAGCGCCGGGGAAGGTCCTGAAGGTTGTCCAGCGTGAGCGGTACGACCCGGCGCCCCATGAAGGCTGTTCCTCGCTTCCTTCGCCCGCCGCATCGCGGGCAGCTGTCAGAGCGCTCCGTTCCCTGAGCAGGCTGCCGATGAATCCGCCCATCGCGCCCAGCCCCAAGCCCGCGCTCACCAGTCCGGTGCGGCTCATCGTTCGCATGGCCCCTGCCTCCCTCTCAAGAGGTCCTGCCAGGTGATTTCGCCATCTCGAACGCATCGTATCCACGATGCGCTGACCTCGACACTGACGAAAAGCAAAGGGCGGGCCGTGTCCCGGTACACACCGGCAACGACCCGCCCCGGGTGGCAGGTGGAGCACCGTTCCCGTGCTTCACCCGCCCGAGCATCAGGAGTCGAGCTCTTCGCCTTCCCCGTCCAGAAGGCCCTTCTGCAGCACGGGCCCTTCACCGGGAGCGAGGCTGCCAAGGATCCGTTCGAGATCTTCCATGGAGGCGAACTCCACGGTGATCTTTCCCTTCTTCTGGCCCAGATCGACCTTCACCCTCGTCTCGAAGCGGTCCGAGAGTCGCGTCGCCAGGTCCGAAAGCGCCGGGGAGACCAGGGAGCCTGCCCGCGGGCCCTTGGCTCGCTGAGGCTTCTGCGGTCGGGAGCCCATCAGGGTCACGATCTCCTCGACCGACCGCACCGAGAGGCCCTCGGCCACGATGCGATGGGCCAGCCGGTCCTGCTCCTCCGGGTCCTCGACGGAGAGCAACGCCCGCGCGTGCCCGGCGGAGAGCACCCCGGCGGCCACCCGGGTCTGCACCTTCGGCGACAGCTTCAGCAGACGCAGCGTGTTGGAGACCTGCGGACGGGAGCGACCGATGCGGTCCGCCAGCTGGTCGTGCGTGCAGTCGAAGTCCTTCAGCAGCTGGTCGTAGGCGAAGGCCTCCTCCAGCGGGTTCAGCTGAGCGCGGTGCAGGTTCTCCAGCAGCGCGTCCAGGAGGAGCTTCTCGTCCTCCGTGGCCCGCACGATCGCCGGAATGACGTCCAGTTCCAGCTCTCGGCAGGCCCGGAGGCGGCGCTCACCCATGATGAGCTCATAGCGCCCGGGGCCCGTCGGCCGTACGACGACCGGCTGGAGAAGACCGACCTCCCTGATGGAGATGACCAGCTCGGCCAGTGCGTCGCCGTCGAAGTCCTTACGCGGTTGCTTCGGGTTCGGCGTGATGGCGTCGAGGGGGATCTCCGCGAAATGCGCCCCCAAGGGAGACCTGAGCATGTCCGTCCCGCCGAACGCCGCCGGATCCTCCGTTTCACGAGGAGCCGAAGGCAGCGTGGCCACCTTCGCGGCAGCCACTCCCCGGTCGTTCGGCACCATCGGCATGGCTGTGGGAGACACGGACGCCGCATTTCCCAGTGCCGCCGAAGCCACCGACTTCTCCGTCGGGGCATTGGGGATCAGCGCGCCCAGCCCACGGCCCAGCCCCCTCCGTCGCTCACTCACTGGATCCCCTCCACCATGTTCGGGTCATTCTGAGCGCCGATATGAGCGTGGGCCGCGTCGTAGCTGACGCCCACGCCCTTCAGCGCGATTTCGCGTGCCGCCTCCAGATAGGAGAGGGCACCGCTCGATCCTGGATCGTAGGTCAGTACCGTCTGCCCGTAGCTCGGAGCCTCGGAGATACGGACCGATCGGGGAATGCTCGTCCGCAGCACCTCGTCGCCGAAGTGGCTGCGTACCTCGTCCGCGACCTGGGACGCCAGCCGCGTCCGGCCGTCGTACATGGTGAGCAGAATCGTCGACACGTGCAGGGTGGGGTTGAGGTGTCCCCGGACCAGGTCGACGTTGCGCAACAGCTGCCCCAGCCCTTCCAGCGCGTAATACTCGCACTGGATGGGGATCAGCACCTCCTGGCCCGCGACGAGCGCGTTGACCGTCAGCAGACCGAGGGAGGGCGGGCAGTCGATGAGGATGTAGTCCAGCGGCTGCTCGTACGCCTGGATCGCCCGCTGAAGCCGGCTCTCCCGTGCCACCAGCGAGACCAGCTCGATCTCGGCGCCGGCCAGATCGATCGTGGCCGGCGCACAGAAGAGGCCCTCGACGTCGGGGACCGGCTGGACGACCTCCGAGAGCGGCCTGCTCTCGACCAGTACGTCATAGATGGACGGGACCTCGGCGTGATGATCGATACCCAGCGCGGTGGACGCATTGCCTTGAGGATCGAGGTCGACGACCAGCACACGGGCACCGTGCAGCGCGAGCGACGCGGCAAGATTGACGGTCGACGTCGTCTTGCCCACACCACCCTTCTGGTTGGCGACCACCATGACCCGGGTCTGCTCGGGCCGCGGCAGTGCCTCACCGGCACGCCCCAGCGCCTCCACCGCCAGTTGGGCAGCTCGACCGATCGGAGTGTCGTCCATCGGAGGCGGTGTTTCACGTGAAACATCCGCCCCCGTCGACTCGGTACGGGGACCGGGGACCGGATCGGTCATCGGTCCCGCGATGTTGGCGTCGGACCGCAAGGATTCACTCTCCTCGACTTCAGGCTCGCAATGAACAGAGCCTCCCATGCCTTCGGGGTCATGAACCAGTGAGGCCTGGTCTTCTGTGGAGAAATCCACCTCTGTGGACAACTCCATGCCCTCTCCGAGCGACCCGAGAGGCTTCCGGTCGCGGGGTTCGGCCGCGGCGCGGCCCCGACTGATGATGCCGTGCAGCAGTGAGCGACGTTTCACGTGAAACACGATGCACAGCAGCCGGTGCCGAAATGTCGCGACACTCCGGCATGCACAGGTTGGGCAGCTTGTGTGGAGTACGGTCGGCCATCAGGAGGGATCAGCGCTACCGACGCCCTCCCAGCGGCCCGCGCACCCATCGCCTACGCAACGTGCCCGCTCCGCAACCACCGGCACGCCTACCCGCGACGTCGACGCGTCCGCCCCGTCCGGGCCGCCTTGGCCCGCTTGGCGGCAAAACGCACCCCACCGGGGCTTTCCCCGACCTCGACCCGCACCACGGTGGACATGGGATCCACAACCCCCTCACCGACATGCAGGATGGATGTCTCGACCGCACCCAGCTTGCTGAGCGCCGTGGCTGCCGCCTTCAGCTCCTCCTCGGCCGTGTCGCCCTTGAGAGCGAGCATCTCACCGTAAGGACGCAGCAACGGGATCCCCCACGTGGCCAGCCGGTCCAGCGGAGCAACGGCACGGGCCGTCACCACATGCACCGGCGGAATCTTGCCCATGACCTCCTCGGCCCGGCCACGCACGACGGTCACATGGTCCAGCCCCAGCAGCTCCACGACCTCGGTGAGGAAATTCGTGCGCCTCAGCAGCGGCTCAAGAAGCGTGATCTTCAGGTCGTCCCTGACCAGGGCCAGCGGAATTCCGGGCAGGCCGGCCCCCGAACCGACATCGCACACCGTCACGCCCTCGGGCACGACCTCCGAGAGCACCGCGCAGTTCAGCAGATGCCGTTCCCACAGGCGGGGAACTTCACGCGGACCGATCAGACCACGCTTCACCCCCGCCTCGGCGAGCAGCTCCGCGTAGCGGACCGCGTCCGCGTACCGATCGCCGAACACCTCGCGTGCCTGCTCGGGCACAGGGGGGAGCTCCGCTGCCTCCGTCACGGGGGGGACCGTCCTTCCGTACCGCACCGGCGCGCCAGGCGCCGCTGCCAGAACCACCAGAACTATCAGGCTGACAAAATGCGGCCCCGTCTGCGCAACAGACGGGGCCGGGAACGTGAGAACCGATCAGGCGGGCAGGACGACGACGAAGCGCTCCGGCTCCTCGCCCTCGGACTCGCTGCGCAGCCCCGCGGCCTTGACCGCGTCGTGCACGACCTTGCGCTCGAACGGAGTCATCGGCTTCAGCCGCACGGACTCGCCGCTGCTCCTGACCTCGGCCGCGGCCTTGGCACCCAGCTCGGAGAGCTCGGCACGCTTCGTGGCCCGGTACTCCGCGATGTCGAGCATCAGCCGGCTGCGGTCGCCGGTCTCCCGGTGCACGGCCAGGCGCGTGAGCTCCTGCAGGGCCTCGAGCACCTCACCGTCCCGGCCGACCAGCTTCTGCAGGTCCCGGCTGTGGGCGTCGCTGATGATCGAGACAGAGGCACGGTCGGCCTCGACGTCCATGTCGATGTCGCCGTCGAGGTCGGCGATGTCGAGCAGACCCTCCAGGTAGTCCGCGGCGATCTCGCCCTCCTGCTCGAGACGAGTCAGGGTGTCTGCGCCCTCGGCAGCGGCGGAGGTGGTGCCTTCCGTCACGGGATGGACTCCTTCTTACTTCTTCGACGGGGACTTGGGCCGCTGCGGGCCCTTGCGCTGTCCGGACTGGGCCTTGCTACGGCCACCGCCGCCGGACTTCTGAGCCGGCTTCTTGGCGGCGGCAGGTTTCGTGTCCTGCTCGCCGTCCTGCGGCTCGTCCGACTTGGTCAGCGAGGTCTTCGGCTCGGACTCGCCGGCCACCTTGGCGGCCTGGCGCTGGGACTTGCTCTGCCGCTTGGGCTGCTGGCGCTTGGGCGTGGCGGTCACGGTGGCGCCGTCCTCGGACTGGGCCGTGACAGCGGCGTCGCTCTTCTCCACGGTGCCGTCGGCCTGCGCGGCCAGCCCGGCCTTGTTCAGACCGTTGATGAACTTCCGCTCGAACTCGTTGCGGTCCCGTCCCTTGGCGACGATGGCCTTCACGATGGCCCTCTCACCACGACCACGCGTCTTGCCGTGCTGGGTGACGCTCTTGTGCAGCCGCTCCAGGTAGGCGGCCTGCGCCTTGGAACCCGGCGTCGGGTTGTTGCGGATGACGTACATCTGCTGGCCCATGGTCCACACGTTGGTGGTCAGCCAGTAGACGAGGACACCGACGGGGAAGTTGATACCGAAGACGGCGAACATGACCGGGAAGACGTACATCAGCATCTTCTGCTGCTGCATGAACGGCGTCTTGACCGTCGTGTCGACGTTCTTGGTCATCAGCTGGCGCTGGGTGAAGAACTGCGAGGCCGACATCAGCACGATCATGATCGCGGTGATGACCCGGACGTCCGTCAGCGAGGCGCCGAGGGATTCCACCTTGGAGGCGCTGTCGGTGAACTTCGCGGCCAGCGGGGCACCGAAGATGTGAGCCTTCTGCGCACTCGCCAGCAGATCGTTGTTGATCTTGCCGATGGTGTCCCCCGACGCGATGGCGTTGAGGACGTGGTACAGGGCGAAGAAGAACGGGGACTGCGCCAGGATGGGAAGGCACGAGGAGAGCGGGTTGGTACCCGTCTCCTTGTACAGCTTCATCATCTCTTCGGACTGGCGCTGTTTGTCGTTCTTGTAGCGCTCCTGGATCTTCTTCATCTCCGGCTGGAGCGTCTGCATCCCACGCGTCGCCTTGATCTGCTTCACGAAGAGCGGGATCAGGCAGATACGGATCAGGATCACCAGGGACACGATGGACAGGCCCCAGGCCCATCCGGTGTCAGGCCCGAAGATCGCCCCGTACACCGTGTGGAACTGGACGATGACCCAGGAGACGGGCCAGGTGATGAAGCTGAAGAGGCTGGCAATCGTGTCCACTAATCATGCTCCTTGGGCATGGGGCGGGGTCTCTGCGGCCGGGCTCGAGGGACGGGACGGACTCGTGGGAGAAGCCTGTCGCTCGGTGGCCGGTTCGGCGGCGGAGGGCCCGCCCTTGCGTGCACGCCAGGCGTCACGCAGCATTTCGTGCCACCGCGGACGCTTGCGCGGCGGAACATGGTCCACACCGCCCAGCGACCACGGATTGCACCGCAGGATGCGCCAGGCGGTGAGCGCCGTGCCCTTGAGGGCACCGTGCCGGTCGATGGCCGTGTACCCGTAGTGGGAACACGACGGGTAGTACTTGCACACCGGCCCCAGCAAAGGACTGATCGTCCACTGGTACAACTTGATCAGAGCCAGCAGCGGGTACTTCATCGCGCACCCCCTCCCAGCAGCCGCTCAAGAGCGGCGTCCAGGTCTCGGGCCAGCTGTGCATGGTCGGCGTCACCCGCACCGGCCAGCGCTCGTACGACTACCAGGCTACCGGGGGGAAACAGGTCGATCCGGTCGCGCATCAGATGGCGAAGCCTGCGCTTCACCTTGGTGCGCACCACCGCACCACCCACGGCTTTGCTCACGACGAAACCCGCACGTGTCGGGGGAGCGCTCTCCCCAGGCGCGTGCGGGTCCGTGGCACCGCTTCGAAGGTGGACGACGAGGGCCGGGCGGCCGGCCCGGCGGCCTCGTCGTACCGCGGTCGCGAAATCCTCGCGCCGCCTCAGCCGGTTCTCGGTGGGCAGCACGATGTCATGACCTGACCGTGATCAGGCGGACAGACGGGCGCGACCCTTGCTGCGGCGGGACGCGAGAATCGCGCGGCCGGCACGGGTGCGCATACGCAGCCGGAAGCCGTGGGTCTTCGCGCGACGACGGTTGTTCGGCTGGAAGGTGCGCTTGCTCACTCGGGGGCTCCAGAAAGAATCGGGGTTGGCGGGGTGCCGTCTTGGCTGTCACCGTGCGCCCACGAGTAGCTCGCGTTACGCCCGAGTGCACCGCTTTTTCGATCACCTTGGACGTGACCTGTGCCCATCGGAGGCAGGCGGCAGCAGCCATCGACAACTCGACCTGGTTACGGTACGTGGGACTGCGCCATTCGGTCAAACCAGCGGTGACCGGGAGACACTTGTCCACAGGCTGGGGACAACGACTTGAACCCTACCGGTCGCGCTGACTACCGTGGCTTGACTCGATTCGTTCCCTTATCCCTGCCCCACCCGAGTTTCACCCCGACCCGTCCCCGAATCACACATTCGAGGGACTCGTGAGAGAGCGTGCCCTGTGGCTGACGTACCTGCCGATCTTGCCGCAGTGTGGCCACGCGTACTGGAGCAACTGCTCGGAGAAGGCCGTGGGCAGGGCGTCGAGTCGAAGGACGAGCACTGGATCCGCCGCTGCCAGCCCCTCGCGCTGGTCGCCGACACGGCCCTGCTCGCCGTACCGAACGAATTCGCGAAGAACGTACTGGAGGGCCGCCTCGCCCCGGTCGTCAGCGAGACGCTGAGCCGCGAATGCGGCCGCCCGATCCGTATCGCGATCACCGTCGACGACACCGCCGGCGAACCCACCGCCCCGGCACCCCCCTCCCGGCCCCAGCCCCGCTACGAGGAGCCCGAGCTCCCCGCCCCCGGCCAGGGCCAGGGCCAGGGCGGCCGCGACGACTACGAGGGATACGGCCGCCACCGCGCCGACCAGTTCCCCACCGCACGCCCCGCCTACCCGCAGGAGTACCAGCGCCCCGAGCCGGGCTCCTGGCCCCGCCCGGCGCAGCAGGACGACTACGGCTGGCAGCAGCAGCGCCTCGGCTTCCCCGAACGGGACCCCTACGCGTCCCCGCCCCAGGACTCGTACGGCCCGCCCTCCCAGGACGCGTACCCGCAGGACTACCGGCCGCAGTCACCGGAGCGCCCGCCCTACGACTCCCAGCGCGCCGACTACGACCAGCCGCGCGGGGACTACGACCAGTCCCGCAACGACTACGACCAGCGCACCCCCCGCCGCGACCTGCCCGAGCCGCCCTCCGGCTCCGGACACGTCCACCGCGGCGGCCCCGTCGGCCCCGGCCCCGCCACCGGCGCACCCGGCCCCCTGGCCGCACAGCCCGCACCGGCCCCCGGACCGGGCGAGCCGACCGCACGCCTGAACCCCAAGTACCTCTTCGACACCTTCGTCATCGGCGCCTCCAACCGCTTCGCCCACGCGGCGGCCGTCGCCGTCGCCGAAGCACCCGCCAAGGCCTACAACCCGCTCTTCATCTACGGGGAGTCGGGACTCGGCAAGACGCACCTCCTGCACGCCATCGGGCACTACGCCCGCAGCCTCTACCCCGGCACGCGCGTGCGGTACGTGAGCTCGGAGGAGTTCACCAACGAGTTCATCAACTCCATCCGCGACGGCAAGGGCGACAGCTTCCGCAAGCGCTACCGCGAGATGGACATCCTGCTCGTCGACGACATCCAGTTCCTGGCGGACAAGGAGTCGACGCAGGAGGAGTTCTTCCACACCTTCAACACCCTCCACAACGCCAACAAGCAGATCGTCCTCTCCTCCGACCGGCCGCCCAAGCAGCTGGTCACGCTGGAGGACCGGCTGCGGAACCGTTTCGAGTGGGGCCTGATCACCGACGTCCAGCCCCCCGAGCTGGAGACCCGCATCGCCATCCTGCGCAAGAAGGCCGTACAGGAGCAGCTCAACGCCCCGCCGGAGGTGCTGGAGTTCATCGCCTCCCGCATCTCGCGCAACATCCGTGAGCTGGAGGGCGCGCTGATCCGGGTGACGGCGTTCGCGTCCCTCAACCGGCAGCCGGTCGACCTGGGCCTGACGGAGATCGTCCTGAAGGACCTGATCCCCGGCGGGGAGGACTCGACGCCGGAGATCACCTCGACGGCCATCATGGGCGCGACCGCCGACTACTTCGGCCTCACGGTCGAGGACCTGTGCGGCAGCTCACGCGGTCGGCAGCTCGTCACCGCCCGGCAGATCGCCATGTACCTGTGCCGCGAGCTGACCGACCTCTCCCTGCCGAAGATCGGCGCGCTGTTCGGTGGCCGCGACCACACCACGGTGATGCACGCCGACCGCAAGATCCGCAACCTGATGGCCGAGCGGCGCTCCATCTACAACCAGGTGACCGAGCTGACCAACCGCATCAAGAACGGCTGACGACGACCGCCGACAGCCACCGCACGAGGCGCCCCGGAGAGACCCGGGGCGCCTTTTCCGTGCCCTGGGGACCCTCCGCTCCGCGCGCCCAGAGGACGTCTCCCCGCGCCCGGAAGACGTCTTCCTGCGCCCCCGGGGGGGGGCGTCTTCCCCTCACCCCCGGGCATCCCACCGCGCCCCTGGGGCCGCCTCCTCGGCGCCGGGGGGACTTCCCTGCCCGGTCCTCGCCCCGCCCCCGCCCGGTCACCTGCTGTTCGAATACCTGCCGGGTTACGGCCACTCTCCACAGATTCGGCGACTTTTTTCCTTCCACACCTTGGGGACTGGGAAGTTGTCCCAATCCTGTCCACAGGCCAGAGTGTCGAGGAACCATCAAGGCAGGTCAGCCCCTTGTGGATTCGTGGACGAACGTTCTCCACAGCCTGTGGACAACCAGGTGCTCCGCAGACTGTGCACCGAGTTGTCCACGGGTAACCCACAGGCTGGAGCCGGTTGTCCCCAGTGATCCCCCGCTTCTCCACATGTCTGTCCACTGTTCGGCAACACGACGCGGCTGCTCACCGCCTCGAGTGAAAGGCGTCACATCGAGGTGCCTGGTTGGCCTGTGGGAAACATGGGTAAACCTGGGGACGGCTCTGGGGAGAAGTCGCCTCTCCCTGTGCACGGAGTGTGCAGAACTTTCTGTTCTCCACAGAAGGGCCGGGTTGTCCACCGGCTCCGCCCACAGGCCCCGTGGACAAAATTCCTGCGCTGACCTGGGCAAACGCGGTTATCCACGGTATCCACAGGCCCTACTACTACTCCCGACTAGAGAGAGTGCGGAATCCGTTTCGAAGCGGGTCCTGTGCACAACTCGCCCTCTCGAGCCCGACCGCCCCTCGTCGCGACTTGACCCCGAACGGCACCTACTGTCAGTGGGGTGCGTCAGACTGGTCCCCGGTGTTCTGCCCCTCACGGGGACCGACGACACCGACTCAGACGACGAAGGCCAGGCAGGGCGAGAAGCGCCGGCAACAGCAGGAGGCGGCAACAGTGAAGATCCGGGTGGAACGCGACGTACTCGCGGAGGCAGTGGCCTGGGCGGCTCGCAGCCTTCCGGCCCGTCCGCCGGCGCCGGTCCTCGCGGGCCTGCTGCTGAAGGCCGAGGAGGGGCAGCTGAGCCTGTCCAGCTTCGACTACGAGGTCTCCGCACGGGTGTCGGTCGAGGCGGAGGTCGAGGAGGAGGGCACGGTCCTCGTCTCCGGCCGTCTGCTCGCCGACATCTCCCGCGCCCTCCCCAACCGGCCGGTGGAGATTTCCACAGACGGTGTACGGGCGACGGTGGTCTGCGGCTCCTCGCGGTTCACCCTCCACACCCTGCCGGTGGAGGAGTACCCGGCCCTGCCGCAGATGCCGGAGGCGACGGGCACGGTCCCGGGCGAGGTCTTCGCCGCGGCCGTTCAGCAGGTCGCCATCGCCGCGGGCCGCGACGACACGCTGCCCGTCCTCACCGGTGTGCGCATCGAGATCGAGGGCGACTCGGTGACGCTGGCCTCCACCGACCGCTACCGCTTCGCGGTCCGCGAGTTCCTGTGGAAGCCGGAGAACCCGGAGGTCTCCGCGGTCGCCCTGGTGCCCGCGAAGACGCTCCAGGACACCGCCAAGGCGCTGACCAGCGGCGACCAGGTGATCCTGGCGCTGTCCGGCTCGGGTGCGGGCGAGGGCCTGATCGGCTTCGAGGGGGCGGGCCGCCGGACGACGACGCGTCTGCTGGAAGGTGACCTTCCGAAGTACAAGACGCTGTTCCCGACGGAGTTCAACAGCGTCGCCGTGATCGAGACCGCCCCCTTCGTGGAGGCCGTCAAGCGCGTGGCCCTGGTCGCCGAGCGCAACACCCCGGTGCGGCTCAGCTTCGAGCAGGGTGTGCTGATCCTGGAGGCCGGTTCCAGCGACGACGCACAGGCTGTGGAAAGGGTGGACGCGCAGTTGGAGGGCGACGACATCTCGATCGCCTTCAACCCGACGTTCCTGCTGGACGGCCTGAGCGCGATCGACTCGCCGGTGGCCCAGCTGTCTTTCACGACGTCCACGAAGCCGGCGCTGCTCAGCGGCAGGCCCGCGGTGGACGCCGAGGCCGACGAGGCCTACAAGTACCTGATCATGCCGGTGCGGCTGAGCGGCTGAGCTGTCGGCTCCGTCGTCGGTTGTCCACAGGGTGAGGGCAAACCCGCAGGTGAGGGCGTACGTCTGAGCGCGTATGCCCACAGCTGTGCACGGCCGTCCGGGTTTAGGCTCGGCGTGGGTACGAAAGTGCCGCGGCACGCATCCGGCGGGTACGGAGGTGCCGTCCCGCCCCCTCGCACACCTAAGGAACGCAACTGATGGAGCTCGGTCTCGTCGGCCTCGGCAAGATGGGCGGCAACATGCGCGAGCGGATCCGCCGCGCGGGCCACACCGTCGTCGGATACGACCGCAATCCGGACCTCGCCGATGTCCACAGCCTGGAAGAGCTTGTGGGCAAGCTCAGCGCCCCGCGCGTGGTCTGGGTCATGGTCCCGGCCGGTGAGGCCACCCAGGCCACCGTCGACCGGCTCGGCGAGCTGCTGGAGCCCGGTGACGTCGTCGTGGACGGCGGGAACTCCCGCTGGACGGACGACGAGAAGCACGCCGAGGAGCTGGCCGCCAAGGGCATAGGGTTCGTCGACTGCGGCGTCTCCGGTGGCGTGTGGGGCCTGGAGAACGGCTATGCGCTGATGTACGGCGGTGACGCGGAGAACGTCGCCAAGGTGCAGCCGGTCTTCGACGCCCTCAAGCCGGAGGGCGACTTCGGTGCCGTGCACGCCGGCAAGGTGGGCGCGGGTCACTTCGCGAAGATGGTCCACAACGGCATCGAGTACGCGATGATGCAGGCCTACGCCGAGGGCTGGGAGCTGCTGGAGAAGGTCGACTCCGTGGAGAACGTCCGCGAGGTCTTCCGGTCCTGGCAGGAGGGCACGGTCATCCGCTCCTGGCTGCTGGACCTGGCCGTCAACGCGCTCGACGAGGACGAGCACCTGGACGAGCTGCGCGGTTACGCACAGGACTCCGGTGAGGGACGCTGGACTGTGGAGGCCGCGATCGACAACGCGGTGCCGCTGCCGGCGATCACGGCGTCGCTGTTCGCGCGGTTCGCGTCCCGGCAGGACGACTCGCCGCAGATGAAGATGATCGCCGCGCTGCGCAACCAGTTCGGTGGCCACGCGGTCGAGAAGAAGTAAGCAACACCCTGAAGGTTGGGAGGTCGGCGCACGACCATGCACGTCACGCATCTGTCGCTGGCCGACTTCCGCTCGTACGCCCGGGTCGAGGTTCCGCTGGACCCGGGCGTCACCGCCTTCGTCGGTCCGAACGGGCAGGGGAAGACGAATCTCGTCGAGGCGGTCGGTTACCTCGCCACCCTCGGCAGCCACCGGGTCTCCTCCGACGCGCCCCTGGTTCGTATGGGCGCCGAGCGTGCGGTGATCCGGGCGCAGGTCAGGCAGGGGGAGCGGCAGCAGCTGGTTGAGCTGGAGCTGAACCCGGGGCGCGCCAACCGCGCCCGTATCAACAGGTCCTCGCAGGTCAGACCGCGTGACGTGCTCGGCATCGTGCGCACTGTCCTGTTCGCGCCCGAGGATCTGGCGCTGGTCAAGGGCGACCCTGGTGAGCGGCGTCGTTTCCTGGACGAGCTGATCACCGCGCGTTCGCCGCGCATGGCGGGGGTGCGGTCCGACTACGACCGGGTGCTCCGGCAGCGCAACACGCTGTTGAAGTCGGCGGCGCTCGCCCGTCGGCACGGGGGCCGCACGATGGACCTGTCCACGCTCGATGTCTGGGACCAGCATCTGGCGCGTGCGGGTGCCGAGCTGCTCGCTCAGCGGCTGGATCTGATCGGGGCGGTGCAGCCGCTGGCCGACAAGGCGTACGAGCAGCTGGCGCCGGGGGGTGGTCCGGTCGCTCTGGAGTACAAGTCGTCGGCGCCCGGTGAGGCGCACACGCGTGAGGATCTCTACGAGCAGCTGATGGCCGCGCTCGCCGAGGCGCGCAAGCAGGAGATCGAGCGGGGCGTCACCCTGGTGGGGCCCCACCGGGACGATCTGCTTCTCAAACTCGGTCAGCTGCCCGCCAAGGGGTACGCCTCGCACGGTGAGTCGTGGTCGTACGCGCTCGCGTTGCGGCTGGCGTCGTTCGATCTTCTCAGGGCGGAGGGCAACGAGCCCGTGCTCGTCCTTGACGACGTCTTCGCCGAGCTGGACGCGCGTCGGCGGGAGCGGTTGGCCGAGTTGGTGGCTCCCGGTGAGCAGGTGCTGGTGACGGCTGCGGTCGACGACGATGTTCCGCCTGTGCTGGCCGGGGCGCGGTACGCGGTGGCTGGGGGAACGGTGGAGCGCGCATGAGCGCGGACGGGCCGGTCCCCGAGAGGCCTTCCGGTGAGCTGGGTCGGGAGGGCCGCGGCGGCGAGGCGCCCGAGCCGTCGGGTGTCGATCTCGCGCGGGTGGCGCTCAGGGCGGCGCGGGAGGCGGCACGGGCGCGTGGGGACGCGGTGCAGCAGAGGAAGCAGGCGCGGCGTGGTGGTCTGCGCTCGGGTGCGCGTGCCGATGGCCGTGATCCCATGGCGCTCGGTTCGGCGATCAACCGGTTGATCACCGAGCGTGGCTGGGAGACGCCGGCCGCGGTGGGCGGGGTGATGGGGCGTTGGCCGCAGATCGTCGGTGAGGACGTGGCCAAGCACTGTGTGCCGGAGCGCTACGACGAGGACGAGCGGGTGCTGGTGGTGCGCTGTGACTCGACGGCCTGGGCGACGAATCTGCGGTTGCTCGCGCCGACGCTGGTGGCGCGGCTCAACGAGGATCTCGGGCACGGTTCGGTGCGGGTGATCAAGGTGCAGGGGCCTGGTGGTCCGGGTGGTCCGGGCCGTCGCTACGGGCCGTTGCGCGCTCCTGGCAGCCGGGGTCCGGGCGACACTTACGGGTGATCTGTCGCCCCGTCAGGGCTGGGTGATGTACCTCACATGTGTGGGCGTCGAGGGGCGGTGTGAACCGGTGGCGCCCTCTTCGTCGTACCACCGCACACGGTTGCGAATCGTGTTCTGACTCCCAAGTAGCCAAGGGTTGACGCCCCGAAGCGCTGAGTGCCGTCGTGAGCCTCTTGAGGCCCCCATCCGCATATCGGGAGTCGGACGAGCCTGGTTCAGGGCGGCACATGCGGACTCAGGTACCGGCAAACCCCCATCAGTGTCAGTGCTACCGGTAGAATGGAAGACAATCCCGCCCCGAACGTGGGGACCGTCCGGGACAAGCTGAGCAACGCTGATCAAGGCTTACCAACGCAACATGCCGCAGCCGCTCCGGCAACCCGCCGACGAGCCCGGCTCGTGCTGTGCCAGAAAGGGCGCTTCGTGGCCGATTCCGGCAACCCCAACGAGAACAACCCGTCCACCGACACCGGCGTGAACGACGCGGTGAGCACCTCGACCGGCGAGGCGCCCGCCTCGTACGACGCCAGTGCCATCACCGTCCTCGAGGGTCTGGACGCGGTCCGCAAGCGACCCGGTATGTACATCGGCTCGACCGGTGAACGCGGTCTGCACCACCTGGTGCAGGAGGTCGTGGACAACTCCGTCGACGAGGCGCTGGCCGGCCACGCGGACACGATCGACGTCACGATCCTCGCCGACGGCGGTGTCCAGGTCGTGGACAACGGCCGTGGCATCCCGGTGGGCATCGTCCCCTCCGAGGGCAAGCCCGCCGTCGAGGTCGTGCTGACCGTGCTGCACGCGGGCGGCAAGTTCGGCGGCGGAGGCTACGCGGTCTCCGGTGGTCTGCACGGTGTGGGTGTCTCCGTGGTCAACGCCCTTTCCACGCGGGTCGCCGTCGAGGTCAGGACCGACGGTTACCGCTGGACGCAGGAGTACAAGCTGGGCGTCCCCACTGCGCCGCTGGCCCGGCACGAGGCCACCGAGGAGACCGGTACGTCGGTCACCTTCTGGGCCGACGGTGACATCTTCGAGACCACCGACTACTCCTTCGAGACGCTCTCCCGGCGCTTCCAGGAGATGGCCTTCCTCAACAAGGGCCTGAAGATCAACCTCACCGACGAGCGTGAGTCGGCGAAGGCCACGGCCGGCGCGGACGAGGCGGGCGAGGACGAGAAGCACGAGGTCAAGACCGTCTCGTATCACTACGAGGGCGGCATCGTCGACTTCGTGAAGTACCTCAACTCCCGCAAGGGAGACCTGGTGCACCCCACGGTGATCGACCTCGAGGCCGAGGACAAGGACAAGAGCCTGTCCCTCGAGGTCGCGATGCAGTGGAACGGCGGCTACACCGAGGGCGTGTACTCCTTCGCCAACATCATCCACACGCACGAGGGCGGTACGCACGAAGAGGGCTTCCGCGCGGCGCTCACCTCGTTGATCAACAAGTACGCGCGCGACAAGAAGCTGCTGCGGGAGAAGGACGACAACCTCACGGGTGACGACATCCGCGAGGGTCTGACCGCGATCATCTCGGTGAAGCTGAGCGAGCCCCAGTTCGAGGGTCAGACCAAGACGAAGCTGGGCAACACCGAGGTGAAGACCTTCGTCCAGAAGGTCGTCTACGAGCACCTGACCGACTGGCTCGACCGCAACCCGAACGAGGCCGCGGACATCATCCGCAAGGGCATCCAGGCGGCCACCGCGCGCGTGGCGGCCCGCAAGGCCCGCGACCTGACCCGTCGTAAGGGTCTGCTGGAGTCGGCGTCGCTGCCGGGCAAGCTGTCCGACTGCCAGTCGAACGACCCCATCAAGTGCGAGATCTTCATCGTCGAGGGCGACTCCGCCGGCGGCTCGGCCAAGTCCGGCCGGAACCCGCAGTACCAGGCGATCCTCCCGATCCGCGGCAAGATCCTCAACGTCGAGAAGGCGCGCATCGACCGGATCCTGCAGAACCAGGAGATCCAGGCGATGATCTCCGCGTTCGGTACGGGTGTGCACGAGGACTTCGACATCGAGAAGCTCCGCTATCACAAGATCATCCTGATGGCGGACGCCGACGTCGACGGCCAGCACATCAACACCCTGCTGCTGACCTTCCTGTTCCGTTTCATGCGGCCGCTGGTCGAGGCCGGGCACGTGTACCTCTCCCGTCCGCCGCTCTACAAGATCAAGTGGGGCCGGGACGACTTCGAGTACGCGTACTCCGACCGTGAGCGCGACGCGCTGATCGAGATGGGCCGCAACGCGGGCAAGCGCATCCGCGAGGACTCCGTGCAGCGCTTCAAGGGTCTCGGTGAGATGAACGCCGAGGAGTTGCGCATCACGACCATGGACCAGGAGCACCGCGTGCTCGGCCAGGTCACGCTCGACGACGCCGCGCAGGCCGACGACCTGTTCTCGGTGCTGATGGGCGAGGACGTCGAGGCCCGGCGCGCGTTCATCCAGCGCAACGCCAAGGACGTCCGCTTCCTCGACATCTGAGTCGGTCTCAGCTGACCGCACCAGGAAGGACCTTCACCAGCAATGACCGACGAGAACACTCCTGTGACGACGCCCGAGGGTGAAGCCCTGGCGATGCGTGTCGAGCCCGTCGGGCTCGAGACGGAGATGCAGCGTTCGTACCTCGACTACGCGATGTCCGTCATCGTCTCGCGTGCGCTGCCCGACGTGCGTGACGGCCTCAAGCCCGTCCACCGCCGGGTGCTGTACGCCATGTACGACGGCGGCTACCGCCCCGAGCGCGGCTTCTACAAGTGCGCCCGCGTCGTCGGCGACGTCATGGGCAACTACCACCCGCACGGCGACTCCTCCATCTACGACGCCCTGGTGCGCCTCGCCCAGCCGTGGTCGATGCGGATGCCGCTCGTCGACTCCAACGGCAACTTCGGCTCGCCGGGCAACGACCCGGCGGCGGCCATGCGGTACACCGAGTGCAAGATGGCGCCGCTGTCGATGGAGATGGTCCGTGACATCGACGAGGAGACCGTCGACTTCACGGACAACTACGACGGCCGCTCCCAGGAGCCGACCGTCCTGCCCGCCCGCTTCCCGAACCTGCTGATCAACGGATCGGCCGGTATCGCGGTCGGCATGGCGACCAACATCCCGCCGCACAACCTGCGCGAGGTCGCGGCCGGCGCCCAGTGGTACCTGGACAACTACGAGGCCTCGCACGAGGAACTGCTCGACGCGCTCATCGAGCGCATCAAGGGCCCCGACTTCCCGACCGGCGCGCTGGTGGTGGGCCGCAGGGGCATCGAGGAGGCCTACCGCACCGGGCGCGGCTCGATCACCATGCGCGCGGTCGTCGAGGTCGAGGAGATCCAGAACCGCCAGTGCCTGGTGGTCACGGAGCTGCCGTACCAGACCAACCCCGACAACCTCGCGCAGAAGATCGCCGACCTGGTGAAGGACGGCAAGATCGGCGGCATCGCGGACGTCCGTGACGAGACGTCGTCCCGTACCGGCCAGCGGCTGGTCATCGTGCTCAAGCGGGACGCGGTCGCCAAGGTCGTGCTGAACAACCTCTACAAGCACACCGACCTGCAGACCAACTTCGGCGCCAACATGCTGGCCCTGGTCGACGGCGTGCCGCGCACCCTGTCCCTGGACGCGTTCATCCGGCACTGGGTGAACCACCAGATCGAGGTCATCGTCCGGCGCACGAAGTTCCGCCTGCGCAAGGCCGAGGAGCGCGCCCACATCCTGCGCGGCCTGCTCAAGGCCCTGGACGCCATCGACGAGGTCATCGCGCTGATCCGGCGCAGTGACACCGTGGAGATCGCGCGCGGGGGCCTGATGGACCTGCTGGTGATCGACGAGATCCAGGCCAACGCGATCCTGGAGATGCAGCTGCGCCGCCTGGCGGCCCTGGAACGCCAGAAGATCGTCCAGGAGCACGACGAACTCCAGGCGAAAATCAACGAGTACAACGAGATCCTCGCCTCGCCGGTCCGTCAGCGCGGGATCGTCAGCTCGGAGCTCGCGGCACTCGTCGAGAAGTACGGCGACGACCGCAAGACGAAGCTGATCCCGTACGAGGGCGACATGTCCATCGAGGACCTGATCGCCGAGGAGGACATCGTCGTCACGGTCACTCGGGGCGGCTACATCAAGCGCACCAAGACCGACGACTACCGGGCCCAGAAGCGCGGCGGCAAGGGGGTGCGCGGCACGAAGCTCAAGGAAGACGACATCGTCAACCACTTCTTCGTGTCCACGACGCACCACTGGCTGCTGTTCTTCACCAACAAGGGGCGGGTGTACCGGGCGAAGGCGTACGAGCTGCCGGACGCCGGCCGGGATGCGCGCGGTCAGCACGTGGCGAACCTGCTGGCCTTCCAGCCGGACGAGACGATCGCCCAGATCCGCGCGATCCGCGACTACGAGGCGATGCCCTACCTGGTCCTGGCGACCAAGGCCGGCCTGGTGAAGAAGACGCCGCTGAAGGACTACGACTCCCCGCGCTCGGGCGGCGTGATCGCCATCAACCTGCGGGAGCAGGAGGACGGTTCCGACGACGAGCTGATCGGAGCCGAACTCGTCTCGGCCGAGGACGATCTGCTGTTGATCAGCAAGAAGGCACAGTCGATCAGGTTCACCGCCTCGGACGACACCTTGCGGCCGATGGGCCGTGCCACCTCGGGCGTCAAGGGCATGAGTTTCCGCGAAGGGGACCAGCTGCTCTCGATGAATGTTGTTCGAGCCGGTACGTTCGTGTTCACTGCCACCGACGGCGGGTACGCGAAGCGGACCTCTGTCGACGAGTACCGCGTCCAGGGCCGCGGCGGCCTCGGCATCAAGGCTGCCAAGATTGTCGAGGACCGGGGATCGCTCGTGGGCGCGCTGGTGGTCGAGGAGCATGACGAGATCCTCGCCATCACGCTCTCGGGCGGTGTGATTCGTACGCGAGTCAGCGAGGTCAGGGAGACGGGCCGTGACACCATGGGCGTCCAACTGATCAATCTGGGCAAGCGCGATGCCGTTGTGGGCATCGCACGCAACGCCGAGGCGGGACGCGAGGCGGAGGAGGTCGACGGCGATGTGGTCGTCGACGAGACCGCCGACGATGCCGCGACCACCGGCACGGACGAGGGCGAGGCGCCCTCGGCCGAGTAGCACGAGGAGAGAGTCATCGTGAGCGGAGCCACGGGCGCCGGATCGGCCGGTACCTCCACGGGTACGGAAACGGACGGCGGCGGCCGTGGCTCCGCCGCGCGTGCGAAGGACTCGCACACGACTCAACTCCGCAGGATCGACGACGACACGGCCGATTCGCACGCGGCGACTTCGTCCAAGACGCATGGATCCCAGGGGGGAACTGTGACGGACACCCGAGGCCAGCAGACTCAGCAGTCGGCCTCGCCGCTGCCGGGAGAACGGCAGCCCCAGCAGCCCGGCGGGCCGTACCACCCGCCGCAGGCCTACCAGACCAAGGGCGGCAACGCCTCCGCCGCCGTGCGCCGCCCGCGCACCGGCGCGCGCACCACGCCCCGCGTGCGCAAGGCACGCCTGCGCGTGTCGAAGGCCGACCCGTGGTCGGTGATGAAGGTCAGCTTCCTGCTCTCCATCGCGCTCGGCATCTGCACGATCGTCGCGTCCGCCGTGCTGTGGATGGTCATGGACGCCATGGGCGTCTTCTCGACGGTCGGCGGCACGATCTCCGAGGCGACCGGTTCGAACGAGTCCAACGGCTTCGACCTGCAGTCGTTCCTGTCGCTGCCCAACGTGCTGATGTTCACGACGATCATCGCGGTCATCGACGTCGTCCTCGCGACGGCCCTGGCCACGCTCGGCGCGTTCATCTACAACCTCTCCGCCGGCTTCGTCGGCGGCGTCGAGCTGACGCTCGCCGAGGACGAGTGAGCGCTCCGGCCGCTCTGTGCCCACCGATTTTGGGACTGCCCCTCTCGTGCGCTAATCTTCAGGAGTCAGCGCGCGGGACACACACCGCACAGCGCGGCGGGGCTATAGCTCAGTTGGTTAGAGCGCATCCCTGATAAGGATGAGGCCACAGGTTCAAATCCTGTTAGCCCCACCAGCGAGAAGACCCCCAGTCGGATTCGACTGGGGGTCTTTGCCGTCTGCGACGGGCCTTGGACGTCTGCGACGGCCGCGTCCGCGGGCGGCACCGGACGAGAACGCCCGACCGCTGGCGACGGGGGATGCGCCAGCGGTCGGGCTGTGGCCAAGGCTAACAAGGTCGCGCGCCTCGCGGGAGCCGACCGGCCGACCGCACCCCCGGGCTGTGACCGGTATCACCCGGCCGGGAGGGGCGCGGTCACTGATCGCACGGCGGCTCGTAGGAGAGGCGCGACAGGTATTCGTGCCACTTCTCCCGGGTCAGGACGCCCCGGGTGGTCGAGCAGATACGGTCGATGGCGTCGGCCACGTCCAGGTTCCACAGCCGGACCGTGTCCGTGCCGCTCGACACCCCGAGCATGTGACTGATGGGGCTGAAGGACAGGAAGTTGCCCGTCTTGGCGTTGGGGCTCATCGACTGACCGATGGGAGCGGCCTCGGCGGGGGTGGTGACGTCCCAGAGCCGCACCGTGTTGTCGTTGGCGCCGCTCGCCAGGGTGGCGCCGTCGTGGCTGAACGTCAGCGACACCACCGAATCGGTGTGGCCGGCGAGGGTGGGCACCTGCTCGGCCGGTCCGTGCCCGCCGGTGACGTCCCAGAGCCGTACCGTCCCGTCGTCGCTGCCGCTGGCCAGCGTGTGGCCGTCCGGGCTGTAGGCCAGCGCGTTGACGGGCCCGAGGTGGCCCTCGCGGGGCCCGCCGAGCGGGGTGGCGTGGTGGGGGTCGGTGATGTCCCAGAGCCGGACGGTGTCGTCCGCGCCGCCGCTGGCCAGTGTGCGGCCGTCGGGGCTGAAGGCCAGGGTGTTGACGTATCCCCTGTGCCCGGTGAGCGGTTCGCCGAGCGGACGCAGGCGGGAGGGGTCGTCGGTGTTCCACAGTTGGATGGTGCGGTCGTCGAGGGCCGTGGCCAGCGTGTGCCCGTCCGGGCTGTACGCCAGTGCGCCGGGGCCCGCGTAGCGCGTCCGCAGCGCCACGGGCGGGCCGTGGGCGGCGGGCCGGGTCGGGTCGGTGACGTCCCACAGCTGTACCGCGCGGCTTCCCGTCAGGACCGCGAGCGTGTCGCCGTCCGGGGAGAACACCACTGACCGCACGTCGCCCTGTCCCGGCCGGAACGGTGCGCCCAGCGACGCGGGCCGGGCGGGGTCCGTCACGTTCCACAGCCGGACCCTGCCGTCGCGGGCCGCCGTGGCCAGGACGTGCCCGTCCGGGCTGAACACCCCGATGCGGCCGATCATGTCCGACGTCGGTATCGACCACAGACGTACCTTGCTGTCGCCGCTGCCGGTGGCGAGGGTGCGGCCGTCCGGGCTGAAGCCGAGGGCGTACATCTCCCCGCTGCTCCCGGCGAGGGGGACGCCGACCTGCGACGGGTAGGCCGGGTCGCTGACGTTCCAGAGGCTCGCCGTGCTGTCCGCGCTGCTCGCGGCGATCATGTCTCCGTCGGGGCTGAAGGTCACGGACCAGACGGGGCCGGTGTGGCCGGTGAGCGGTGAGCCGATCCGCGTCGCGTGGCGGGGGTCGCCGACGTCCCAGAGCCGGACGGTGTCGTCCGCGCCGCCGCTGGCGAGGGTGCGGCCGTCGGGACTGAAGGCCACGGAGTGCACCAGGCCGGTGTGGCCGGTCAGCGGCGTGCCGACCGGCTCGGGACGGTGCGGGTCGGCCACGTTCCACAGTCTGATCGTGTCGTCGTCGCCGCCGGCCGCCAGGGTCCGTCCGTCGGGGGCGAACGCCACCGAGCGCACCGCGGCGCCGGCACCCGTGAGCGTGCTGAGCGCCTCGGGCCGCTGCGGGTCGGCCACGTTCCACAGCCGGACGGCGTGGTCGTCGTGGGCGGAGGCCAGGGTGCGTCCGTCCGGTGCGAACGCGAGCAGGTAGATCGTGCCGCCGCGGCCGGGCAGCGGGGCACCGAGCGGGCGCGGGCGGCCGGGGTCGCTCACGTCCCACAGCCGGATCGTGCCGTCGTCCGAGGCGCTGGCCAGGGTGCGGCCGTCCGGGCTGAACACCGCGGTGCTCACCCAGCTCGTGTGACCGGTGAGTGGCTTGCCGAGCGGTTCTGGATGGGCCGGGTCCGACACGTCCCACAGCCGGACGGTGCGGTCGTAGCTGGCCGTCGCCAGGGTCCGCCCGTCCGGGCTGAAGGAGGTGAGGTAGACGGCGCCCGTGTGTCCGAGGAGCGGGGTGGCCAGCGGAGCGTTCACGATGGAGATCAGCCGGTTCCTCACGTCCTCGTCGTCCGGCCGCAGGCGGTGTGCCACCAGGTCGAGCTGGGCCGACAGCGAGGGGTCCGTGGGCTGGACGCGGTCCGCCTCGGCGACCACCTGCTCGAACACCGCGTCGTTGCGCTGCTGCCACGCGATCACCGCCGAACCGACCGCCACGATCGCCAGGACCAGCAGCGCGGACACCGCGGCGCGACTGATCAGGACGGTGCGCTTGCGCAGCCTGACCGCGGCGGCCAGGAACTCCACCGCGCTGCGGGTCAGGAAGGTGTCGTCGGCCGACTTCGCCCAGCTGTGGGCCTGCTGCAGACGGGAACCCCGGTAGAGGAGCGAGGAGTCGCGGTCCGACTCCTCCCAGGCCCTGCCGTCCTCCTCCAGCCGCTGGCGCAGCAGGTGGTCGCCCCGGTCCTCGTCGATCCAGTCGCGCAGGCGTGGCCAGGCGTGCAGCAGCGCTTCGTGGGTGATCTCCACGGTGTCCGCGTCGAGTGTCACCAGCCGGGCGCGGACCAGCGCTTCGAGTGACTCCTCCGTCTTGTCGGGGTCCCTCGACTCCTCGGCCAGCCGGCGCCGCGTGCCCCGCCTGCGGGTGGCCCGGGTGTCCTCGCCCAGCCGGACCAGTCTGAGCAGGAGCAGCCGCGCGGCCGTGCGTGCCGCCGGGTCGAGGTCCGACCAGGCGCGCTCGGCGGTCGCCGCCACCGCTCCCTGGATGCCGCCGGCCGCGCGGTAGCCGGCCAGCGTCAGCCGGCCGGCCTTGCGCCGCTGCCAGGTGGCGAGCAGGGCGTGGGAGAGAAGCGGCAGCACACCCGCGTCGTGCGCCCCCCGCGGGCCGTCGGAGCCCACCTCCCGGACGATCAGCTCCGCCAGCCCCGGCTCGAGCTCCATGCCCACGGCCTTCGCCGGGCCGGTCACCGCCTCACGCAGCTCCGCGGTGGTCAGCGGCCCGAGCACCATGTGCCGGTGCTGCAGCGCGTCGGCCAGTTCGGGATACCGCAGGCACTGCTCGTAGAAGTCGGCGCGTACGCCGAGCGTCACGAGCACGGGTGCCGGCTCCTCGGGGCCGCCGGGCGTGCAGGCCGCCTGGAGGAGCTGGATGAACGCGTGTCGGTCCGCCTCGTCGGAACAGAGGGTGAAGAGTTCCTCGAACTGGTCCACGATGACGACCGGACGGGCGGGCGACGACACCGTGCCGCGGGCCCACTTCCCGACGGCCTCCCTGGCCGCCCGCGTGACGCCCGGGGCACCGGCCGCCTCCTGCGCCGCCGGGCGCCTCGCGGCACGGACGGCGGGGGTGAGTTCGGGAATCCGGCGGATCAGCTCCGCGAGCGGATCGCTGCCCGGTACGAGCTGGACTATCTCCCTCGGCGCGCCGGGCCCCTCGTCCAGCGCGCCCTTGCGCAGTACGGGCACCAGGCCGGCGTTCAGCAGGGACGACTTCCCCGCTCCCGAGGCGCCCACGAGCATGACCAGCCCGCCCGTGTCCTGCGCCGCGCGGAGCTGGGCGACGAGGGCGCCGGTGCTCCGTTCCCGCCCGAAGAACCAGTCGGCGTCCTGCCGGCGGTAGGCGGCCAGCCCGCGGTAGGGGCAGATGCCGCCGGGTGTGGCCGGGGCCCCGGTCGCAGGACCCTGTTCGTCCGCGGTGGGTGGCGCGGGGCGCTCGCCGGTCGGGTCGGCGACGGCCCGCTCCCACAGGCGCTGCCACTGCGCCATGTCGTACAGGCCCGGGGAGACGGGTACCGGTCGCGCGCGCCGGGCCTGGGGGATCAGGACGTGCAGCACCGCCGCGAGGGCGGGGAACTGGGCGGGTACGTTCTTGGCCCGGCGCCAGTCGCTGATCCGCTGGGCGGAGACCCGTACGGGCCGCTCCCGTTCGTCGACCCGCTGCAGCCGGACGACGGCCTCGGACACCCGTTTGAGGGGAGGGTTGCCGGCCTCCTTGTACAGCAGCGCGAGACGTTCGGCGAAGGCCGTGCGTGCCCCTGAGTCGAAACTCAAGGTCTCCACTCCTTTGCTTCCCCCGCACCTGGACGTCCGGACCGGAAAACTCACTCTATATGCCTGACCTGCGGCTACGCCCTTGTCCGGACGCCGGAACCTCCTCCTCGGCGGTCCTGGATGGCAGGATCACGACACAGAGGCGAGTCGGCCGCCCGGCACCTGGACAGGTCAGCGGCTCGGCGACCTGCCACCCGCCCACGAGCCCGCAGGTTCTCGGTCAGCTTTCGATGGTGTCACGAGCGGTGGCGGCGGCCGCGTCGCGTCGGCCACGGACCCCGCCATTCCGCGACCCTGTCCGGCACTGCGGACCATGCCGGCGTGCGTGCGTGGGCGGCGGTGACCGGGGCGGTCAGTCGTTCGCGGTGGGCCGACGGGCGGGCGGGACCAGCAGATCGCGCGCGGGGTGCTTCTCGCCGGTGACGCTGCCCCGGATGCCGAGGTCGGCCCGGGCGGCCTCGTGGAACGTGTTGATGGCCCGGAACGCGGCCCGGTGCCGCTCGCGCCACTCCTCCAGGCTGCCGGTGATGCGGCCGGTCGCCTGCCAGTCGATCTCGGCGAGCAGCACGTTCAGTTCGTGCCCGGCCTCGACGGCGTCGTCACCGCCGAGCAGCATGACCCGCTCGAAGGCCGAACCCCAGCGACGGCCGGCCTCCGCCAGGTCTTCGCGGAGGTCCTCCTCGGGCCTGTGGTCCTCACGCAGGCCCTCTCTGGCCTCGTACAGCCGGACGGAGGACGCGATCCTCATCTTCGCGGCGTCCACGTACTCCCCGTACGCGTCGACCTTCTTGTCGTCCCACCGCGTCAGCAACTGGTTGCGGTTCCTGCTCCGCTCCATCAGGTGGTTCGTGGCGTGCGTGGTCAGTGCGCCGAGCAGCACGGCCGCGATGGTCACGAGTTGCTCGCCGGTGCCCAAAACCGTCCCCCAGTCCCCACTTCCGAAGATGCGGGACGATCTTACGAGCACCAGGTCAACGGGCAAGCGCGCAGGGCGGATTCAGCGCGTCGATCCGCGGGCAGGGACGTCGTGGTGGTTCCCACACCTCCACCGACCGCTCACCGGCTCGCGGGCCGGTGCTCATCCACGCGGGAGTGCGCACATGAGGATCTCCGTCGACCCCGAGCAGTGCTACGGATCCGGCGACTGCGTCCACCGGGCCCCGTCCGTCTTCACCGTGGTGGACGGGTTCGGTGCCGTGATACCCGGCCGGGAGAACGATGTCGACGCCCCGCGGGTGCGCGAGGCGGTCGAGGGGTGCCCCTCCGCAGCGATCACCGTCAGGGACGAGGACTGAGGCCCCCGTTGCGCGGGAGCCGGTGGAAGGCTGGAAGGGATCGGATGAGCACGCCCGTGCGGGAAACACTGGTCACACTCGGCAGCCGGTACGTCCGAGGAGGCCCCGGCACGTTCGGGAAGGCGGTGCTCGCCGAGCGCTGGCTCAACCCCCACCTGCGTGAGCACCCGCGTCGCAGAGTCGTCCGGGCCCGCTTCGGCGGACTGTTCGCCGTGGACACGCGGGACCTCATCCAGCGGTACCTGTACCTGTTCGGGGCGTGGGAGCCGCACCTGTCCGGGTGGCTGCGGCGCAGGCTGCGCCCGGGGGACGGCTTCGTGGACGTCGGGGCCAACATCGGAGTTCTCAGCGTCCTCGCCTCGCAGCTCGTCGGTGACGCGGGCCGGGTCGTGGCGATCGAGGCCTCGCCCGACGTCCATCGCCGCCTGGTGGGCAACGGACGGCTCAACGCCCGCCGCAACATCCGCGCGCTCAACGCCGCCGTGTCCGACGGCCACAAGACCCTGACCTTCGTGCTCGCCAGCTCCCACAACACGGGCGCGAACAGCATCGTCCCGTACGACGGCCCGGCGGAAGCCACTTTCGACATCGAGGCCCGGCCGCTGCCGGAGCTGCTCGAGCCGGCGGAGATCGCCAACGCCCGGGTGATCAAGATCGATGTCGAGGGGGCGGAAGGGAGTGTCGTCCGGGGGATGGCGCCGATGCTGGGCAGCCTGCGGCCGGACGCGGAGATCAGTGTCGAGGTGGCGCCCGAGCGCATGGCGCGGCTCGGGGACCGCGTCGACGATCTGCTGACGGTGATGCGCGACGCCGGGTTCCACGTCTACCGGCTGCCCAACGACTACGCGCCCGGCAGCTATCCGCGGGCGCTGCGCGGTGAGCCCGGCGTGCCGGTCCGGTGGCGGGAGGCCGTGGTCGAGGAGTGCGACCTGATCTTCTCCCGGGTGGATGCGGAGACGCTCCCCTGACGTGGCGCGGGCCTACGGCGAGGAGGGCCGCGGGTCCCGGCCGGACCCGGCACCGCGGCGCCGGGCAGCTCGCGGTACGGGCCCGGACGCGGGCAGGACGCCACGTCCGGGGATGCCGAGGACGGGCTGAGGAGCTGCCCCTGGACCGTGCGGTTCACGCCCGGGGCGATGCACTGGCCGGGGCGACTGGCGTGGGCGACGCGCGGACGACTGCCCGGGTGTCCCGGGCCCGCGCGACCGCCGGCGCCTGTTCAGAGCCTCTGCACGGCCGCCGTCGTCTGCCCAGGGCCTGCGCGTGGCTGCCCGTGTGTGTGCCGGGCCTGCGCGTGGCTGCCCGTGTGTGTGCCGGGCCTGCGCGTGGCCGACCCGTGTGTGTCCCCGGCCCGCGCGCGTCCGCCCGTGTTGCAGGGCCCAGTGTGACCGCCGTCGTGTGTTTCAGAGCCTCTGCACGGCCGCCGTCGTCTGCCCAGGGCCCGCGCGTGGTCGCCAGTCGTTTGACCAGGGCCCGTGCGTGGCCGCCCGTGTGTCCCGGGCTCGCGCGTGGCCCGCCCGTGTTGCAGGGCCCCCGCTCGACCGCCGTCGTCGAGGCCCGTCGGTACGTTCTGGTCGGGGCGGACGACCTCGGGTGAGCCCGCCCAAGGTCGGCCTGGTCACCGGCCCCGGTGTCGGTCCGGCCGGTTCACGGGCGTCGACCTGTGCCGGCGGCGGCGTCGGTCGGCCAGTGCCATCCGGAGGTCGCCAGCGCACGCGCCCTGGCCTCCACCACCGCCATCCGGGCATCCCGTTCGGCGGGGTCCACATGGGCGGCCTGGCCGGTCACCTGGCCCTCCCACTTGCGGTAGAGGAGGCCCACCTCTTCGGAGAACCACCCCCGGCTCACGGCGTTGAGGGCCAGCAGCAGGCCGGTGTCCTCGGAGGCCGGCAGGGCCATCCAGCCGCCGAGGGCGAGCAGCAGATCGCGCCGCACCAGGAGGGTCGCCGGGTGCACCTGGGCACGGAAGCCGTTCGCCTTCCAGAAGGCGAGCACTTCCCCGCGCTCGATCGGCCCGTGATCCGGATCGCCCGGGAAGCCCGCCGTCGAGCCGTCGGGCAGCAGGTCCAGGACCCGTGACGTCGCCCACCCGATCGTCGGGTCGGCCTCGAGGGCGGCCAGGTCGCGGGCCAGGGCTCCCGGCGGGAGCCTGTCGTCGGCGTCCAGGACCTTCACGTACGCGCCGTCCGCGTGGGCCAGGGCGATCGTGCGGGCCACGCCGGGGCCGCCCTGCCGTCCGTGCCGTCCCTGCCGGAAGACGACGCGCCGGTCGTCGGGCACGTACGGCCGGACGTCGTCGGTCCGCCCGTCCTCCTGGATCACCCAGCGCCACTCCCAGCCGTCGGGCAACTCCTGCTCGCACAAGGACGCGTAGGCCTCCGGCAGCAAGGGGGCCGAGGGGCCGTGGACGGCCGTGACGATGACGATGCGCCGGTTCACGGCGGCACTCACCACCTTTCCAGACGCGTGGTGAAGCGGAGCTCCGTGCGGTCGCCGGGAAGCGTGACGTCGGAGACGTCCACCACGCGGTCGTCGACGTCGTACGAGGTCTTGCGCAGCAGGATCACCGACGTGCCCGGCGGCAGGTCCAGCGCCGCGGCTTCCTCGGGTGTCGGCGGGCGAGCGGTGAACCGTTCCTCTACGCGGTCCAGCTCGATTCCCACGGTGTAGAGCTGGTTCTGCGTGCCGCCCGGCCACGGTTCCTTGGTCTCGTCCAGGAGATCCGGGTTCGCGGCGATCATGTCTCGGACGAGATAGGAGGTCACGAGGTTGAAGGGGGCGGCCTCGGCCGAGTACCGCGTCCGGTAGTCGCGTTGGAGGAGCGTGGTGCCCTCGGGGACGCCGAGGGCCTCCGCCAGCTCGGGGGGCGCCCCGATCTCGCGGTACGTCGCGTGGAAGACCAGGTCGTCGACGTGGAGGCCGGTGTCGTGCTCGGTGGCGCCGGTCTCGGCCCGCGTGGCGTGCGGCCGGCGCGCCCGGTCCTTCTCCCACTGGTGCCGGCTGTTGTCCCGGACCGCGGGTGTGCGGGGGCGCCGCACGAAGTTGCCGCGGCCGTGCTGCTTGTCGATCAGGCCCTCGTCGCTCAGCAGCCGCAGCGCGTTCTGAACCGTCGGCACGCTGCGCCCGTAGTGGTGGGCGAGTTCCGCTTCCGACGGCAATCGGTCGCCGGGCTTGCGCTCACCCTCGCGGATCGAGCGGCGAAGGTCGTCCGCGATCACTTCGTATGCCTTCGGCACTGGCACTCACCGGTTTCCGGGCCGTCGTGGGGGTGGTGGATCCGATTAGAGCCTACAACTCCAAAAGAGGTCTTGTGGAGTGGGCCCTGCGGTCCTGCACGGCGGCAGCCCGGCTGCTCTGTCGAGCGGCCGGGCTGTTTCTGGCGTGTGGTGCGGTACGCGGATCGCCGTGACGTCGGGGTCGGGCGGCAGGCGCGGCTGGTGGTGGCCGGACGCCGGGTCCGCTCAGCGCTGGAGAGGGGTGGAGTGCTGGTCCGGGGGCTCGGTGGTGTCGTCGCACGGGGGTTCGGATGTCGCGGCGGCGGGGTCGGCGACCGGGCACAGGCGGCAACTGGGAGCCGTGCCGTGGGCCTCGGCGTGGATGCGCTGTTTCATCGTGGGGGGCAGTGAACCGGAACGTGACCAGGACCAGGAGGCCGTCGCGGGCGACGCTTCCTGGGTGGCGCACTCCGTGCTGCTGGGCGTCTCGGTCTGCGGAACGGCCGCGGAGGCGGTCGCCGAGACGAGTCCGAGCGCCGCGCACAGCGCGAAGAAGGCGGTGACGATGGTGGTCCACAGGCTGAGGACCTTGTTCCGGGCCATGGCCCCTCACTTTCGGGTTGGGCGATTTGCGTACTTTCCTCATGATGTGTATGAGGGCCGCGAAGTGGTGGACCGACGCCCGTGGCGCGTCGTTGTTCAGATGAACACCACCCGGATGGCGGCAAGGGGGGCGAAAAGGTGCGCAGACGGGAGGGAGGTGGACAAAGTCACCGTCCGTGGAGGTGTGATCACCCTCCGATCGGAACAGCTCGGTCCACTTCGAGTGGGCTCCGAGGACCGGCAGTTGGCCGCCGACGCAGGTCACCGATCGATATCGGCCGGTGTGTATAGTCGGGCGCCAGAGGTCCCCTACGTCAAGGAAAGACGAGGTCGCGCGGTGAAGAAGCTTCTCCTGGTCGCACTGGCCGCCATCGGCGGGCTCCTCGTGTACCGCCAGATCCAGGCGGATCGCGCCGAGCAGGATCTGTGGACGGAGGCGACCGACTCCGTGCCCACGGGTTCGTGAGGACGACCGACAACCGGTCCTGAGCAGACCCCGACCGTCATACGGTCGGGGTTTTGTGTTGCCCGGATCCCGTGCCGGGGGGGCGCGAGAGCACGGACCTGCGCGGCAGGATGGGCCACGGTCCGGCCGGGTGACGGGGCCGGCGACGCGTCGGCCACGTGTCGACGGTGGCGACAGCGCCGGTGAGCGCGAGCGCGAGGGGTGGCGGGTGATGGGACGGTGGTGTACGGCTCGACGGCGTGCCGGATCAGGGGGTGACCGCCCACGGGCGTCGGTGCCGACGCCCGTACGGCCCACGCCCGTGCGCGGGACGTCACTGCGACTGGCCGTCGTGACCGCCGTACTGATCTCGACCGCCGCCGTTCCCGGCGGTGCGGCCCTCGCGGCCGGGCCGGCCGGGGGCTACACCTTCGCCGAGGGCGCCCAGCGGATCGAGGGCGCGAACGGCACCGCGGGCGCCGCACCGCTGAAACCCGGCACCACCTACCGCAGCTCCCTGCCCCGGAGCGGCACCGTCCACTACCGCATGGAACTCGACGCCGCCTCCGACACCTACGTCTCCGTCACCGCCGTACCCGGCACGGACGGCGAGGTCACCGCGGTCGACGGCATCCGGGTGAGCCTGCGGGACGACGACGGCGGAACCTGCTCCCTGGACAGCGCGGCCTTCGGCGCCGCGCACAGCCCCCGCCCGCTCACCGCCTGGGTCCAGCACGAGACCGCTTCCGGCAGAAAACGCTGCCAGGAGCCCGGCACCTACTACGTCACCGTCGAGCGGTCCCGGCCCCAGGACTCCCCGCCGCGGCCCTGGGACCTGGAACTCACCACCGCCACCGAGCCGCACCCGCGAGAGACCGGCGCGACCACCGCACCCGAGTCATGGGACTCGGCCTCACCCGAACCCCTCACCGGCGAACCGGAGCACCGCCCCGGCGGCAGCGGATTCGCCGACGCCACCGCCGTCGGCCAAGGAGCCTGGCGCGGAGACATCCGGCCGGGACAGACCCTCTTCTACAAGGTCCCCGTCGACTGGGGCCGCCGACTGCACGCGACCGCCGAACTCGACGGCTCCGGCGCCGCCTCCGGCTACGCCACCGGCGCCCTGCGCATCGCGCTCCACAACCCCGTGCGCGGCGAGGTCGACGCCGCCGCCAAGGGCTACACCGGCCGCCGGACCACGGTCGGCCTCGCTCCCCTGCCGCCGGTGGCCCATCGCAACCGGTACACCGCCGACACGCAGGTCAGCGGGATGCGGTTCGCCGGTGACCACTACCTCGTCGTGCATCTCGCGGCACAGGTGGCCGACGCCTTCGGTGAGGGCCCCTTCGCACTGACGCTGCGCGTGCGGCTCACCGGAGCGGCCGAGGCCGGCCCGGAGTACGCGGGGGAGTCCGTGCCCAAGGGCCTCTTCGAGGTCTCGGCACCGGACCGGGCGACCGCGCCGCAGGGGGAAGCAGCCGGCGGCGACCTCGCCATGAAGGCGGTCGCCGTGGGCGGGATCGGCACCGGCAGCCTGCTGCTCGTGGGCCTGGGCGTGTGGACGGCGGTGGCCCGGCGCAGGGGCGACAGGGCCTTCTAGTCCTGGTTCCCCCGTGGACGTCCGGACTCAGATCCGGGTCAGGGCCCAGAAGCCCACGGCGTAGCAGACCAGGGCGAGGAGCAGGAGCGGTACCGCCACCCGGGCCGGAGGACCCGGGCGCCGACGCCGCCGTGCCCCGCGGTGCTGCGGACGCGCCTGGGCCGGCGCGGGGGCCTGCGGGGTTGGCGTGGTGTACGAGGCGGTGGGGACGTCGGCGGGCTGCCGCGGGGACGGAGACGTGTACGGCGGCTGGTACCGCGGGATGCCCGGAGGGGACGGTGGCTGGGCGTACGGCTGCGGACCGGGCGTGGACGGGGAGTTGACGACCGTCTGCGGGGGCGGCAGAGGGAAACCGCCGGTCTCCGACATGACGGACGGCCGCCCCACCCCGTACGACGACACCGACGGCGTGCCGAGGGGGGGCGGGCCCGGAATGGACGGGGTCCGGACCGAGGCCGGAGGCATGCCGACCGCGGTGGACGGGGTCCCGTCCGGGACCGGCGGTGTGCTCGCCGGGGCGGACGGGGCGGGGCCCGGGGGTGACGGGGCGGGTTCCTGGGCGGGCGGTGCGCCGTTCGGGGCGGCCGGGAATCGGTCCGGGTTGGTCGGCGGTGTGCCGGTGGGAGTGGACGGGATGGGGTTCGGAGTGCGCGGCATGCCGTTCGGGGCGGCCGGGAATCGGTCCGAGTCGGTCGGCGGTGTGCCGGCGGGAGTGGACGGGGCGGGGCCCGGGGATAACGGGGCGGGGTTCGGGGTATGCGGCGTGCCGTTCGGGGCGGACGGGAATCGGTCCGAGTCGGTCGGCGGTGTGCCGGCGGGAGTGGACGGGGCGGGGCCCGGGGATAACGGGGCGGGGTTCGGGGTATGCGGCGTGCCGGTCGGGGCGGACGGGAATCGGTCCGGGATCGGCGGCGTGCCGCCCGGGGGCGGCGGGGTTCGGTCCTCGGGCGGCGGCGTACCGCCCCGGGACGCGCCCGGGCTCGACGGCCGCCGCGGGTCCGTCGGAACGTCGTCCACCCCCGGTGCCCGCCTGAGCGGCCCGTCGGGGCCGAACCCCGGGGGCAGCGGCCCCACTTGGTCGAAGATCTCGATCAGCTCGCCGTCCGGCCCGGGCTCCGGCAACAGCTCCCTGGCCGCGGCCAGCGCCTTGCGCACCCCCGTGGCGGTACGGAACCTCGCCGACGGGTCCGGCTGCACCAGCGTCGCCACGACCTGCCACAACGGCTCGGGAATCCCCTGCGGCGCGGGCGGCGTCCCATGGTCGGCGAAGTACTGCACGAGAGCCTTGGCGTCCGGCTTGGCACCCTCCAGCAGATACAGGGCGACCAGGCCCACGGCGAACAGGTCCGCCGGAAAGTCCGGCTCCGAGCCCAGCAACTGCTCCGGGGCGAGATAACCGGGCGTCCCCACCACGAGGTTGGTCTCGGTCAGCCGGGGCTCGCCCAGCCGCATCGCGATGCCGAAATCGGACAGCCGTAACCGGAGCCGGCCCGTCCCGGTCGCCTCGAGCAGCAGATTGGCGGGCTTGATGTCGCGATGGACCACGCCCTCCGCGTGCACCGCCGCCAGGCCCGACAGCAACTGGTCGAGCAGCGTGCACACGAAGGCGGGCGGCAGGGGGCCGTAGTCCCCGACCAGGTGCACGAGCGAGCCGCCCGTGACGAGGTCCATGGTGAACAGGACCTTGTCGTCGTCGGCGGCCCAGCTGGCGGGCGCGAGGACATGGGGATGGTCGATCCGCAGCGCCTGCTCACGGACGAAGCGCAGCAGCGCGTGCGCGTCCCTCTGCTGCAACACCTTGGCGGCCACATAGCGCCGCCGGCGGTGATCCCAGGCACGCCATACGGCACCGGCCCCTCCACGGCCGATCGGATCGACCAGCTCGTACCGACCGGCGAAGACCTCACCCATGGCTGTGTGCCGCTCCTCCCCCTCGCGCCCGGTCGCCGAACCCTTCGGCGACCGGACCCGGTGGATCAGTTCTGGTGGGACTGGTAATGCGCGACCGCGTCCGAAGTGCGGCCCGCGCCGTACACCCGGAGGAACTCGGCCAGCTCCGGGTGGGACGGGGAGAGGGCGTCCGCCGCGTCGATGATGTCCCCAGCGGCCGCCACCGAACGCAGCAGCGACTGGATCTCACGGACCACCCGCTTGACCGTGGGAGCTCCCGAACTGTTCGTCGTGTGCGTGGTGTTGCTGAGCACCGAGCCCCCCTGCGACCTCTTGATCTCGTCCATGCGCTCGGTCGCCTCGGCCGCGCTCACGCTGCCGTCCGCGACCTGCCCCGCCAGGTCCTGCAACAGCTGCACCCGCTGGACCACCGCGGGATTGCCGATCTTCGCCCGCTGGCCGCTCATCAGCTGCGACAGCATCGGCGCGGACAGCCCCAGCACCCCCGCCAGACGCGCCTGATTGAGACCGAGATCGTCGATAAGCCTACGGAAGAGCGCCCCCAACGGCTCCCCGTACCAGTTCCGCTGCAGTTCCCGCGCTCTTGCGGTGGCTTCCTGCTGTGCGGCGTCCATTGCGTCTCCCCATCGCTTCCCCAAAAACCGCAGTTCGCTCCAGCGAACCACGCCGAGCATCTTACGGAGCGTGGTTGTTCCCCGGGAGCCCCAATCATTTGTGAGATACGGGGGACGACCCGGTACTCTTGTCTGCGGCGCCCGTCGGCACGCGGTACCCCGGCCGGACGCCTCCTTCCAAGGGGCCTTAGCTCAGTTGGTAGAGCGCTGTCTTTGCATGGCAGATGTCAGGGGTTCGACTCCCCTAGGCTCCACATCTGAAGAGCCCGTCCGACCTGCGGAAACGCCAGGCCTGACGGGCTCTTCGCGTCCACGCCGTCACTCATCGTGAACGCTGATCAACGACCGGGCGGGAAAGGCCAGTTGGCCCTCAGAGACCACCGCCCGGCCCACGAGACACAACGGAAAGCGGGCCACGGACGGCCCCACTCGGCACCGGGGCGGCGCTGTCTGCTCTTGATATCGTCACCCCACAGGGCACCAGCGCCACACCCCTGCGGGGCGGTGCCACGTGGCTCATCGCCGTCGGAGCCGTCCGTTCGCTTCCGACGAGGTGGAAGGGGTAGACCATGCGGGCGAAGGTACGGGCCGCTCTCGACGCGCTCTATATGAAGCGCCTGGTCAGGGAGTTGGAGGGCCGCCCACGCCCCCAGCACATCGGCATCATGCTCGACGGCAACCGCCGGTGGGCCAAGATGTCGGGCATCGACGACCCCCGTGAGGGATACCGGGCCGGCGGGGCGAAGGTCCTGGACTTCCTGCGCTGGTGCGACTCCGCGCAGATCGAGCACGTCACCCTGTTCATGCTCTCCGACGACAACCTCCACCGACCCGAAGAGCAGCTGAACCCGCTCATCGACATCATCGCCGAGGTCGTGGAACGGCTCGCCGCCCCGGGCAACCCCTGGACCGTCGAAGTGGTCGGCGCCCTGGACCTGCTGCCGGCCGAATCCGCGAGCCGCCTCAAGACCGCCACCGCCGCCACCCAGGGCCGCAAGGGCGGAACCAAGGTCGACGTCGCGGTGGGCTACGGCGGCCGACGGGAGATCGTCGACGCCGTACGGTCGGCCCTGACCGAGCACAGCTCCCAGGGCGGGGACATCGACGAGTTCATCGAAACCTTCACCATGGAGCACATCTCCAAGCACCTGTACTCCAAGACGCGGTCCGAGTCCGACCTCATCATCCGCACCTCCGGCGAACAGCGGCTCTCCGGATTCCTCCTCTGGCAGTCCGCCTATGCCGAGGTCCACTTCTGCGAGACCTACTGGCCGGACTTCCGCGAGATCGACTTCCTGCGCGCCCTGCGCTCCTACTCCCTGCGTGAACGCCGCTACGGCCGCTGAGCAACAGTTTCACGTGAAACACCGCCGCGGGACCGGAGACCCTGAAGCCTCCCGCCCCGCGACGATGTGAAGCTCGCCCGGTGAAGATCAGCGGGGCTCGTCGCCCTCCGCCTCCTCCCGCGCCTGCTTGGCCTGCACCTCGGGGTCCAGCAGCGCCTCACCGGTGCCGTCCACCGACGTCAGACGCCCCGACTCGGAAACCTCCGTCGCCTCGGGCGGCTCCACCAGCCAGTCCGGGTTGGCCTGCTTGTCCCACCACTTCCAAGCGGCGAACACACCACCGGCGACCACACCCGCCACCAGTACCACCTTGGCGAAACGCCCGGCCTTCGCCCGTCGCCGATGCCTACGCGTCAGCCTCTGGATCTCCTTGGCCGTGACCTGACCCCGGAGCGCGGCCAACGCGGCGGCACCCCGCGCGGCGGCCTCGTCCCTGACGGGCCCGGCCGCAGCCACCGCCTGCTCGATCCTCGGCCGGGAATAGACGGCCGCCTGCCGGGCGGCCAGGCGCGCACGGCAGGCAGCCTCCTGAGCGGCCGCGTCCATCTTCGGCGGCACATGCGTACGGGCCTGCTCCAGCCGCGGCGCGACACGCACGCCGTACTGGAGGCGGGCCTGGTCTGCGGCCTGCGACACCCTGGGCGCCAGCCGTACGCGCGCCTCCTGTGCGTAGTGAGCGGCCCTGTCCATGGCCGAGTCGGCGTAGGGCGCCACCACTTCCGCGGCGTGCAGCACGCTGTCCTTCGCCGAACCGGTCGCGGCGCGCACGCTGTCGATGCGGGTCACGGGTTCCTCCTCCTCGGTGGCGTACGGTAATTCGACTTTCCACCCTTTTACGGATCATGCCTGCGGACGCGCCGCCAGGCATGTGAGGGCGGGCATCCGGGTCACAGACGATGCCTACGGGCCTTCTGGGTAAGTAGTGACGAAGTTGCTGACAAGGTCTATCAACCTCAATAACGGATGAAAACTGGGCAAAGGGAGCCTGTCGACGACAATGCCACGGATCGGCGCCCCGCGCTCGCGACCCGGGAGCATCCGACACCGATTTCCGCAAGCGACTCCGCCGGATCGGAGCAGCAAACCGCCGCAGGACGACGTACGCACCCCCGGCCGTGCGAGGATCGGTGCGCACCACAGGACGACGGAAGGCACATCGTGGCCGAGCAGCTCTACGCCACCCTGAAGACCAACCACGGCGACATCGAGGTCCGGCTGCTGCCGAACCACGCACCCAAGACGGTCAAGAACTTCGTCGAGCTCGCCCAGGGCGAGCGGGAGTGGACCCACCCCGCCACCGGAGCGAAGAGCACGGACAAGCTCTACGACGGCACGGTCTTCCACCGGGTCATCAGCGGCTTCATGATCCAGGGCGGCGACCCGCTCGGCGACGGCACCGGCGACCCCGGCTACCAGTTCGAGGACGAGTTCCACCCCGACCTCGCCTTCGACAAGCCCTACCTGCTCGCCATGGCCAACGCCGGCCCCGGCACCAACGGCTCGCAGTTCTTCATCACCGTCTCCCCGACGACCTGGCTGAACCGCAAGCACACGATCTTCGGCGAGGTCACCGACGCGGCCAGCCAGAAGACCGTCGACACCATCGCCGCCACACAGACCAACCCCCGCACCGACCGCCCGGTCAACGACGTCGTCATCGAGTCGGTCGTCATCGAGACCCGCAAGGGCTGACCCCCCGCCCCCCAGGGCAGGAACCAAACGCCCCGCTCATCCGTAAAGATGGGCGGGGCGGCGCATTGGCGCACACCGCTCACAGGACGACCGAGGGGAAGCCATGGACCACCCGGCAGGCAACTCACAGGCCGCCCAGAGCCTGCCCGGCTGCTACCGCCACCCGGACCGCGAGACCGGCATCCGCTGCACCCGCTGCGAACGCCCCATCTGCCCGGACTGCATGGTCAACGCCTCCGTCGGCTTCCACTGCCCCGACTGCGCCACAGGCCGCACCGGCAACGGGCCCGCCCCTGCCGCCTCGCGGCCCCGCACGCTGGCCGGGGGCACCATCGCCGCCGACCCGCGGCTCGTCACCAAACTGCTCATCGGCGCCAACCTGGTCCTCTTCCTGGTCCAGCTCTCCGTCGGCGACCGCTTCACCAACCGCTTCGAGATGATCGGCGAGGCCTACGTCCCGCTCCTCGGCTCCGTCGAGGGAGTCGCGGAGGGCCAGTGGTACCGGCTGCTGACCGCGATGTTCCTGCACGGCAGCACCGTGCACATCCTGTTCAACATGCTCAGCCTCTGGTGGCTCGGCGGCCCGCTGGAGGGCGCCCTCGGCCGCGGCCGGTACCTCGCCCTCTACTTCTGCTCCGGGCTGGCCGGCAGCGCCCTCACCTATCTGATCGCCGCCCCCAACCAGCCTTCGCTGGGCGCCTCCGGCGCGATCTTCGGCCTCTTCGGCGCCACCGCCGCGCTCGTCCGCCGGCTCAACGCGGACATGCGACCCGTCGTCATCCTGCTGGCGATCAACCTGGTGTTCACCTTCACCTGGGCCAACATCGCCTGGCAGGCCCACATCGGCGGCCTCGTCGCCGGCGCCGCGATCGGCTACGCCATGCTCCACGCCCCGCGCGACCGGCGGACGCTCGTGCAGTACGGCACCTGTGCGCTCGTCCTGGTGGCCGTCGTCGGGTTGACCCTGTTGAGGACGTCGCAGCTCACCTGAGCGCCCGTTGTCCACAGCTCGTGGCGGATCTTGTGCACAGCGTGCGAGAACAGGTGTGCCCCCTGTCACTGACTTGTGTTTCCGCAGGTCAGGCAGGGGGCGAACGTGTTTTCGATTGCCGGTACTTCCGTCACACGGGCGTCAATGCCCAGGGGGTTATCCACAGATCGTCTTTTCTTTTCCCCACCGTGTGGACAGCCTGTGGATAACTCGGTGGATAGCCCTGGGCAGAGCTACTGCCCGGCTACTTCCACTGCGTGGAGACACCGAATCCGGCGGCGATGAAACCAAAGCCCACCACGATGTTCCAGTTGCCCAGCGAGTCGACGGGAAGTGAACCGTCGGTGACATAGAAGACGACGATCCAGGCGAGACCGATGACGAACATGGCCAGCATGACCGGCGCCACCCAGCCGCGGCTGGTCAGTTTGATGCTGGTCGCCTGCTTCGAGGGCGGCGGCGTGTAATCGGCCTTCTTGCGGATACGTGACTTCGGCACGAGGGTCTCTCCTGTCGATGCGCTGCGTGGCCGCGCAGGGAACGGGGTCGGGCTGGGGGCTGCGTACTGCGGGACGAGGGGACCCGAGCACTCCCCGGGCGTCCGTTAGCGTAGTGCTTCCGTGGCTCCGAAGGAGATAAGGGTACGTTGAGCAATTCTGCCGACTCCCCCAGGACGGGATCCAGTCCCGCCCGTACGCGCCGTTTCCGGCCCGTGCGGGTGCTCACGGCGGCCGTCTTCGCTCTGGCGGGGCTCATTTTCTTCACGAGCTTCGATACCGCAAAGGGCACCAATATCCGCACGGACACCTCTTTGCTCAAGTTGTCCGATCTCATCCACGAGCGCAGCCGGGAGAACGGTGAGCGCGAGGAGTCCAACGCGGCACTGCGCGAGGACATCGAATCGTTCGCCGAGCGGGATGACGGGAGCACGAAGGCGGAGGACGACAAGCTCGCGGGCCTTGAGGAGAAGGCGGGCACGCAGAAGCTGAAGGGCGAGGCGATCTCGGTCACGCTCAACGACGCCCCGCCGGACGCCACCGCCAAGCTTCCCGGGTATCCGGAGCCGCAGCCCGACTACCTGGTCATCCACCAGCAGGACCTGCAGGCGGTGGTGAACGCGCTGTGGCAGGGCGGCGCCGAGGGCATCAAGGTCATGGACCAGCGGCTGATCTCCACGAGCGCGGTGCGTTGCGTGGGCAACACCCTGATCCTTCAGGGCCGCGTCTACTCGCCGCCGTACAGGATCCAGGCGGTCGGTGACCCGGAGCGGCTGAAGAAGGCGCTGGCCGCGTCGCCGGCGATCCAGAACTACATGGTGTACGTCAACGTCTACGGGCTCGGCTGGAAGGTCGAGGACGAGGGGACGGTGACGCTGCCGGGCTACACGGGCACCGCGGACCTGCAGTACGCACAGCCTGTGGATTGACGCCGTTCCGGAGGGCCCCGCGCCGCTAGTCTGGTGCGGTACGGCGTGAGTCTGGTGCCGTGGTACGACGGAAGGGACGGCATGTACGGCTGGATCTGGCGGCATCTGCCGGGGAACGCGTGGGTGAGGGCGTTGCTCTCGCTCGTGCTGGTCGTGGCCGTGGTCTACGTCCTGTTCCAGTACGTCTTCCCATGGGCCGAACCGCTGCTTCCCTTCAACGATGTGACGGTGGACAACCAGTGAGTGCGCGCATCCTCGTCGTCGACAACTACGACAGCTTCGTCTTCAACCTGGTCCAGTACCTGTACCAGCTGGGTGCCGAGTGCGAGGTGCTGCGCAACGACGAGGTGTCGACGGCGCACGCCCAGGACGGCTTCGACGGCGTACTGCTCTCCCCCGGTCCGGGTACGCCGGAGCAGGCGGGGGTGTGCGTCGAGATGGTGCGGCACTGCGCGGCGACCGGCGTGCCGGTCTTCGGGGTCTGTCTCGGCATGCAGTCGATGCAGGTGGCGTACGGCGGTGTGGTGGGCCGGGCGCCGGAGCTGCTGCACGGCAAGACCTCGCCGGTGGAGCATGCGGGGAAGGGCGTCTTCGCGGGTCTGCCCTCCCCCTTCACGGCGACGCGGTACCACTCGCTGGCGGCGGAGCCGGCCACGGTGCCGGCGGAGCTGGAGGTGACGGCTCGTACGCGGGACGGGATAGTGATGGGGCTGCGCCACCGTGAACTGCCCGTGGAGGGGGTGCAGTTCCATCCGGAGTCGGTGCTGACCGAGCACGGACACCGGATGCTGGCCAACTGGCTGGTGGAGTGCGGCGACCAGGACGCGGTGGCGAGGTCGGCGGGGCTCGCCCCGGTGGTGGGCAGGTCCACGGCGTGACCGCGCTGCGTCCCGAGCGCGAATCCGGCGCGGCCGGTGACCAGGGGGGCTCGTACGGGTGGCCGTACGGGGGTTCCGGTCCGCTTGGGGACGGTGGGTACGAGGACTCCGCGTCCGTCGATGACGAGACGGTGGCGCTGCGGGTTCCGGAGCCGTCGCCGTCACCGGATCGGGTGGCTCCCGCTTCTTCTGCGGGCGCTTCCGTGGCGGGCGGGCGCGCGGCCCGCAGGAAGGCCGCGAAGGGGCGTCACGGGCGCCGTGGGGCCTCCCGGGGATCGTCGTCGATGTCGGAGTCGGGTGAGGGCCCGAACGCCCCTCTGTCGCGCGTCGAGGCGCGTCGGCAGGCCCGTGCGCGCAAGCCGGGCGCGGCGGTGATCGCGAGCCGGGCGATCGGCGAGGTGTTCATCACGGCCGGTGTGCTGATGCTGCTGTTCGTGACGTACCAGTTGTGGTGGACGAACGTGCGTGCGCAGGCGCAGGCGGACAAGGCGGCGAGCAACCTGCAGGACGACTGGGCGAGCGGCAAGCGCAATCCGGGCAGTTTCGAGCCGGGGCAGGGCTTCGCGCTGCTGCACATTCCCAAGCTGGATGTCGTGGTGCCGATCGCCGAGGGCATCAACAGCAAGAAGGTGCTGGACCGCGGCATGGTCGGGCACTATGCGGAGGGCGCGCTGAAGACGGCGATGCCGGACGCGAAGACGGGCAACTTCGGGCTGGCGGGGCACCGCAACACGCACGGTGAGCCCTTCCGGTACATCAACAAGCTGGAGCCGGGCGATCCGATCGTCGTGGAGACGCAGGACGAGTACTTCGTGTACAAGATGGCGTCGGTCCTGCCGGTGACGTCGCCGAGCAACGTGAGCGTGCTCGATCCGGTGCCCAGGCAGTCGGGGTTCACGGGCCCCGGCCGGTACATCACCCTCACCACCTGCACGCCGGAGTTCACGAGCAAGTACCGGTTGATCGTCTGGGGCAAGATGGTCGAGGAACGGCCGCGCAGCAAGGGCAAGCCGGATGCGCTCGTCAGTTAAGGGCGGATGACCAGTGGCAGCGACCACCGACACGGAGCACGAGGAGCACGCCGGCGAGGAGGGCCCGCCCGGGCCGGGGGCACGCCGCCGTGGGCGGGGCCCCGGGCGGATCGTCGCGCAGGCGGTCAGCGTTCTCGGTGAACTCCTCATCACGGCGGGCCTGGTGCTCGGCCTCTTCGTCGTCTACTCCCTGTGGTGGACGAACGTGATCGCCGATCGCGCGGCCGACAAGCAGGCCGACAAGGTCCGCGACGGCTGGGCGCAGGACAGGGTCGGTTCGGGCGGTCCGGGGGTGCTGGACACCAAGGCGGGCATCGGCTTCCTGCACGTACCGGCGATGGGCGAGGACGACATCCTGGTGGAGAAGGGCACGTCGATGAAGGTCCTCAACGACGGCGTGGCCGGTTACTACACCGACCCGGTCAAGGCGACGCTGCCGACCTCGGACAAGAAGGGCAACTTCTCACTGGCGGCCCACCGGGACGGCCACGGCGCGAAGTTCCACGACATCGACAAGATCGGGAAGGGCGACTCGATCGTCTTCGAGACGAAGGACACGTGGTACGTCTACAAGACCTACGCCGTCCTTCCCGAGACCTCGAAGTTCAACGTCAGGGTCCTGGACGCCGTCCCCGAGGAGTCCGGCAAGAAGAAGGCCGGCCACTACATCACGCTGACGACGTGCACGCCGGTGTACACGAGCCGGCACCGGTACGTGGTGTGGGGGGAGCTGGTCCGTACGGAGAAGGTGGACGGCGAGCGGACGCCGCCGGTGGAGTTGCGGTGAGGTGACCGGGGCCCCAAGGGGGCCTCGGTCCCGTAACATGACGGAGGCCCGAAGCCGCAACTTCATCTTGCGACTTCGGGCCTCTTGCCTTGTGCTACCGCAGTGCCTTGAGGCGCACTCCGGCGCTCCAGGCTTCCAGCTCGTCGCGGTTCACGGTGACGACGCCGGTGAGTTTGGCGATCGCCTCCGATTCGTGGCTGAAGTTGCAGGTGGCGACGAAGAGGGCGACGTCCACGTGGTCGATGGCGCGTGCCGCGCCTGCGAACTTCTGCATGTCGGCGCTGGGTACGGTCCAGCGGCCGGCCCGGTTCTTGCACTGGACGGCCACGGTACGTCCGTCGGCGGTGCGGCCGGTGATGTCGATGCCGCGGTCGGTACGGGCCTGCCGTACGACGACGTCGGTGCAGCCGTCCCGTCGCAGCAGGTCGGCGACGTGGTGCTCGAAGGCCTTCCAGGTCATGGCCTTGAGCGTGGCCCTGACGTTGTCCGCGGGGGTCTCCCCTTCCAGGACGGCGAGGCGCCTGTGGTGCCAGCACAGTCTGCGTTCGACGTTCTCGATGTCCTCGCGGAGTTCGATGAGCTCGCGGCGGTGTTCGCCGGACGTGGCGATCAGGGCGTTGAACATCGGTACGACCGTCTTGCCGAGGATGTGGGTGATGCGCTGGTCGATGTGCTCGTCGAGTGCGGCGGCTGCCGTGGGGGCTGGGTTTTCCACAGGCTGTGCGCGTGCCAGGTACTCCATGTCCAGGAGATAGGTACGCACCTGACGTGCGACTTCGCTGTCCCGAAGGAGCATGGCAACGTTGAGGACGGCTCGGCGCGACCAGATGGCCAGGCTGGAGCGCGGCTGTGGATGACCACTGCGATAGGAACTCAAGTTGAGTTTCTTGAACTCGCGAAGCCCAGGACCGCGCAGCACGCGGAGCCCGTTGGACTCGAGCTCCTGTCGGTGGCGACTGAGCAGGTTGTTGATGACCGTTTCTGCCACCTCGAAGTACGTCGCCACCATCGCCGTCGTCACGTGCATGCCGTCCGGCAGCAGGGACAGGGCTTTCACCCGGTCGAGTACGTCCGTGCGTTCGAGGACGCTGCTGCGCAGGGTCGGTGATTCCAGCAGTGCCGTCTCGTTGATCATTGTCATTCCTCCCCTTGGGTGGTGCGGTCACCAAGAGTTAACGAGTCATGACATATGAAGACACGATCGCTTCGCGGCAGTGTGTACGACAGAGCCCCGGCCCCCCTCCGCGGAGGGGGGCCGGGGCTCTTGCCGTTCGGGTGTCCGCGGACGCGTCAGTCGTCGCCGCGGCCGTTCAGGCCGCCGATGAAGCCGCCGCCGTTGTTGCCGTTGCCGCCGCCGTTGCCGCCGACGGTGGTGAGGGTGATCTGCGTGGCGGCCGGGTCGTCGACCTCGGTGCCGGCCTGGGGGGTCATGGCGATGACCGTCGCGTTGTCGTCACCGGGCGCGTTGGGCGCGACCTGGACGTTCGTGAAGCCGGCCTGCTGGAGGGTCTGCTTGGCCTGCCCCAGGGGGGTGCCGATCTTGATGTCCGGCACCTTCGTCTTCTGCACGGCCTTGCCGATGAAGATCGTCACCTTCGAGCCCTTGTCGACCTGCTGTCCGCCCTGCGGCGTGGTGGAGATGACCTTGTCCACCTGGTTCGGGTCGTTCGTCGGCTGGTCGGTGCAGGTGGCTACCAAATCACCGCTGCTTTCCACCTGGGCCTTGGCCTCGTCGCAGCTGCGGCCGACGACGTCGGGCACCGTGGCCTTCTCCTCGGCCTTGGCGACCTCCAGGGTCACCGTCGAGCCCTTCTCCAGCTCGCTGCCCGGGTCGGGGTCCTGGTCGAGGACCGTGCCCTCGGCCTGGGACGACTCGGTCGGCTTCTCCTCGACCACGAAGCCCTTGCCCTCGAGCTGCTGCCTGGCCTCTTCGATGTTCTTGTCGATGACGTTCGGCACGGCGACCTTGGGCGCGCCGGTCGAGACGGTCAGGTTGACGGTGGTCTGCTTCTTGACCTCGGTGCCCTGCTTGGGGTCCTGGTCGCAGATGTTGCCCTTCTTCTGGTCCTCGCAGGGCTTCTCCGTGAAGGCGAGTTCCAGGTCGGCGTTGGTGGCCTGTTGCTGGGCGTCCGCCTTGCTCAGGCCGACGAAGCCGGGCACGGGGACCTTGTCGTTGCTCGGCCCGCCGTCGCCGCTGAACGTGTACTTGCCGATCAGGATCGCGCCGACGAGGACGAGGATGCCGGCCAGGACCAGGAAGATCGTGGAGGTGTTCTTCTTGCGGGGCTGCTGGCGGCGCCGGTCGGGGCGGTTGTCGTAGCCGTAGCCGCCGTCGTCCGGGTTGACGGGCGGCAGCATGGTCGTGGCGCCCGCGCCCGGGTCGGAGCGCAGGGCCGTGGTCGGCTGGTCGTCGGGGTAGGCGCCGTAGCCGCCGGCGGCCATGGCGCCCATCGCGGCGGTGGCGGCGACGGGCTGGCCGTCGAGGCAGGCCTCGATGTCGGCGCGCATCTCGTCGGCCGACTGGTAGCGGTAGTCGGGGTCCTTGACCAGGGCCTTCAGCACGATCGCGTCCATCTCGGGCGTGATCTCGGGGTCGAAGACGCTCGGCGCCTGCGGTTCCTCGCGTACGTGCTGGTAGGCGACGGCGACCGGGGAGTCGCCGACGAAGGGCGGACGCACGGTCAGCAGCTCGTAGAGCAGGCAGCCCGTGGAGTACAGGTCGGAGCGGGCGTCGACCTGCTCGCCCTTGGCCTGCTCCGGGGAGAGGTACTGGGCGGTTCCGATGACCGCGGAGGTCTGGGTCATCGTCATGCCGGAGTCGCCCATGGCGCGGGCGATGCCGAAGTCCATGACCTTGACCTGGCCGCCTCGCGTCAGCATGACGTTGGCGGGCTTGATGTCGCGGTGGACGATGCCGGCGCGGTGGGAGTACTCCAGGGCCTGGAGGATGCCGATGGTCATCTCCAGCGTGCGCTCCGGCAGCAGTTTGCGGCCGGAGTGGAGCAGTTCACGCAGGGTGGAACCGTCGACGTACTCCATGACGATGTACGGGATGGAGACCCCGTCGATGTAGTCCTCGCCCGTGTCGTAGACCGCCACGATCGCGGGATGGTTGAGCGAGGCGGCCGACTGGGCCTCCCGGCGGAACCGGGCCTGGAAGGACGGGTCGCGCGCGAGGTCCGCGCGCAGCGTCTTCACCGCCACCTGGCGTCCGAGCCGGGTGTCATGCGCGTGGTAAACCTCCGCCATGCCACCACGGCCGAGCACCGGGCCCAGCTCGTACCGGCCGCCTAGGCGACGCGGCTCTTCCATAGCTACCTACCAGCCCTCTCCGTCGGTCCCGACCGGCATGCTTGTACGGTCGGAGGCTGCCGTCCGGCCTACGGTACCCGGCTCGCTCTGTGTGACCTGGCCAAGCCCGGTAGCCGATACAGGACCGGTATTCGCAACGTGCGCCTATGTGAAGGGGATGTGACCGGAGTCACGTCCTGTTCGACCCGCGGTCACTTCTTGCTCTCCAGAACGGCCTCCATCACGTTCTTCGCGATCGGCGCCGCGAGGCCGCCGCCGGAGATGTCGTCGCGGACGGCGTTCTCGTCCTCGATCACCACGGCCACGGCGACGGGCGAGCTGCCGTCCTCGCCCTTGGCGTACGAGATGAACCAGGCGTAGGGGTTCTCCTTGTTGTCCACTCCGTGCTGCGCGGTGCCGGTCTTGCCGCCTACGGTGACGCCGTCGATCTGCGCGTTGGTTCCCGTGCCGTCCTCGACGACGGTCTCCATCATGGCCTGGAGGGTCTGGGCGTTGTCCGCGGAGAGCGGCCTGCTCATCTCCTCGGGGTCCGTCTTCTCGATGGTGTCGAGGCTGGGGGCCTGGAGTTCGTCGACCATGTACGGCTTCATCAGGGTGCCGTTGTTGGCGATGGCGGAGGTGACCATGGCCATCTGGAGGGGGGACGCGGCGGTGTTGAACTGGCCGATGGAGGAGAGCGCGACCTCCGAGGGCGCCATGTCGTCGGAGAAGACGGAGGCGCTGGAGCGGACGGGGACGAACTGCTCCTCGGTGAAGCCGAACTTCTTGGCCTGCTCCAGCATCTTCTCGTTGCCGAGGTCGGAGCCGATCTTGCCGAAGACGGTGTTGCAGGAGACCCGCAGCGCCTCGCGGAGCGTGGCGTTCTCGCAGGGGAGGTCGCCCTCGTTGTTGAGCGGGGTCGTGGTGCCGGGCATGGTCCACGGCAGCGGGGACTCGGTCTTCTCGTCCGCCGAGGTGTACATCCCGTTCTCCAGGGCCGCGGCCGCGGTGACCACCTTGAAGGTGGAGCCGGGCGGGTAGACCTCGCGCAGGGCGCGGTTGAGCATCGGGTCGTCGGGGTCGTTCTTCTTCTGGAGCCTGTTCCAGGCCTCGCCGTCGGCGTCGCCGCTGCCGGCGATCGTGGAGGGGTCGTAGGAGGGGTAGGAGGCCATCGAGAGGATCTTGCCGGTGGACGGCTCGAGCGCGACGACGGCGCCCTTGGCGCCCTGCTTCTTCAGGCCGTCGTAGGCGGCCTTCTGGGCGGCGCTGTTGAGGGTGGTGACGACGTTGCCGCCTTCCCGCTTCTTGCCCGTGATCATGTCGAGGGTGTTGCGGAAGAAGAGCCGGTCGTCGTTGCCGGTGAGGATGCCGTCGTCGATGGCTTCGAGCTGGGTGGCGCCGTAGGCCTGGGAGACGTAGCCGGTGACGGGCGCCCACATGGCGCCGTCCTTGTAGGTGCGCTTGTACTTGAAGTCGCCGTTGGTGGTGGTGTGGCCGGTGATGGCCTTGCCGTCGACGATGATGTCGCCGCGTGGGCTGGCGTAGCGCTCGATGGCGACGCGGCGGTTGTGCTCGTCCTCCTTGAGCTCGTCGGCCTGGACGTACTGAAGCCAGTTGTCGCGGATCAGCAGGGTGAGGACGAGCAGGCCGCAGAAGACCGCGATGCGGCGCAGTGGCTTGTTCACGGCCGGACCACCTGGGTCATCTCGGCGTCGGGGCTGGCGGGGGCGGCGGGTGCGGGCCTGCGTGCCGTGTCGCTGATGCGCAGCAGGATGCCGATCAGGGCCCAGTTGGCGATGACGGAGGAGCCCCCGTAGGCCAGGAAGGGCATGGTCATACCGGTGAGCGGGATGAGGCCCATGACACCGCCGGCGACGACGAAGACCTGGAGGGCGAAGGCGCCGGAGAGGCCGATGGCGAGGAGCTTGCCGAAGGGGTCGCGGGCGGCGAGGGCGGTGCGGATGCCGCGCTCGACGATGAGGCCGTAGAGCAGGAGCAGTGCCATGAGGCCGGCCAGGCCGAGTTCCTCGCCGAAGGTGGCGAGGATGAAGTCGGAGTTGGAGGCGAAGCGGATCAGCTCGGAGTGTCCCTGGCCCCAGCCGGTGCCGAGGGTGCCGCCGGAGCCGAAGGCCCACAGGGCCTGCATGGCCTGCTCGGAGTGGCCGATCTGGTTGGCGCGGGAGAGCATGAACTCGCCCATGGGGTCGAGCCAGGCGTCGACGCGCTGCTGGATGTGGGGTTCGAAGCTGGCCACGCCGACGGCGCCGACGGCGGACATCATCAGGCCGAAGACGATCCAGCTGGTCCGTTCGGTGGCGACGTACAGCATGATCACGAACATGCCGAAGAAGAGCAGCGAGGTGCCGAGGTCGGTCTCGAAGATCAGGATGAGGATCGAGACCATCCAGACGACGAGGATGGGGCCGAGGTCGCGGCCGCGGGGCAGGTAGAGGCCCATGAAGCGGCGGCTGGCGAGGGCGAGGGCGTCGCGTTTGACCATCAGGTAGCCGGCGAAGAAGATCGCGAGGACGATCTTGGCGAACTCTCCGGGCTGGATGGAGAAGGAGCCGACCTGGATCCAGATCTTGGCGCCGTAGATGTTCTTGCCGAGGCCCGGCACTAGGGGGAGCAGCAGCAGGAACAGCGCGCCGACCATGGAGATGTAGGTGTAGCGCTGCAGGACGCGGTGGTCCTTGAGGAAGATCATCACGGCGACGAACAGGGCGATGCCCATCGCGGTGTACATCAGCTGGCGGGGCGCGGCGGTGCCGGCCTGTTTGATGGTCTGGAGGAGTTCGGACTGGTCGAGGCGCCAGATGGCGACGAGTCCGAGTCCGTTGAGCAGGGTGGCCAGGGGCAGCAGCAGCGGGTCCGCGTACGGGGCGAACTTGCGGACGACGAGGTGGCCGACGCCGGCCAGGAGGCCGAGGCCGAGGCCGTAGCTCAGCAGGCCGGCGGGGACCTCGTCGTTGATGGCCAGTCCCACGTTGGCGTAGGCGAAGACCGGGATGAGGACGGCGAACACGAGCAGTGCCAGTTCGGTGTTGCGCCGGCTCGGCGCACCGATGGCGCCGATCGTGGACGTGTGGTGCGTCGGCGAGTTGGAAGTACTGCTCATCGTGTGACTGGGCCTCTCACGGCTTGCCTACTGCTTACCGCACAGCGAGACGACCTTCTGCTCTTCCTCCGAGAGGGTCGGTCCGGAGCCGGGAGCGGGTGCGGTCGTGGACGGGGACTCGGACGTTTCGGGTGCCTGCGGTGATCCCGATGCGCTCGGGGTCGGTGAGGCCTTGGACGTGAAGGAGGCGGGGGTGGTTCCCGTGGTGCCTCCGGCTTCGCCCTCGCCCGTCTTCGCGTTCTTCTCGGTCTCCGCGGTGCGCCGTTCGGCCTGCTTCTGGCAGGCGGAGGCCTGGACCGCCAGTTCCTCGATCTTCGCCCGGGCGTCGTTCAGGTCGCCTTCGGGGATGGTGGCTTCGACCAGTTTCTGCTGGTAGGGCGGCAGGTACTTGAGTTCGATCTCGGGGTGGTCCTTCTGGATCTTCGAGAGGGAGACCCAGGCGAGGTCCTGGCTGATGCCCCGGTACAGCGCGAGGTGGTCGTCCTTGGTGCCGACGTAGTACTGGGTCTGGGTCCAGCGCCAGCCGCCGTACGTGCCGCCGCCGATGACGGCGAGGGCGAGGGCGGTGTAGAGGGATCTCTTCAGCCACTTGCGGTTCTTGCGGGGTTTGGCGAAGTCGTCGTCGCCGTAGTCGCCGAAGCCGTCGGCCGGGATGTAGCCGGTGGTGTCGCCGCTGCCGGGTGGACCGAACTCGCCGCCGCCGCTCCGGCGGCCGAGGCCGGCGGCGCGGCCGGCCGGGGTCTGCATGATGCCGTTGTCGCCGAACTGGGCCTGGTTCTCGGCGACGGCGCCGACGACGACGGGCGTGTCGGAGAGCTGTCCGGCGAGGGTGTCGCCGGTGTCGAGGTCGAGGACGTCGGCGACGATGACGGTGATGTTGTCGGGGCCGCCGCCGCGCAGGGCGAGCTGGATCAGCTCCTGGACGGTCTCCTGGGGGCCCTGGTAGCTGGCGAGGGTGTCCTCCATCGTCTGGTGGGAGACGACGCCGGAGAGTCCGTCGGAGCAGATCAGGTAGCGGTCGCCGGCCCGGACCTCGCGGATGGAGAGGTCGGGTTCGACGTGGTCGCCGCTGCCGAGGGCGCGCATCAGCAGGGAGCGCTGCGGGTGGGTGCCCGCCTCCTCCTCGGTGATGCGTCCCTCGTCGACGAGGCGCTGCACCCAGGTGTGGTCCTGCGTGATCTGGGTCAGGACGCCGTCGCGCAGGAGGTAGGCGCGGGAGTCGCCGACGTGGACGAGGCCGAGGCGCTGGCCGGTCCACAGCAGGGCGGTGAGGGTGGTGCCCATGCCTTCGAGGGCGGGGTCCTCCTCGACCATCTGCCGCAGTTGGTCGTTGGCGCGCTGCACGGCGGTGCCGAGGGAGGTGAGGATGTCGGAGCCGGGTACGTCGTCGTCGAGGGCGACGATGGTGGAGATCACCTCGGAGGAGGCGACCTCGCCGGCCGCCTGGCCGCCCATGCCGTCGGCGATGGCGAGCAGGCGGGGACCGGCGTAACCGGAGTCCTCGTTGCCCTCGCGGATCATGCCCTTGTGCGATCCGGCGGCGAAGCGCAGTGACAGACTCATGCGCACCTCGCCCGTCGGCTCCGCCTGCAGCCGGTCGTGTCGAGCCACACTGCCCACCCTCCGGTCGGGAGCGCGCCGGGGCCCGGGGTGCCGGCCGCCGCTGCGTGCTCACTCCGCTCGCGCTCATTCATTGGTGTAGCACTACTTCCGCAGCTCGATGACGGTCTTGCCGATGCGGATCGGCGTGCCCGGGCCAATCGGTGTGGGGGTCGTCAGCCGGGACCGGTCCAGGTACGTGCCGTTGGTGGAGCCCAGGTCCTCGACGATCCACTGGCCGTTCTGGTCCGGGTAGATCCTGGCATGGCGGCTGGAGGCGTAGTCGTCGTCCAGCACGATGGTGCTGTCGTGTGCCCGGCCGAGCGTGATGGTCTGGCCCTGGAGGGCAACGGTGGTGCCGGTGAGGGTGCCCTCCGTGACGACCAGTTTGGTGGGGGCGCCTCGGCGGCCCCGGCCGCCGCTGGGCTGCTGGCGCTGTGGTGGGGGCGCCTGGCCCTGGCGCGTGGCCTGTTGTGGTCGTGCGGCGTCGCGCCGCGATCCGCGCTGGGTGACCCGCGTACCGAACAGGTCGCTGCGGATGACCTGCACGGCCACGATCACGAACAGCCACAGTACGGCGAGAAAACCCAGCCGCATGACCGTGAGGGTCAGCTCTGACATTGCCCCCGGATCACCCTTCGGCTTGCCTGTAGATAACGGTGGTGCTGCCCACGACGATCCGCGAGCCGTCGCGGAGCGTAGCGCGGGTGGTGTGCTGCCCGTCCACCACGATGCCGTTGGTGGACCCGAGATCCTGGATCGTCGAGGGCGTTCCGGTCCGGATCTCGCAGTGCCGGCGGGAGACGCCGGGGTCGTCGATCCGCACGTCGGCCTCGGTGCTGCGTCCGAGCACGAGGGTCGCGCGGGAGATCTGATGGCGGGTGCCGTTGATCTCGATCCAGTGGCGGGTGCGTGCGCCGGCCGCGGGTGTGGCCGGGGGGTGCTGGCCGCCCGCGGGCTGCGGGTAGCCGTAACCGCCGGGGCGGCCGCCGGGTGGTGGTGCGGCCGGCATGGGCGGGGCGCCGGCGGGAGGGGCGGCCGGCGGGTAGCCGTGACCGCCGCCCGGGGCGCCGGGTGCGCCGGGCCGCCCGGTGGGGGCGGGGGGTGCGGCGGGGCCTGCCTGGTGGCTGCTGGAGGAGGCGAGCGTACGGCTGCGTACCCGGTACAGGCCGGTGTCGAGGTCGTCCGCCTTCTCCAGGTGGACCTTGATCGGTCCCATGAAGGTGTAGCGCTGCTGCTTGGCGTAGTCGCGGACCATGCCGGCGAGCTCGTCGCCGAGCTGGCCGGAGTAGGGGCTGAGGCGCTCGAAGTCGGGCGTGCTCAGCTCCACGATGAAGTCATTGGGTACGACGGTGCGGTCGCGGTTCCAGATGGTCGCGTTGTTGTCGCATTCGCGCTGGAGCGCTCCCGCGATCTCCACGGGCTGCACCTCGGACTTGAACACCTTCGCGAAGGTGCCGTTGACCAGACCTTCGAGACGCTGCTCGAACTTCTTCAGGACTCCCATGGGGCACCTCCTCCGTCGCTGCCGTCCTGTCCACTGCCGTGCGTACTGCTGCCGTGCGTACTGCTGCCTTGCCCACCGCTTGGTCGGGCGCTGCCCGCCCGTGCACTGCTTACCTGGTACTGCTTACTGATCGTATCCACGCGCCGGTCGATCGGCTGGTTCCCCCTGTCGGCCCGGTCGACGGGTGTCGACGCCTCTCGGAGTTCCCGCTGGAGCTCCCCTTCGAACTCCGCGGGCTCTTCGGGGCGCGCTCCCGTGTCCACATCCTGCCCAGGATCGTAGAGGCGGCCGCAGACCAGTGTCCCGCACCGGACTGTGGGCCCGTACCGGCTCCTGGAGAGACGGGCCGGACCGGTACGAGGTTGATACGTGAACGGATGGGCGTCCGGACGAGTGCCCGACGGCGGGTGGACGGACCGGTTCCCCCGGTCTCCCCGCCCTCCCCCGCCTGGAAAGGGATGTGAATCCACCCGTTCCAGCGTGCTAATGTTCTCGTGTCGGAAGGCGCCGGGCCGCAAGGAACGGAGCCCGAGGACACACCCAATGCGCGGGTGGCGGAATAGGCAGACGCGCTGGATTCAGGTTCCAGTGCCCGCAAGGGCGTGGGGGTTCAACTCCCCCCTCGCGCACCAGCCGAAAGCCCCCCAGGTCCCGGACCTGGGGGGCTTTCGCATGCTCGGGCGCGGACCGGGGCTGCGGTGCGCTGTGAGGAAGGTCTCAGGACTCCTGCCGCCACAGGGCGGGCACGTGGGGCGGCTCCCAGCCCGTCATCGAGGTGTGCGCCTGGAGGCAGCGGTAGGTGCCGCCGCCGTACGTCACCCGGTCGCCGGCCGAGTAGGAGCGGCCGGCCGCCCAGGTGCCGCCCGGCGGTTCGGTCGGCGGGTCGGTGGGGTCCGGGCCCGGGCCGCCGTCCACGTTCAGGACGAAGTCGAAGGTGCCCTCCTTGCCGCCGCCGACGGCGCGGACGTTCATCAGCAGCGCCGGGTCGAAGAGGGTGTCCGTGCTGTTGCGGGGCTCGCCGGGGAAGTACAGCTGGGTGGTCAGCACGGGCTCGCCGGGGGCCTGGGCCTTGACGTGGATGTGCCGGGTACGGCCCGGATAGAGGCCGGGGACGATCGTGCGCAGGGTGAACGCGCCGGCGGCGTCGGTGAACTGGTGGCCCCGGAAGGTGTACCCGGCCATGTCGTAGGCGCCCGCGTTGTCCGCCTGCCAGAAGTCGAGGAGCACGCCGGGCAACGGGACGCAGTTCCGGCCGAAGACGTAGCCGCTGACGGTCAGCCGGGTGCCGGCGGTGCCGGGGGTCACCAGGTCGGTGCGCAGCGGGGAGTTCGGCTTGAAGTACGGGCCTTCCATCTGGTCGGGCGTGGGGTCGTCGCCGTCGTCGCAGAAGGGCGTCGGCGGCAGCGACCGGTCCGGGGTGGAGCGGGCGGCGTCCCGGGCGAGCGCGATCCCTCCGGTGGCGAGCAGCGGGACGGCGGCGCCGGCGGCGACGGCGGCCCTGAGCAGGGTCTTGCGGCTGATGCCGCGGTCGCCGTCGCGGTCGGTCCCGGCACCGGTGCCGGGTTCGTCGGGGGTGGTGGGGGCGTCGGAGGTCATGGCGGTTCCTCGGTCTCCTGGGTGGGGGCGGGCCCCGGGGAAGGTGGACGGGACGTGCGACATCCGGGACGTGGGGGACGGACAGGGGGCGCGCCCGCCGGCGCGGGGCAGGCTGCTGTCGTTGCTTCGGCGGGCGCGCTCCGTGGTGATCGCTGGAAACCGTAAGCGGGCCGACGGGGTTACGGGCACCTCCTGTTCCGCCCTCTTCCCGGCGTTATGGGGGGCGGTGGGCAGTGGGCGTGGGCAGGGGGTGGTGGGCCGTGTACGGGGCGTTCGCCCGGGGGTACGGTCGTGGCGCGCCGGCGCCGGCGGACGGGCCGGTGCGGGCGCGGGCACGGCTCAGGTACGAGAGCGGGGAGGGCTGCCGGTATGACCGAGGCGACGACGGGGCCGGGGGCGGGGACGGGTGGGGGTACGGACGTGAAGGCGGGTACGGCGGTGGGCGCGGGTGCGGACGGGGCGGCGCGTTCGGCGGTGGGCGCGGAGGGGGGTGTGCGGGTGCCGCACGTGCCGGGGTTCGCGCGGTGGCCCGTCGGCGGCTCGCCGAAGGCGGAGGGCAAGGCGCTGCGCACGCGCGTTCCGCGGTCCGCGCACGCCGCTCTCGTCCCGGACGGCTCCCGGCCGGGCGCGGTGAGCGCGGTCGAGGAGTCCAACCGGGGCCGGATACCGGGGCTCACCCCGATACGGGTCGGGCGGATGGCGGCCACGCCGTTCGCCTTCCTGCGCGGGTCGGCGGGTCTGATGGCGTACGACCTGGCGCGCACGCCGACGACGGGGATCGGCGCCCAGGTCTGCGGTGACGCGCACGCCGCCAACTTCGGGCTCTACGGTGACGCCCGCGGCGGTCTGGTCATCGACCTCAACGACTTCGACGAGACGGTCCACGGGCCCTGGGAGTGGGACCTCAAGCGGCTCGCCGCCTCGCTCGTCCTCGCGGGCCGGGAGGCCGGCGCCGACGAGGACACCTGCCGCGAGGCCGCCCACGACGCGGTGGGCGCCTACCGGCGCACCATGCGGCTGCTGGCCGGGCTCCCCGCGCTGGACGCCTGGAACGCCATCGCGGACGAGGAGCTCGTCTCCCACACCGACGCCCACGATCTGCTCGGCACGCTGGAGCGAGTGGGTGAGAAGGCGCGGGCCAACACCAGCGGGCGTTTCGCGGCCAGGTCGACCGAGGCCACCGGGGACGGCGGGCGGCGCTTCGTCGACGCCCCGCCGGTGCTGCGGCGCGTCCCGGCCGGGGAGGCGGCGGCGGTCGCGGCCTCCCTCGAGCCGTACCTGGCCACGCTCTCCGAGGACCGGCTGCCCCTGCTGGCCCGGTACGCGGTGCACGACGTCGCCTTCCGCGTCGTGGGCACCGGCAGCGTGGGCACGCGGTCCTACGTCGTGCTGCTCCTGGACCACCGCGGCGAACCGCTCGTGCTCCAGGTGAAGGAGGCCCGCCCCTCCGCGCTGCTGCCCCACCTGGCGACCGCCGGGTTCGACGCCCCCGAGGCCGGGCACGAGGGCCGCCGGGTGGTCATGGGGCAGAAGCGGATGCAGGTGGTCAGCGACATCCTGCTGGGCTGGACCTCGGTCGACGGGCGGCCGTACCAGGTGCGGCAGTTCCGCAACCGCAAGGGCAGCGTCGATCCCGCCGCCCTGGCCGCCGACCAGATGGACGACTACGGCCGTATGACCGGCGCGCTGCTGGCCCGTGCCCACGCGCACAGCGCCGATCCGCGCCTCATCGCCGGCTACTGCGGCAAGAACGGCGAACTGGACGAGGCGGTGGCCGCCTTCTCCGTGGCCTACGCCGACCGTACGGAGGCCGACCACGCCGAGCTGGTCGCCGCGGTGCGGGCGGGGCGGGTCGCGGCGGAACTGGGGGTGTGAGGGCGCTCCCGCGGCCCGCCGGGCATGCCGGAGGGGGAGGGGCCGTCGTGGCCTAGGCTGGTCGGGTGACGACGCCGGAAGCTGAGCCCGAGCAGGGTGGTGCGCCGCGGCCCGAGGAGCGGCTGGAGCAGGCCGTACGGGCCGCCGAACAGGCACTCATCGAGTACGAGATCGCGTTGGAGACCTTCCGCGTGGAGGTCGAGAACTTCTCGCGGCTGCACGAGCAGCGACTGGGCCCGGTGTACGCGCGGCTCGAGGAGCTGGAGGCGCAGATCCTGGAGGCCAGGGCGGCCCGCACCGGTGACGCCGAGGATCTGCGCCGGGCCGACGAGGCGCGGGCCCGGCTGATGCCGATCCCCGGCGTGGAGGAGCTGCTGCACGGCTGGATGGACGGGGACGGGCTGTTCCCCGAGGCCACGGCGATGCTCACGGGCCAGGCGGTGCGGCCCCCGCAGCGGGTGCGGCCCGGCGAGGAGGCCCGTCGGCTCTACCGCGAGCTGGCCCGTAAGGCCCACCCCGACCTGGCGCAGGAGGAGGACGAGCGGGTCCGGCGTGAGGAGTTCATCACCCGGGTCAACGCCGCCTACGCCCGCGGCGACGAGGCGGAGCTGCGGGAGCTGGCCGAGGAGTGGGCCGCCGGACCCGCGCCCGAGCGGCGCCCGAGCCGCGGCGAGGAGCTGTACGCCCGCCTCGAGTGGCTAGACCGGCGCAAGGAGATGCTCACGCTGCTCGCCAAGGAGCTGGAGGACAGCGCGATCGGCGCCATGCTCCGGCTGGCGCCGGACGATCCCGACCGTCTCCTGGAGGAGATCGCCGAGCAGCTGGCGACCCAGGTGCGGGAGCGGGAGGCGGAACTGGCGGAGGCGCTCGGGCGGGACTGAGCCGGGCGGTGGCTCCGGTAGCGTCTGGGGCATGAGTTTCGGAGCTGGTGTGCCCACGGTGGAGGTCACGGACCTCAAGGACGGCGACTTCCTGCTGGACGTCCGCGAGGACGACGAGTGGCAGGCGGGTCATGCCGCCGGGGCGCTGCACATTCCCCTGAGCGAGTTCGTGGCCCGGTACGGTGAGCTGACCGAGGCCGCGCCGCAGGACGGGCGGATCCACGTGATCTGCCGTTCCGGCGGTCGTTCGGCCCAGGTCACCATGTACCTGGCCCAGCAGGGCATCGACGCCGTGAACGTCGACGGCGGCATGCAGGTGTGGGCCGCGGCCGGCCGGCCCGTGGTGGACGAGAAGGGCGAGCCGGGACACGTCCTCTAGGCCGTCTCCGGGCCGTCTCTCGGTACACCGGGGCTGTGCGGGCGGACGGTTCTGAGTACCGTTCGCGTTCGAGCGCTGCCGAGCGGCCGCACGGGTGGTGCGCACGCGTCCCGGGGCGGGGCGGACGGAACGGCGGAGCGTGACCGGAACGGGGCGGAATGGACGCGTACGACACAGGCTCGGACGCCTGGAAGGGGCGGGACGGGCGGGAGGGCCCGGGCGCGCCGGATGCGCCGGACGGGCCGGAGAGCCCGGGCGCGCCGGATGGGCCGGACGCGCCGGACCGGCGGGATCGGTCGTCTCGGGCGGAGGGCACTGCTGGACCGGGGGCTCCGGAGAAGGCCGACGCCCCCGTCGAGGTGGGGGCCGGGCCGGGTACGGAGGGCGGCACCGGCGGGCGTACGGCCACCGCCGAGCCCCGTACGGCGAGCGGTGGGGCGTCCGCCGAGCCCCGTACGGCGAGCGGTGGGGCGTCCGCCGAGCCCCGTACCGGTGTCGCCGCGCTCTCGACGCGCTATCAGGTGGGTGCCGTGGCCGCCCTCATGGTCGTCGCGGTCGCCGTCTGCGCGCACATAGGCCTGGTGTTCCTGCACGTGGCCCCGTCGAACACCCTTACCAAGCAGCACGGCGACGCGGTGAGCGAGTGGGTCTTCCCGGAGTTCGAACAGAACTGGAAGCTCTTCGCGCCCAATCCGCTCCAGCAGAACATCTCCGTCCAGGTCCGCGCCGAGGTGAGCACGGCGGACGGCGGGATCCGGACGACCGGCTGGTACGACCTGTCCGCCGAGGACGGCCGGGCCATCGACGGCAATCCGCTGCCGAGCCACACCCAGCAGAACGAACTCCGCCGGGCCTGGGACTTCTTCCTCGCCACCCACGACTCCGACCACCGCGCGGTGGGCCTGCGGGGCACGCTGGCCGAGACCTATCTGCGGCGTGTCGCGGTCCTGCGCCTGGACCGGAACGAGGCCGCCGGACCGGGTGGTGTCGTCGAGCGCGTCCAGTACCGGTCCCGCACCACCAACGTGAAGCCGCCCTCCTGGAGCGGCGAGAAGGTCTCCGACCGGCCGACCTACCGTGAGCTGCCCTGGTGGCCGGTGTCCGCCCGTGAGTCGGAAGGGGGTGCCGCGTGAACGGCCTCGCCCGCTCGGTCTCCCGCGGTCTCGCCCGCGTCACCGGCGCCGCGCTCGGCCCGTACCAGACCGCTGTGATCCGCATCGGCTTCAGCGCCACCTGGCTGCTCTTCCTGTTGCGCGAGCTGCCCCACCGGCACGAGCTGTACGGCCCTGACGGACCCTGGAGCCACGACCTCGCCGAGCAGCTGATCGCGGACAACGGCGCCTTCACGGTGCTGATGTGGTCGGACGGGCGGGCCTGGTTCGAGATCGTCTACGCGCTGGCCGTCCTGAGCAGCGTGCTGCTCCTGCTGGGGTGGCGCACCCGGACCATGTCCGTGCTCTTCATGGTCGGCGTGCTCTCGCTGCAGAACCGAAGCGTCTTCATGGGGGACGGTGGCGACAACGTCCTGCACCTGATGAGCATCTACCTGGTCCTCACACGCTGCGGCCAGGTCTGGTCGCTGGACGCGCGCCGGGCGCGGCGTGCGGACGAGGCACGCGCGCGTGGAGAGCGTGTCGTGGACCGGGTCGGGCCGGTGCTGTGGTGCCTGCTGGGCTTCGGGCTGTTCACGGTGACGCTGGCGGGCGGGCTGGACGGCGACTGGTTCGTCCCGGCGCTGCTGTGGTCGGTGTGGGTCGCGCAGGGCGTGTGGTGGGTCGTGGGGCGAGTCGCCGGGAGCGGCGAGCCGCGCCTGCTGCTCGACGTGGTCACCAACATCGTGCACAACGGCGCGCTGGTCGTGATCATGGCCGAGGCCTGTCTGATCTACGCGACCGCCGGTTGGTACAAGATCCAGGGCTCGCGCTGGCAGGACGGCACCGCCGCCTACTACCCGCTGCACCTGGAGTACTTCTCGCCCTGGCCCGCGCTCTCCGAGGCGTTGACCGCCAGCGGCACGATGGTCATGCTCATCACCTACGGCACGGTCGCCGTGCAGGTCGCGTTCCCGTTCACGCTGTTCAACCGGCGGGTCAAGAACGTGCTGCTGGCCGCCATGATGACCGAGCACGCGGTGATCGCCGTGTCGCTCGGGCTGCCGTTCTTCTCGCTGGCGATGATCGCCGCCGACGCGGTGTTCCTGCCGACCTCGTTCCTGCGCCGCCTGGGGAACCGGGTGGCACGCGCGCGTGGCCGGCTGACGGCCGGGCTGCCGGCGCGACCGCGGACCGGTCGTGGGGACGGCGGCGGTACGGCGACGGTGCCCGGGCCCCGCGCCCCCGAGGGCAAGGCGGGCAAGGCCCACGGGGAGGGCGAGGGGGACTCCGCGCGTACGCACGTAGGCTTCAGGGCATGACCGACCTCGGCCCCGACGCATCCGGCCCGGGCGGCCCCGGCCCCGGCGTATCCGGCCCGGGCCGCACCGGCGAACCGGACGTGGCCGCCGCCGCGGCCACGGCCGCCGCGGCCCTGGCCGTCTGGCGTGCGCACGTCGGCCCGTGCGTGCTGCTCGACGGCTTCCACGCCCTCAAGCACGCGCTGCGTTTCGGCGCCGAGGTCCCGGTGGCCGTCACCAGTGACCGCGCGGGCGCCCTGGCCCTCGCCGACGAGCTGGCGCCGGACGTGCGGGGCGTCCTGGACGGTCTGCTGGACCAGGTGCCGCACGGGACGTACGCGTCCCTCGTCGCGCGGCCGCATCCCACCGCGGTGGCCGCCCTGGCCGTACGGCCTTCACGCACGGCCAACCTGAGGGCGCTGGCCCGGACGCCCCGGCGTACGCCCGTCGTGGTCCTCGACCAGCCGCGCAACCTCGGCAACGCGGGCGCGGTGATCCGGCTGGCCGCCGGCTTCGGGGCGACCGGCGTGGTCACCACGGGCACGCTGGACCCGTGGCATCCCACGGTGGTGCGTGGTGGGGCGGGGCTGCACTTCGCGACCGCCGTGGAGCGGCTGGACGTCGGGGAGCTGCCGCCGGGGCCGGTGTTCGCCCTGGACCCGGAGGGCGAGGACATCCGCGCTCTGGAGCTGCCGGACGACGCGCTGCTCGCGTTCGGCTCGGAGCGCAGTGGGCTCTCGCGTGAGCTGCGCGCGCGGGCCGACCACCTGGTGGCGCTGCCGATGCGCCCCCAGGTCTCCAGCTACAACCTCGCGACCAGTGTGGCCATGACGCTGTACCACTGGAGCGCCACCGGGGGCGTCGGCCACGTCGCCTAGGACGGCCGGCGCACCTCCACGACCCGGAAGCGGTTGGCGACGAACGCCCCGTCGCACAGGGCGGCGTTGGCCGCCGGGTTGCCACCGGAGCCGTGGAAGTCGGAGAAGGCGGCCGTCTGGTTGACGTACACCCCGCCGGTGAGGTTGAGGGAGAGCTGGGCCGCCTCCTCCAGGCAGACCTCCTGCACGGCCTGCTCGACCTCCGTGTCGGTCGTGTACGCGCCGACGGTCATCGCGCCCTTCTCCCGGATGCTGCGGCGCAGCAGGTCCATGGCGTGGCCGGCGGAGTCGACGGCGACGGCGAAGGAGACGGGGCCGAAGCACTCGCTGGTCCAGGCGGCCTCGTCGTCGGGCTTGGCGCCGTCCAGCTTGACGATCACCGGTGTGCGCACGACCGCGTCCGGGAAGTCCGGGTTGGTCACCTCGCGGGAGGCCAGGGCGACCTCGCCGAGTCCTGCGGCGGCCTCCAGGCGGGCCTTGACGTCCGGGTTGACGATCGCGCCGAGCAGGGCGTTGGCGCGCGCGTCGTCGCCGAGGAGTCCGTCGACGGCGCGCGCCAGGTCGGCGGTCACCTCGTCGTAGGACTTGGCGCCCTGGTCGGTGCGGATGCCGTCGCGGGGGATCAGCAGGTTCTGCGGGGTGGTGCACATCTGGCCGCTGTAGAGGGACAGGGAGAAGGCCAGGTTGGCCAGCATGCCCTGGTAGTCGTCGGTCGATTCCACGAGCACCGTGTTGACGCCGGCCTTCTCGGTGAAGACCTGGGCCTGGCGGGCGTTCGCCTCCAGCCAGTCGCCGAAGGCGGTGGACCCGGTGTAGTCGATGATCCGGATCTCGGGGCGGGTCGCCAGGGTCTTGGCGATGCCCTCGCCGGGGCGCTCGGCGGCCAGCGCGACCAGGTTCGGGTCGAAGCCGGCCTCGGCCAGGACGCCCCGGGCCGCCTGCACGGTGAGCGCGAGCGGCAGCACCGCGCGCGGGTGGGGCTTGACCAGGACCGCGTTGCCGGTGGCGAGGGAGGCGAACAGGCCCGGGTAGCCGTTCCACGTCGGGAACGTGTTGCAGCCGATGACGAGGCCGATGCCGCGCGGGACGGGCGTGAACCGCTTGGTCAGCGCCAGTGGGTCGCGCTTGCCCTGGGGCTTGGTCCACTCCGCCGTGTCGGGGGTGCGGGCCTGTTCCGCGTAGGCGTACGCCACCGCTTCCATGCCGCGGTCCTGTGCGTGCGGGCCGCCCGCCTGGAAGGCCATCATGAAGGCCTGCCCGGAGGTGTGCATGACCGCCTGGGCGAACTCCATCGTCCGGTCGGCGATCCGTCCCAGGATCTCCAGGCAGACCATCGCGCGCAGCTCCGCGCCCGCGTCCCGCCACGCCTTCTGGCCGGCCTTCATGGCGGGCAGCAGCACGTCGAGGTCAGCGTGCGGATAGGTCACGCCCAGCTCGACGCCGTACGGGGAGACCTCGCCGCCGACCCAGTCGTCGGTGCCGGGCTGGCCGAGGTCGAGGCGGGTGCCGAGCAGGGCGTCGAAGGCGGCCTTGCCCGCCGCCGTGTCCAGGCTGCCGTTGTCTCCGTAGGCCTTGGGGTGCTCGGGGTGGGGGGACCAGTACGCGCGCGTGCGGATCGTCTCCAGCGCGAGGTCCAGGGTCGGCCGGTGCTGGGCGATCAGCTGCTGCGCGGTGAGTTCGGCGGCCATGGGGGACCAACTCCTCGTCTCACGAACTCTCCGTCGAGTCGTGACCTGGGGGGAACCTGGGCAGAAACAGGCGGACACGGCTAGAGTAACCGAACGATCGGTCGGGACAAGGGGGACCGCCGCATCTGTGGACAACCCCGTGCGGGAGGATCGCGCACATGACAGCACTCGACCTCAGCAGCCCCGTGGCCGTCGTCGGCACCGGCACCATGGGCCAGGGCATCGCCCAGGTGGCGCTGGTCGCGGGCCACCCCGTACGCCTGTACGACGCCGCCCCCGGGCGGGCCCGGGAAGCGGCCGACGCGATCGGCGCCCGACTCGACCGGCTCGTCGAGAAGGAACGGCTCACCGGCGCCGAACGGGACGCGGCCCGGGCCCGGTTGGAACCCGCCGAGTCCCTCGCCGACCTCGCCGACAGCGCGCTGGTCGTCGAGGCGGTCCTGGAGCGGCTGGAGGTCAAGCAGGAGCTGTTCCGCGCACTGGAGGACGTCGTCGGCGACGCCTGCCTGCTCGCCACGAACACCTCCTCCCTGTCCGTCACCGCCATCGGCGGCGCGCTCCGTGCCCCCGGCCGCTTCGTCGGCCTGCACTTCTTCAACCCCGCGCCGCTGCTGCCGCTGGTGGAGGTGGTCTCCGGGTTCGCGACCGACCCGGCGTCGGCGACGCGCGCGTACGAGACGGCCCGCGCCTGGGGCAAGACCCCGGTGGCCTGCGCCGACACCCCGGGCTTCGTCGTCAACCGGGTCGCCCGGCCCTTCTACGCCGAGGCGTTCGCGGTGTACGAGGCGCGGGGCGCCGACCCGGCCACCATCGACGCCGTGCTGCGCGAGTCGGGCGGCTTCCGGATGGGCGCCTTCGAGCTGACCGACCTCATCGGGCAGGACGTCAACGAGGCCGTCACGCACTCCGTGTGGCAGGCGTTCTTCCAGGACGTGCGTTTCACGCCGTCGCTCGCCCAGCGCCGCCTGGTCGAGTCCGGCCGGCTCGGCCGCAAGAGCGGGCACGGCTGGTACGACCACCGGGGTGACGCCGAGCGCCCCGAGCCGCACACCGCCGAACCGGCCGACCGGCCCGCGTACGTCGTCGTCGAGGGCGACCTGGGCCCGGCCGCCGAACTGGTCGAGCTGATACGCGAGGCGGGCATCGAGGTCCGCGAGGAGGACGACGGCCACGGGGCGCTCGTGCTGCCCGGAGGCGGCCGGCTCCTGCTCACCGGCGGCCAGACCTCGGCCGAACTCGGTGACGTCGTCCACTTCGACCTCGCCCTCGACTACCGGCGGGCCGCACGCATCGCCCTCGCCCCCTCGGTGACCGCCTCGCCCCGCACCCTCACCGAGGCCACCGGCCTCTTCCAGGCGCTCGGCAAGAAGGTCAGCGTCGTCGGTGACGTGCCCGGCATGATCGTGGCGCGTACGGTCGCGCGGATCGTCGACCTGGCGTACGACGCGGCCGCCAGGGGCGTGGCCTCCGAGGACGACATCGACACCGCGATGCGCCTCGGTGTGAACTACCCGCTCGGCCCCTTCGAGTGGGGCCGCGCGCTGGGCCTCGACCGGGTGTACCACCTGCTGGGCGAGCTGCACCTGCGCGAACCCACGGGACGCTACGCACCGTCCCTCGCGCTCCACCACCATGCGCACGTCTCCGACGCAGGGGAGGGCACCCCCTCATGACCACCGCCAGGCGCGACACGTACACCCCGGAGACGCTGCTGTCCGTCGCCGTGCAGGTGTTCATCGAGCGCGGCTACGACGGCACGTCCATGGAGCACCTGTCCAAGGCGGCCGGGATCTCCAAGTCGTCCATATACCACCACGTCACCGGCAAGGAGGAGCTGCTGCGCCGGGCCGTGAGCCGGGCCCTGGACGAGCTCTTCGGGATCCTCGACGAGGAGCACGCGCGCGTGGGGCCCGCCGCCGAACGGCTGGAATACGTCGTGCGGCGGATGGTCGAGGTGCTCATGGCCGAACTGCCCTACGTGACGCTGCTGCTGCGGGTGCGGGGCAACACCGGCACCGAGCGGTGGGCGCTGGAGCGGCGGCGCGAGTTCGACCACCGGGTCGCCGAGTTGCTGAAGGCCGCGGCGGCCGAGGGGGACGTGCGCACGGACGTGGAGGTGCGGCTCGCGACCCGGCTGGTCTTCGGCATGATCAACTCGATCGTCGAGTGGTATCGCCCCGACGGTCCCGACGGCCGGGGCGGCGCGGGCGAGCGCGAAGTGGTCGACGCGGTGGCGCGGCTGGTGTTCGGGGGGCTGCGCCGGGCCTCCTGAGCCGCGCGACGGTCCGCCGGTGGTCGGCCGGTCGGCGGTCGGCCCTGCGGGTCAGCTCTGCGGTTCGAGGTCCTCGGTCTCGAACACCAGCAGGGTGCGCGTGCTCAGCACCTCCGGGATGGCCTGGAGACGGGTGAGCACCAGTTCGCGCAGGGCCCGGTTGTCGGGGGTGTGCACCAGGAGCAGGACGTCGAAGTCGCCTCCCACCAGGGCGATGTGCGAGGCGCCGGGGAGCCGGCGGAGCTGCGCGCGGACCGTGCGCCAGGAGTTCTGGACGATCTTCAGGGTGATGTACGCCGACGTGCCGTGCCCGGCGCGCTCGTGGTCGACGCGGGCGCCGAAGCCGCGGATGACGCCGTCCTCGACGAGCCGGTTGATACGCGCGTAGGCGTTCGCACGCGAGACGTGCACCCGGTCGGCGACCGACCGTATCGAGGCACGGCCGTCCGCCTGGAGCATGCGCAGGATGTCCTGGTCGATGGCGTCCAGCGGGCGCGGGGGCGGCGGGGCGCCGGCTTCCTCCGGGACACTGGCCTCCGCCGGGCGTTCGGCCATTTGTTCAGATGCCATGTCCCCCCGCCTTCCCGTCATGGACGTACTGCGTCCATCTCAGGCTGTGGAGAACCGTTTGTCCACAGCCTGGGGCCGCCTGTAGCCAAAATGTGCCGACGACCGAACAATCGGTAGGTGAGGCCCGTCACACTCGTGGCGAGCCCAAAGCCGCTCCCACGAGGAGGTGCCGTCATGACGGTCATGGAGCAGCGGGGCGCGTACCGGCCCACACCGCCGCCCGCCTGGCAGCCCCGTACCGACCCCGCGCCGCCGCTGCCCGACGCGGAGCCGTACCGCGTGCTCGGCACCAAGGCAGCCGAGCAGGCCGACCCCGAGTTGCTGCGCACGCTGTACACCCGCCTGGTGCACGGCAGGCGCTACAACGCGCAGGCCACGGCGCTGACCAAGCAGGGACGGCTGGCCGTCTACCCGTCCAGCACCGGCCAGGAGGCGTGCGAGATCGCCGCCGCACTGGCCCTTCAGGAGCGGGACTGGCTCTTCCCCAGCTACCGCGACACGCTCGCCGTCGTCGCCCGCGGAGTAGACCCCGTGCAGGCGCTCACCCTGCTGCGCGGCGACTGGCACACCGGTTACGACCCCTACGAGCACCGGGTCGCCCCCCTGTCCACGCCGCTTGCCACCCAGTTGCCGCACGCCGTCGGTCTCGCGCACGCCGCCCGGCTCAAGGGCGACGACGTGGTCGCACTGGCGATGGTCGGCGACGGCGGCACCAGCGAGGGCGACTTCCACGAGGCGCTGAACTTCGCCGCCGTCTGGCGGGCGCCGGTCGTCTTCCTCGTGCAGAACAACGGCTTCGCGATCTCCGTCCCGCTCGCCAAGCAGACCGCCGCCCCGTCGCTGGCCCACAAGGCCATCGGCTACGGGATGCCCGGCCGCCTGGTCGACGGCAACGACGCCGCCGCCGTGCACGAGGTCCTGACCGACGCCGTACGGCACGCCCGCGCGGGCGGCGGTCCCACGCTGGTGGAGGCGGTGACGTACCGCGTCGAGGCCCACACCAACGCCGACGACGCGACCCGCTACCGGGGCGACGCCGAGGTCGAGGCGTGGCGCCGGCACGATCCGATCGACCTGCTGGAACGGGAGCTGACCGAGCGCGGCCTGCTCGACGAGGACGGCGTCCGGGCCGCCCGCGAGGACGCCGAGACCATGGCCGCCGACCTGCGCGCGCGCATGAACCAGGATCCGGAGCTCGACCCCATGGACCTGTTCGCCCACGTCTACGCCGAGCCCACGCCGCAGCTGCGCGAGCAGCGGGCCCAGCTGCGCGCGGAGCTGGAGGCGGAGGCCGCGGCCGGGGTGGAAGGGACGCACCGATGACCACTGTCGCCGTCAAGCCGGCCACCATGGCGCAGGCCCTCACGCGCGCGCTGCGCGACGCCATGGCCGCCGACCCGAGCGTGCACGTCATGGGCGAGGACGTGGGCACCCTCGGCGGCGTCTTCAGGGTCACCGACGGACTCGCCAAGGAGTTCGGCGAGGACCGCTGCACGGACACCCCGCTCGCCGAGGCGGGCATCCTCGGCACGGCCGTCGGCATGGCGATGTACGGGCTGCGCCCGGTCGTGGAGATGCAGTTCGACGCCTTCGCCTACCCGGCGTTCGAGCAGGTCGTCAGCCATGTCGCCAAGATGCGCAACCGCACGCGCGGGAGGATGCCCCTGCCCCTGACGATCCGTGTCCCCTACGGCGGCGGCATCGGTGGCGTCGAGCACCACAGCGACTCGTCCGAGGCGTACTACATGGCGACTCCGGGGCTCCATGTCGTCACGCCCGCGACCGTCGCCGACGCCTACGGGCTGCTGCGCCAGGCCATCGCCTCCGACGACCCGGTGGTCTTCCTCGAACCCAAGCGGCTGTACTGGTCGAGGGACACCTGGAACCCCGAGGAGCCCACGCCCGTTGAACCGACAGGCCGCGCGGTGGTGCGGCGCCCCGGCCGGAGCGCCACACTCATCACGTACGGGCCGTCGCTGGTCGCCTGCATGGAGGCGGCCGAGGCGGCCCGGGCCGAGGGCTGGGACCTCGAAGTCGTCGATCTGCGCTCCCTGGTGCCGTTCGACGACGAGACGGTGTGCGCCTCGGTGCGGCGGACGGGGCGCGCGGTGGTCGTCCACGAGTCGGGTTCCTTCGGGGGCCCGGGCGGGGAGATCGCGGCCCGGGTCACGGAGCGCTGCTTCCACCACCTGGAGGCGCCGGTGTTGCGTGTGGCCGGGTTCGACGTCCCGTATCCGCCACCGATGCTGGAGCGCCACCACCTGCCCGGTGTGGACCGGATCCTGGACGCCGTGGGGCGCCTGCAGTGGGAGGCCGAAAGCTGATGGCACATGCTTCTGATGGGCGCAGCCTGGAGTTCAAGCTCCCCGACCTCGGTGAAGGGCTCACCGAGGCGGAGATCGTGCGCTGGATGGTCGAGGTCGGTGACGTGGTCGCCGTCGACCAGCCGGTCGTCGAGGTCGAGACGGCCAAGGCGATGGTCGAGGTGCCCTGCCCGTACGGCGGCGTGGTCACCGCGCGCTTCGGCGCGGAGGGCACGGAGCTGCCCGTCGGGGCCCCGCTGCTGACGGTGGCGGTGGGCGAGAGCGCCGCCGACCGCCCGGCGCGGGACTCGGGCACCGGCGGGGCGGCGGCCGGGAGCACACCGGTCGAGGAGACGAAGGCCGGGGAGACCAAGTCCGGGGAGACGAAGGCCGGGGAGACGAAGGCCGGGGGTTCGGGCAACGTCCTGGTCGGGTACGGCACCTCCGAGGCGCCCGCGCGGCGGCGCAGGGTGCGGCCGGCGCAGTCGGCGTCCGCCGCCGCGCCGTCCGGGTGGGCGAACGGCCGGGCGCGCGACGCCGACGCGGCCGACGGGCCCGTCCCCGTCATCTCCCCGCTGGTGCGCAGGCTGGCCCGGCAGAACGACCTGGACCTGCGCGAGCTGACCGGCTCCGGCCCGGACGGGCTGATCCTGCGGGCGGACGTGGAGTACGCCCTGCGTGCCACCGCCGCGCAGGGCGCTCGCACGGCGGGCCCCGCGCCGGAACCGCAGGCGGTCGCGGCCCAGGCACCGGCCGCGCCCGCGGGACGGACGTCCGGCGGTCTCCGCACCCCCCTCAAGGGCGTCCGCGGCGCCGTCGCCGACAAGCTCTCCCGGAGCCGGCGCGAGATCCCGGACGCGACCTGCTGGGTGGACGCCGACGCGACCGAGCTGATGCGGGCCCGCACCGCCATGAACGCCGCCGCCGGGCCCAGGATCTCGCTGCTCGCCCTGCTGGCCCGGATCTGCACCGCCGCACTGGCCCGTTTCCCGGAGCTGAACTCCACGGTCGACACCGAGGCCCGGGAGGTCGTCCAACTCGACCGGGTCCACCTCGGTTTCGCCGCCCAGACCGACCGGGGACTGGTCGTGCCAGTCGTCCGGGACGCCCACGCCCGGGACGCCGAAGGGCTCACCGCCCAGTTCGCCCGGCTGACCGAGGCCGCCCGGGCGGGACGGCTGACCCCCGGCGAACTGACCGGAGGCACCTTCACGTTGAACAACTACGGCGTGTTCGGTGTCGACGGCTCCACGCCGATCATCAACCACCCCGAGGCGGCCATGCTCGGCGTCGGCCGCATCGTCCCCAAACCATGGGTTCACGAGGGCGAGTTGGCGGTGCGGCAGGTCGTCCAGCTGTCGCTCACCTTCGACCACCGGGTGTGCGACGGCGGCACGGCGGGCGGTTTCCTGCGGTACGTGGCGGACTGTGTGGAACAGCCGGCGGTGCTGCTGCGCACCCTGTGACGAGAGTGCACGCCCGCGCACTCCGATCGTGTGGGCTCCCCGCGTTCCCTGTGATCGCGCAGGGACGCATACTCAGGGGGTGACCGCGTACGAGCCCCTCGGTGACCCCGGCGCCGGCACCGTCCCCGCGCCGGGTGCGGCCCCCGCCGCGTACGACGCCGTCGTGCTCGCCGGCGGGGCCGCCCGACGGCTCGGCGGCGCGGACAAGCCCGGTGTGCGCGTGGGCGGGCGCGCGCTGCTGGACCGGGTGCTCGCCGCCTGCGCCGGAGCGCGGACCACCGTCGTCGTCGCCGACCACCGGCCCACCGTACGCACGGTGACCTGGGCGCGGGAGGATCCGCCCGGCGGGGGACCGCTCGCCGCCCTCGCCGCCGGACTGAGGCAGACCACGGCGGAGCACGTCGTCGTGCTCTCGGCCGACCTGCCGTTCCTCGCCGGGCGGACCGTCGGCGCACTGCTGTCGGCCCTCGCCGCGAGCGACGCCGACGGCGTGCTGCTCAGCGACGCCGACGGCCGCGACCAGCCCCTCGTCGCCGCGTACCGCGCATCCGCCCTCCGCCGCGGGCTGGCGACGCTCACCGAGGACCGGGCCGGCCTCGCCGGTCTGCCCCTGCGCCGACTGACCGGCGCCCTCCAGCTCACTCGCGTCACCGACGCCGTCGCGTCCTTCGACTGCGACACCTGGGACGACATCGCCACCGCTAGGGCACGCATCAGGGAGCATGGTCACGTGTTGGATGAATGGATTTCCGCAGCCAAGGACGAGTTGGGCATCGACCTCGACGTCGACACCGGCCTCCTGCTCGACCTCGCCCGTGACGCCGCCCACGGTGTGGCCAGGCCCGCGGCGCCCCTGACCACCTTCCTCGTCGGCTACGCGGCCGGGCGGGCCGGGGGAGGCCCCGAGGCCGTCGCCGAGGCCGCCCGCAAGGCCGCCGCCCTCGCCCAGCGCTGGGCGGAGGAGGCCGCCGAGACCGGGACCCCCGCCAGGGGCAAGCCCGACATGGCCCCCGACGCCACTCCCGACACCCGCCCGGACGCCTGATGACCTCCCCCGGCATCCGGGCCGGCGAGGAAGCGGAGGACCTCGACGTCGAGGAGGCGCTCGCGCTCGTGAACGAGAACCCCGGCCCTGCGCACGGCCGCCACGAGCACGCGCCGGCGCCCGTGTCCGCCCCGCACCACGGTGACCGCGGCGCCCCGACCCGGACGGCGGAGCTCCACCACCGCGCCACCCCCTGGCCACAAGCACGGGCGATCGCCGGGCGCGCCGCACGGTCCGCCGTCCGTGGCACCCGCCGCCCCCCGGTCTCCGTCCCCCTCGAGAGGGCCCTCGGCCTCACGCTGGCCGTGCCGCTGCCCGCCCTCACGGACCTGCCCTCCTTCGACACCTCCGCGATGGACGGCTGGGCCGTCGCCGGGCCGGGCCCCTGGACCGTGCGCGACAAGGGCGTCCTGGCCGGACACGCGGAGCCCGCGCGCCTCACCGACGGCGAGGCCGCCCGCATCGCCACCGGCGCCCGCATTCCCCTGGACACCACCGCGGTACTGCGCACCGAGCACGGTCGCACCGACGGCAAGGACCGCCTGCACCCCACCCGTGACGTCGTCCACGGTCAGGACATCCGCCCGCGCGGCCAGGAGTGCCGCAGCGGCGACCAACTGCTGCCCGTCGGCACCCTCGTCACCCCGGCCGTCCTGGGCCTCGCGGCAGCCGCCGGGTACGACACGCTCACCGCGGTCCCCCGCCCCCGCGTCGACGTCCTCGTCCTCGGCGACGAACTGCTCACCGAGGGCCTCCCGCACGACGGCCTGATCCGGGACGCGCTCGGCCCGATGCTGCCGCCCTGGCTGCGGGCCCTGGGCGCAGAGGTCCGCGCGGTCCGCCGGATCGGCGACGACGCCGAGGCCCTGCACCGCGCCGTCACCTCCTGTGACGCCGACCTGATCGTGACGACCGGCGGCACCGCCGCGGGCCCCGTCGACCACGTCCACCCGATCCTGGACCGCATCGGCGCCGAACTCCTCGTGGACGGCGTCCAGGTACGCCCGGGCCACCCCATGCTGCTGGCCCGCCTCAAGGACGACCAGCACCTCGTCGGCCTGCCCGGCAATCCCCTCGCCGCCGTCTCCGGCCTGCTCACCCTCGCCGAGCCGCTGCTGCGCACCCTCGCCGCCCGCCCGGCGCCGGAGCCGTACACCATGCCGCTGCGGGACGCGGTGCACGGGCACCCGCACGACACCCGGCTCGTTCCCGTGGTCCTGCGCGGCGACACCGCCGTACCGCTGCACTACAACGGTCCGGCCATGCTGCGCGGGGTCGCGGCGGCCGACGCCCTGGCCGTCGTTCCACCGGGCGGCGCACGATCGGGCCAGGAGGCCGAACTGCTCGACCTGCCGTGGGCCACCGGCGGAATCGGAGTGTGTTTCACGTGAAACTTCCGGGCCAGGACGCGATCGCCCGCCAGGCGGACGAACACCTCGTGACCCATCGGGTGAAACTTCCGAGGAAGCTGGTGGAACACCCGATCCGTCAGGTCGGCAAACGGCTCTCGATGGCCCTGGTGGTCCTTCTGGCGACCGCCTTCATCGTCTATGCCGACCACGACGGGTACAACGACAACTCCGACGGCTCCGTCGACCTCCTCGACGCCTTCTACTACGCCACCGTCACCCTCTCCACCACCGGCTACGGCGACATCACGCCCGTCAGTGACGCCGCCCGGCTGACCAACATCTTCGTCATCACGCCCCTGCGCGTGCTGTTCCTGATCATCCTGGTCGGCACCACGCTGGAAGCCCTCACCGAGCGCACTCGGGAGGAGTGGCGCCTGAACCGCTGGAGGTCCGCCTTGCGCGATCACACCGTCGTCGTCGGCTTCGGTACGAAAGGGCGCTCGGCGGTCCAGACCGTCTGCGCGACCGGGCTGCGGAAGGAACAGGTGGTCGTGGTCGACCCCAGTGGCAAGGCCATCGAGGCCGCGACCGCCCACGGTTACGCGGGGGTGGTGGGTGACGCGACGCGCAGTGACGTGCTGAACCGGGCCGAGGTGTTCCGGGCGAAGCAGATCATCATCGCCACCCAGCGCGACGACACGGCCGTGCTGGTGACGCTGACGGCCCGGCAGCTCAACCGCGGCGCGAAGATCGTGGTCGCGGTCCGCGAGGAGGAGAACGCGCCGCTGCTGAAGCAGTCCGGCGCCGACGCCGTGATCACCAGCGCCAGCGCCGCGGGCCGTCTGCTCGGCCTGTCCGTGCTCAGCCCGGCCGCCGGCATGGTCATGGAGGACCTCATCAGCCAGGGCAGCGGCCTCGACATCGTCGAGCGGCCGGTCATAAAGGCCGAGGTGGGCAAGACGCCGCGCGAGACGGACGACCTGGTGGTGAGCGTGGTGCGCGGGCACCGGGTGCTCGGCTACGACGATCCGACTGTCGGCGGGCTGGAGCTGACGGACCGACTGATCACGATCGTGCGGGCGACGCCGGCCACTCACGTGGCACCCGACGCCCGCCCGCTGCCCCGCGACTGACGCCGCCGCCGGTTCCGTGTCGCGCGGGCTACTTGCGGCTGTACAGCCGCATCGTGACCGGTCCGAAGACCAGCAGGAACAGGGCCGCCCAGCCCAGCGTCCAGGCGATCTCGGCGCCGGGCCAGTCGCCCGCCATCAGTCCGCGCACCGCGGACGCCAGATGCGTGATCGGACTGTTGTTGACGAAGGCCTGCAGCCAGCCCGGCATGGTCCTCGGGTCGACGAAGACGTTGGACAGGAAGGTGAGCGGGAAGATCACCATCATGCTGACGCTCATCACCGACTTCTCGGTGCGCAGCATCAGCCCGAACATCGTCCAGATCCACGAGAAGGCGAACGAGAACACCAGCAGTAGCACGATCCCGGCGACCACACCGCCGAACCCTCCGTCGGGCCGGTAGCCGAGCAGCAGACCCACGGCGAGCATCACGACCGACGCGATCGTGTAGCGCAGCGCGTCGCCGAGCAGATAGCCGACCATCGCCGACGGGCGCCAGATCGGCAGCGAGCGGAAGCGGTCGAAGACGCCCTTCTCGATGTCGATGTTCACCGAGACCCCGGTGTACATCGTGATCATCACGACCGACATCACGAGGATGCCCGGCAGTACGAACTGGATGTAGTCGCTGGGCGAACCCGCCAGCGCACCGCCGAAGAGGTACGTGAACATCAGCAGGTTCATGATCGGGAAAGCGGTGACGTCGAAGAGCTGCTCGGGCACGTGCTTGATCTTGAGGATCGCGCGCCACCCGAAGGTCAGCGACGTGGACAGGGAGCTGGGCCGCGGCGGGCGCTCCCTGGTGACCAGCAGGGCCGCCAGCGACTCGGTGCTGACCGCGGAGAGTTCCTTGTTCTCGGTGCCCGTGGCCGTGCTCATGCCGCCACCTCGCCCTTCGTGTCAGTGCCGGTGTTGCCGGTGCCCTGGCCGGTGTCGTGCCCGGTCAGCGCCAGGAAGACCTCGTCGAGGCTGGGCTGTCCGAGGGAGAAGTTGTCGACGGTGATGCCGGCCCGGGACAGCTCGCCGAGCGCCTTGGCGGCCTGGTCGGCGGCCGTGTCGCTCGCCGCAGCTCGCAGGCGGGCGGTCAGCGCCACCGGGTCGGGCTCCAGCTGCACCTCGGCGACGAGCAGGTCCCGAAGCACCCGCTCGGCCTGTGGCCGCTGGTCGGCGTCCCGCAGCCGCAGGTGGACGGAGCCGGCCCCGACGGACGCCTTCAGCTCGCCCTTCGTGCCCTCGGCGATCACCCTGCCCCTGTCGATGACGGCGATCCGGGACGCCAGCTGGTCGGCCTCGTCCAGGTACTGCGTGGTCAGCAGCACGGTCGTGCCCTGGGCGACGACCGCGCGCACGATGTCCCACACCTGGTTGCGGCTGCGCGGGTCGAGGCCGGTGGTCGGCTCGTCGAGGAAGAGCAGGTCGGGGGTGTTGAGGATGGACGCGGCGATGTCGATGCGCCGCCGCATGCCGCCGGAGTAGTGCTTGACCTGTTTCTCCGAGGCCTCCGTCAGCCCGAAGGCCTCCAGCAGCTGTGCACCCCGCTCCCGGGCGGCCCTCTTGCCGTGTCCGAGGAGCCGGCCCAGCAGGATCAGGTTCTCGCTGCCGGTGAGGTCCTCGTCCACGGAGGCGTACTGCCCGGTGAGGCTCACCCGGCCGCGCACCTCGTCGGCCTCGCGCACGACGTCGTGGCCGAAGACGTGGGCCTGGCCGCCGTCCGGCCGCAGCAGGGTGGCGAGCATCTTCACCGTGGTGGTCTTGCCGGCGCCGTTCGGGCCGAGGACGCCGTAGACCGTGCCGGCGGGCACCGCGAGGTCCACGCCGTCCACGGCCCGGGTCTCGCCGAACGTCTTCACCAGCCCCGCGGTCTCGATCGCGAGTCCGGACGAGTGCATGCTCATGCTGTGGTCCTTCCGCGTTCATGGCGTACGCATGGGAAGACCTTTACCGTCGCGCAAACTCATCGGTGGCGCACAGGGATTTCCCGGCGGGCGGTCCCTGAGTCGGAGGGCCCTCCGACCCGGGACCCGGGTCGAGGGGCCCGACCGGGGGCCAAGGAGTAGCGTCGCCTCCATGCATGCGATCACGATTCCCGAACCCGGAGGCCCCGAGGCGCTGGTCCGGGCCGAGGTCCCCGACCCCGTGCCCGGCGAGGGCGAGGTCCTGGTCGAGGTGACGGCCAGCGCCGTCAACCGCGCCGACATCATGCAGCGCCAGGGCTTCTACGATCCCCCGCCCGGCGCCTCCCCCTACCCCGGCCTGGAGTGCTCCGGGCGCGTCACCGCGATCGGAGCGGGCGTGTCCGGCTGGTCCGTCGGCGACGAGGTGTGCGCGCTGCTCGCGGGCGGCGGCTACGCCGACAAGGTCGCCGTACCGGCCGGGCAGCTGCTGCCGGTGCCCGAGGGCGTCGACCTGAAGCAGGCGGCGGCGCTGCCCGAAGTGGTCTGCACGGTCTGGTCGAACGTCTTCATGGTCGCCCACCTGCGCCCCGGCGAGACGCTGCTCGTGCACGGCGGCTCCAGCGGCATCGGCACCATGGCGATCCAGCTCGCCAAGGCCGTCGGCGCGAAGGTGGCCGTGACGGCGGGCACCAAGGAGAAGCTGGAGCGTTGCGCCGAGCTGGGCGCCGACATCCTGATCAACTACCGGGAGCAGGACTTCGTCGCCGAGGTGAAGGAGGCGACGGACGGCGCGGGCGCCGACGTCATCCTCGACAACATGGGCGCCCAGTACCTGGACCGCAACGTCCAGGCCCTCGCCGTCAACGGCCGGCTCGCGATCATCGGCATGCAGGGCGGCCGGAAGGGCGAGCTGAACATCGGCATGCTCCTCGCCAAGCGCGCCGCGGTCAGCGCGACCTCGCTGCGCGCCCGCCCGCCGGCGGAGAAGGCGGCGATCGTGGCGGCCGTACGCGAGCACGTCTGGCCGCTGCTCGCCGGGGGCCACGTCCGCCCGATCGTCGACCGCGAACTGCCGATGAGCGAGGCGCCCGCCGCGCACCGGATCGTGGAGGAGAGCGGTCACATCGGGAAGGTGCTGCTGATCGCCCAGGCGTAGGGCTGCTTCAGTCCGGGCCGCCGTTGGTGGGTCTGGTTCAGCCCGGCCTTCGGCTGCGGTGGGTCTGGTTCAGCCCGGCCTCCGGCTGCGGCGGGTCTGCGTCAGCCCCGCCGCAGCCGGAGGCCGACGAAGGCCAGGGCCAGGCCGAGACCGACGAGGACCAGGCCGCTGCCGAGCGGCAGGATGCGCAGCAAGGGCCCGGCGGACCCCTCGGCGTGGGAGCCGACCTGCGGCCGGGTGTCGGACGGGAGCGCGGAGGGCACCGGAGCGGCCTCCTCGAGCGGTACGGCGGTGCCCGAGCCGTCCAGGAGGCGCGCGCCGCCGTCGCCGACCGCCGCGTGACCGGGTTTCTCCGCCGGGCCCTGCTCGTACCGATCCCGTGCCGCGGGCCGCCCGTGCCGCGGCCGCCCCTCGTCCGGCCTGCTTCCCGGCCGGGAGGCCGCCGGATCCGCGCCGCGGGAGGGCCTCGGGCCCCTCGCGAAGGAGCCGGACGCCGAGGGGGCGGGCGATGTGGGCGTCGCGGCGCCGCGCGGCGCGCTGCCCGCCGGGGCCGGCGTCGGCCGCCGGGCCGGCCGCCGGGGCGGGCCGGCTTTCGCCGTGGACCGGTCGGTGGGGCCGACGCCAGGGCCGTCGTGACTGTCGGCGTGGCCGGCGTGTCCAGGGGGCCGCTCATGACCGTTCGGCCGGTCGCCGCCGGTGTGGCCGGCCGGGGCGGAGGCCCTTCCTCGCCCGGGGGCCGTGGCCGACACCGGAGAGGAAGCCGACACCGGAGGAGAAGGGGACACCACGGCCCCGGCCGACGCGGAACCGGCACCGTGCGCCACCCCCACCGCGCACGGCACCCCCAGCGCGCCCGCGCCCAGAACCCCCACCACTCCCGTCGCTCGCAGTGCGCGCAGCCATGGAGTCACGCCCGTGACCCCCTCCCGGTGATAACCAGCCGCCGAAATCGACGGAACAAGCCTCACATCCGCTGGCGATCCGGGCATTCCGGACTCGGCCGTACGGGGTGGACGGCCTTTCTTCGGGGGCGCCACCCCGGCGGGGCACAGCGGTACGAGAGAATGGTCGGCATGGAGATGCCGAGGAACGACAGGTCGCCGGAGAACCCCCAGATCCTGGTCGTCGGCCAGGACGGAATGGCGCTCAGCGGCGGCGGAGACGACGACTCCCGCGAAACCCCGGTGACCGAGCAGGTGGAGCAGCCTGCCAAGGTCATGCGGATCGGCAGCATGATCAAGCAGCTGCTGGAGGAGGTGCGTGTCGCGCCCCTGGACGAGGCGAGCCGCGCCCGGCTGAAGGAGATCCACGCCAGCTCGGTGAAGGAGCTGGAGGACGGGCTGGCCCCGGAGCTGGTCGAGGAGCTGGAGCGGCTCTCCCTGCCCTTCACGGACGACGTGACGCCGACCGACGCCGAACTGCGGATCGCCCAGGCCCAGCTGGTGGGCTGGCTGGAGGGCCTGTTCCACGGCATCCAGACCACGCTGTTCGCGCAGCAGATGGCCGCGCGGGCGCAGCTGGAGCAGATGCGCCGCGCCCTGCCGCCGGGCGTCGGCCAGGACGGCGAGGAGCCGCACCCGGGCCCCCGTACGGGCGGCCCCTACCTGTAGGAACGGGGCACTCCCCCTCCGACGTGGCCGAGGGCCCGGCAGCACCGGCTGCCGGGCCCTCGTCGTCCCTCGGTGCGCGGGTCAGGACGAGGCGGGATTGCCCGTCGAGACCTTGAGCTGGATCTGCGGCATGTTCTCGGGGTCGACGTCCGTACCGGCCGTGGGGAACTGCTCCCGGATCGAGCCCTCGCCGTAGGTGTTCTCGTCGACCGGGACGACCTTCATCGTCCAGCCGGCGGCGTTGAAGCACTCCTTGACCGAGCCGATGTACTTGAACGTGAAGTCCGGCACCTGGATCTTGTCAGGGTCGTTGTACGACTCCTGCGGCTCGGTGCACTTGTCCTTCTCGATCGTCTTCGTCGTGTCCGGTCCGCGGTAGCCCTCCGCCTTGGACGCCGACGCGGAGGCGGTGCTGTCCCCGCCCTTGGCCTCGTCGTCACCGCCGTCGTTCAGCGTCAGCGCGCCGATCAGGCCGCCGATCACCACGACGGCGACCGCGATCGCACCGATGATCACCGGCTTGCTGGACCTGCCGCCGCCCGAGGAACCGGACGCCGGGGCCGCCGGCGTGAGGTTGTACGGCGGCGGGGTCGACGGGTTCTGCGGGGCGTACGCGGCCGGTGTCTGGTAGCCGCCCTGGTGCGGATAGCCGTACGCGGGGGAGGGTGCGGCGGGCGCCGGGGTGCCGTAGGGGTTCGGGCCCGGGGCCGGCGTCGGCTGGTACGGCGTCTGGACCGGGCCCGTGGGTCCTGGGGCGGCCTGGTCGACCGGCGGGAACACCGCGGAGCCGACGCCCGCGCCGCTCGGCGTGTTCGCGCCGGGCACGATGCTCGGCGGGGCGGCGTGGAAGGAGGCCGCCACGCGCAGGCACTCGTCCCGCATGGCCTCGGCGCTCGGGAAGCGCTCGTTCGGGTTCTTCTTCAGCGCGCGGGCCACCAGCGCGTCCACGGCCGGCGGCAGGGAACGGTTGACGCTCGACGGCGCGACCGGCTCCTCCTGCACGTGCGCGTACGCGATGGCCAGCGGCGAGTCCGCGTCGAACGGCAGCCGTCCGGTGACCAGCTGGAAGAGCATGATGCCGACCGAGTACAGGTCGGAGCGGGCGTCCACACCGCGCCCGAGGGCCTGCTCCGGCGAGAGGTACTGCGGGGTGCCGACGACCATGCCGGTCTGCGTCATCGACGTCACGCCGGACTGCATGGCGCGGGCGATGCCGAAGTCCATCACCTTGACCACGCCGCGCTTGGTCATCATCACGTTGCCCGGCTTGATGTCCCGGTGGACCAGGCCCATCTCGTGGCTGATCTCCAGGGCCGCCAGCACGTCCGCGGTGACCTTCAGCGCCTTGTCGGCGGGCATCGCGCCCTGCTGCCGGACGTCCTCGTCGAGCACCGAGCCGAGCGGCCGGCCCTCGACGTACTCCATGACGATGTACGGGGTCGGCATGCCGTCCCCCAGCGTGTCCTCGCCGGTGTCGAAGACCGAGACGATGTTGGTGTGCGAGAGCTTGGCCACCGCCTGGGCCTCACGGCGGAAGCGCTCACGGAAGGCCTGCTCCCGGCCCAACTCGGTGTGCAGTGTCTTGATCGCGACCTGGCGGTCCAGCACCGAGTCGTACGCCAGGTGCACCGAGGCCATGCCGCCCTCGCCGAGCAAGTCACGCAGCTGGTAGCGGCCGCCGGCGAGCGCCCGCCCCGCGTACCGGCCCTGTCCGGCGTCCTGGCTCATGTCTCTGCGTCCCCCGTAGGCGCCGCGGCGCCGGTGGCAGCGGCACGCGCGCTCGCGTTTGTGATCGTGATCGAAGTGCTATTCCCGGCCAAGTCTGCCCGAGGGCACTGACACGTCAAGCGCGGTGCCCGTTCCGTGACCGTACGCGAAGGAAGCGTCGCGGAAGCGTTACAGGGGACGTACGCCCGGTGCACAGAATTTGCACGACAGGACGGAACCAGGGTTTCATGACCGGTCCGTCTGTTGCCGGTCCCGGCGCCCATCTCGGACCGGAGGCCCCCGCGAAGGCTGTAGCGTGGCCGACGGAGACCGTAACAACACCGCGCGCACCGCGGGCAGAAACGACGGCGAGGACTGATGGCACAGCAGCAGCGCGCCCAGGGCCCGTCCGAACCCGAGGCGACTGGCGGCGGTATGGCTGACGCGCCGGAGACCTGGGGGAACGGCGGGCTGGTCGGCGACGGCCGGTACCGGCTGACCCGCAGGCTCGGGCGGGGCGGCATGGCCGAGGTGTTCGCCGCCGAGGACGTCCGCCTCGGACGCACCGTGGCGGTGAAGCTGCTGCGCGCCGATCTCGCCGAGGACCCGGTCTCCAAGGCCCGCTTCACGCGCGAGGCGCAGTCGGTGGCCGGCCTCAACCACCATGCCATCGTGGCCGTGTACGACTCCGGCGAGGACTTCGTCGGCGGTCAGTCCGTGCCGTACATCGTGATGGAGATCGTCGAGGGCCGCACCATCCGCGACCTCCTCCTCAACGCGGAGGCGCCCGGCCCCGAGCAGGCCCTGATCATCGTCTCCGGTGTCCTGGAGGCGCTCGCCTACTCGCACCAGCACGGCATCGTGCACCGTGACATCAAGCCGGCCAACGTCATCATCACGCACAACGGCGCCGTGAAGGTGATGGACTTCGGCATCGCCCGCGCCCTGCACGGTGCGTCCACGACGATGACGCAGACCGGCATGGTCATGGGCACCCCGCAGTACCTCTCCCCGGAGCAGGCCCTCGGCAAGGCCGTCGACCACCGTTCCGACCTGTACGCGACGGGCTGCCTGCTCTACGAACTGCTCGCGCTGCGTCCGCCGTTCACCGGCGAGACCCCGCTGTCGGTGGTCTACCAGCACGTCCAGGACATCCCGACGCCCCCGTCCGAGGTCTCCGACGCGGTCCCGCCGGAACTGGACGGCCTCGTCATGCGCTCGCTGGCCAAGGAGCCCGACGACCGCTTCCAGACCGCCGAGGAGATGCGCGGCCTGGTGCAGTACGGGCTGCAGATGCTGTACGAGCAGGGCGGCCACACCGGCACCTGGAACACCGGCCCGGTCGCCGCGCACGACGGCCGGCACACTCCGGCGGCCGGGATGGCGGGCACGACGGTGCTGCCGCAGGCGGACTACGGCGCGTCGGGCACCCAGCAGATCCCGCAGCCGATCCTGCCGAACAGCTACCGCGGAGGCGACGACGGCGGCTTCGAGGGCGGCGGCAACAGGGGCAACGGCCGGGGCAAGCTGTGGATCCTGGCCGTCCTCGCGGTGATCGCCATCGCCGCGGGCGTCGCGCTGGCCCTGAACAACGACGGTGGCGGCAAGGGCGGCGGTGAGACGGACAAGAGCCCGTCGGCGACCACCTCGCAGAGCACCGGGCCCGAGTCGCCCAGCCCGTCGCCCAGCGACGAGGCGACGGAGGAGACCACCAGCCCGGACACGGACCAGGACAACGGCAATGGAGGCTGGGGAGACGGGGGCTGGTCGCAGTCGTACTCGCCCTCGTACTCGCCCTCGCAGAGCGCGACCCAGGAGCCGAGCGGCGACCCCACGGGTGACCCGACGGGCGACCCGACCGGTGACCCGACGGGCGGTCCGAGCGGTGACCCGACGGGCGACACCGACGGCGGCGCGACCGGCGGCCCGACCGGAGGCCCGACGGGCGGCGCCGGTGGCGGCGAGACCGGCGCCCCGGGCGGCGACCCGGGCGACGAAGGCTGAGTCGAACACCCTCCCCACGCGCGCGTGCGACCCGGAAACGGGCTCCACGCGCGCGTCGCGTTCACGGACGTCACAGCGAGCCGGCGGCCCCGTCCGTGAAGTGCACCGTGCCGAACCGCGGCTCGATCCGCAGGTAGACCGGGTCGAACGGCTCACCGTCCACCAGGCGGGGCGCGGGACCGAACCGCTCGAGCTCGGCGGCGCTCGGCTCATGATCCTCGCACCGGCCCACGACCTGCACGGTCCACAGGCTCTCGCCGGGCCGTGCGGAGCCCAGGTTGTCGGCGCCGTACGCCACGACGCTCCCGGCGCACACCCGGTGGTACCCGCAGCTCCTGGGCATGCGCAGCAGGACCCGGCCGTCGGCCACGATGTGCCGGGCGAAGGCGAGGAAGGGCAGGGCACGCATGCTGGTGGCCGCCCGGCCGTGGGCGGTGCGGCCGAGCAGGCCGACGGCGAGCTGTTCGTCGGAGGGCATGGACTCACTGTGCGGGAGGGAAGAGAGCGGTGACAGAGTCGCCCGCCCCGGCAGGAGGGGACGTAGGTCCCGAATGAGCCCGCTCCCCCTTGATGCCTGCTCCCCGCCGTCCCTCAACGGTTCTCGGCCTGCGTCCGTGCCACGAAGGCGGCCGCCTGCGAACGCCGCTGCATGCCGAGTTTGGCCAGCAGACTCGACACGTAGTTCTTGATCGTCTTCTCCGCCAGGTGCAGCCGCTCGCCGATCGCGCGGTTGGTCAGGCCCTCGCCGATCAGCTCCAGGATCCGGCGCTCCTGCTCGGTCAGCCGGGCGAGCCGGTCGTCGGCCTTCGGCGCGCCGGCGCGCAGCCGCTCCAGCACGCGCGCGGTGGCCGCCGGATCGAGCAGGGACCGCCCGCCGGCCACGTCCCGTACGGCGTTCAGCAGCTCGGCGCCCCGGATGTCCTTGAGGACGTAGCCGGAGGCGCCCGCCATGATCGCGTCGAAGAGGGCCTCGTCGTCGGCGAAGGAGGTCAGCATGAGGCACCGTACGGACTCGTCGCGGGAGCGGAGCTCGCGGCACACCTCGACGCCGCTGCCGTCCGGGAGCCGGACGTCCAGCACCGCGACGTCCGGACGGGTGGCCGGGACACGGGCCAGCGCGTCGGCCGCCGTGCCGGCCTCGCCCACCACCTCGATGTCGGGCTCGCCCGCCAGCAGGTCGTGCACTCCCCGGCGGACGACCTCATGGTCGTCAAGGAGGAATACCCGGATTTTTCCCTCTTCGCGCACGCGGTCAGTGTCACACACCGGCTCTTCCCGTGCCCGAGGTGGCCGGGATAACGTGCCGTTGTTCCGGCCCCCTGCAAGGCTGTGACCAGGAGAACTTCCCGACTTTGCCGATTTACTTGGAAATCCGAGTAAAAACGCAGGTCAGGAGGGGTTTCACAGAAATGTGGAGCACTGGGTAACGTGCTGTTCGCAGGGCGCTCGCCGGGGCACCTGTCACGCCTGGTCCCGATCGCGGCGCACCCACCCTGTGCGTCCCTCGGGCCGCAGGTGAGCCGCACTGGCTTCCGGCGAACCCGGGGGCCGGACCGACGGAGGAGCACACGTGACCGAGAGCACTGCCGCGCGCAAGCCGCGACGCAGCGCCGGAAGCAAGGCGGCCGGCACCACCGGCACCAAGAAGGCCGGGAGCACCGGTAGCGGTGCCGGCACCGGCCCGAGGCGCACCACCCGTACCGCCAAGAAAGGCTCCGAGACGGAGCTCGTGCAGCTCCTGACGCCGGAGGGCGAGCGCGTCGAGGACCCCGCATACGCCGAGTACGCGGAGTTCGTCGCCGGCATCACCCCCGACGAGCTGCGCGGCCTGTACCGCGACATGGTGCTCACCCGGCGCTTCGACGCCGAGGCCACCGCCCTGCAGCGGCAGGGGGAGCTGGGCCTGTGGGCGTCGCTGCTGGGCCAGGAGGCCGCCCAGATCGGCTCCGGCAGGGCCACCCGCGAGGACGACTACGTCTTCCCGACCTACCGCGAGCACGGCGTCGCCTGGTGCCGCGGGGTGGACCCGACCAACCTGCTCGGCATGTTCCGCGGCGTGAACAACGGCGGCTGGGACCCCAACAGCAACAACTTCCACCTCTACACCATCGTCATCGGCTCCCAGGCGCTGCACGCCACGGGCTACGCGATGGGTGTCGCCAAGGACGGCGCGGACTCCGCCGTGATCGCCTACTTCGGAGACGGCGCCTCCAGCCAGGGCGACGTGAACGAGGCGTTCAACTTCGCCGCCGTCTACAACGCCCCCGTGGTGTTCTTCTGCCAGAACAACCAGTGGGCGATCTCCGAGTCCAACGAGAAGCAGACCCGCGTGCCGCTCTACCAGCGCGCCCAGGGCTTCGGCTTCCCCGGCGTCCGCGTCGACGGCAACGACGCGCTGGCCGTCCTCGCGGTCACCCGGTGGGCCCTGGAGCGGGCGCGGCGCGGTGAGGGCCCGGCGCTGATCGAGGCGTACACGTACCGCATGGGCGCCCACACCACCTCCGACGACCCTTCCCGCTACCGGCACGACGACGAGCGCGCCGCCTGGGAGGCGAAGGATCCGATCCTGCGCCTTCGCCGGTTGCTGGAGTCCGCAAACCACGCGGACGAGGGATTCTTCGGGGAACTGGAGGCGGAGAGCGAGGCGTTGGGCAGGCGAGTGCGCGAAGTGGTCCGTGCCATGCCGGACCCGGACCGGTTCGCCATCTTCGAGCACGTGTACGCGGACGGGCACGCGCTCGTCGACGAGGAGCGAGCCCAGTTCGCCGCCTACCAGGCGTCGTTCTCGGATGCGGAGGGGGTCTGAGATGGCAGCGGAGAAGATGGCGCTGGCCAAGGCGATCAACGAGTCGCTGCGCCGCGCGCTGGATGCGGATCCCAAGGTCCTGATCATGGGCGAGGACGTCGGCAAGCTCGGCGGCGTCTTCCGGGTCACCGACGGTCTGCAGAAGGACTTCGGCGAGGACCGGGTGATCGACACCCCGCTGGCCGAGTCCGGCATCGTCGGCACCGCCATCGGCCTGGCCCTGCGCGGCTACCGCCCGGTGGTGGAGATCCAGTTCGACGGTTTCGTCTTCCCGGCCTACGACCAGATCGTCACCCAGCTGGCGAAGATGCACGCCCGCTCGCTGGGCAAGGTCAAGATGCCGGTGGTCATCCGCATCCCCTACGGCGGCGGCATCGGCGCGGTCGAGCACCACTCCGAGTCCCCGGAGGCGTTGTTCGCCCACGTGGCGGGCCTGAAGGTGGTCTCCCCGTCGAATTCGGCGGACGCGTACTGGATGATGCAGCAGGCCACCCAGAGCGACGACCCGGTGATCTACTTCGAGCCCAAGCGACGCTACTGGGACAAGGGCGAGGTGAACACGGAGGCGATCCCGGGCCCGCTGCACACCGCGCGTGTGGCGCGCGAGGGCACCGACCTCACGCTGGTCGCCTACGGTCCGATGGTGAAGCTCTGCCAGGAGGTCGCCGACGCGGCGGCCGAGGAGGGCCGCTCCCTGGAGGTCGTCGACCTGCGCTCGATCTCGCCGGTCGACTTCGACACGATCCAGGCGTCGGTGGAGAAGACCCGCCGCCTGGTCGTGGTCCACGAGGCGCCGGTGTTCCTGGGCTCGGGCGCGGAGATCGCCGCCCGGATCACGGAGCGCTGCTTCTACCACCTGGAGGCCCCGGTGCTCCGGGTCGGCGGCTACCACGCCCCGTACCCGCCGGCGCGTCTGGAGGAGGAGTACCTGCCCGACCTGGACCGGGTGCTGGATGCCGTCGACCGCTCGCTGGCGTACTGAGGAGAGGGTCGTGACGACGATGACCGAAGGGTCCGTACGCGAGTTCAAGATGCCCGACGTGGGCGAGGGACTCACCGAGGCCGAGATCCTCAAGTGGTACGTCCAGCCCGGTGACACGGTCACCGACGGCCAGGTGGTGTGCGAGGTCGAGACGGCGAAGGCCGCCGTCGAGCTGCCCATCCCCTACGACGGCGTGGTCCGCGAGCTGCACTTCCCCGAGGGCGCCACGGTCGACGTGGGCACGTCGATCATCGCGGTGGCCGTCGGTGACGCGGCGGCGGCACCGGCGCCCGCGCGGGAAGCGGCGCAGGCGCCCGCCGAGGACACGGCGGGCGCGCCGGCCCCGGCCGAGGCGGAGGAGCCGAAGCCGGAGGGCCGCCAGCCGGTCCTGGTCGGCTACGGCGTAGCCACCTCCTCGACCCGCCGCCGCCCCCGCAAGGGCCCGCCGACCCCGGCTCCGCAGGCACCGGCCGCGCAGGCACCGGCCCCGGAGGTGTCGGCCGCCTCGGCCGCGATCCAGGCGGAGATGAACGGGCACGGCACCGGCCCGGTGGCCCTGAGGGACCGGCCGTTGGCCAAGCCCCCGGTGCGCAAGCTGGCCAAGGACCTCGGTGTGGACCTGGCCACGATCACCCCGACCGGCCCGGACGGCGTCATCACGCGCGAGGACGTGCACGCGGCGGTGGCGCCCGCGCGGGCCCCGGAGCCGGAGGCGGCGCCGACCGCCCCGGCCCCCGTCGCCCCCGTCCCGGCGCCGGCGTCGGTGCCGTACGACACGGCGCGGGAGACCCGCATCCCCGTCAAGGGCGTCCGCAAGGCGACCGCGGCGGCGATGGTCGGCTCGGCGTTCACGGCGCCGCACGTCACCGAGTTCGTGACGGTCGACGTGACGCGCACGATGAAGCTGGTCGAGGAGCTCAAGCAGGACAAGGAGTTCACGGGCCTGCGGGTGAACCCGCTCCTGCTGATCGCCAAGGCCCTGCTGGTCGCGATCAAGCGCAATCCGGACATCAACGCCTCCTGGGACGAGGCGAACCAGGAGATCGTGGTCAAGCACTACGTCAACCTGGGCATCGCCGCCGCGACCCCGCGGGGCCTGATCGTCCCGAACATCAAGGACGCCCACGCCAAGACGCTGCCGGGGCTGGCGGAGTCGCTCGGCGAGCTGGTGTCCACGGCGCGGGAGGGCAGGACGTCCCCCGGCGCGATGCAGGGCGGCACGGTGACCATCACCAACGTCGGGGTCTTCGGCGTCGACACCGGTACGCCGATCCTCAACCCGGGCGAGTCCGCGATCCTCGCGGTCGGCGCGATCAAGCTCCAGCCGTGGGTGCACAAGGGCAAGGTGAAGCCGCGTCAGGTGACCACCCTGGCGCTGAGCTTCGACCACCGCCTGGTCGACGGCGAACTGGGCTCCAAGGTCCTCGCCGACGTGGCGGCGATCCTGGAACAGCCCAAGCGCCTGCTCACCTGGGCCTAGACGCCGGAAACAGAGCCGCGCGTCCCGTCCCGGGGCGCGCGGCTCCCCGTTTCCGGAACTCGCCCTCGTCCCCACCGGCTTCGGCGGTCGGGAGCGAACCGGCCGGCGGTCCCGCCGGTCAGCCGTTCCCCGCCGGGCCCAGCCCGGGACCGTCGGCCGGCGTCGCAAGTGTCAACGCCGAGTCCGTGTGGAGCGTGACGCGCACCGGTGTGAAGGTGGTGGCGTCCAGCGACGACTCCCCGGTGCCGGGATTGCGGGCGTAACGCGGATGGGCGCCTCCACTGATCTGCCAGCGGATGCGGTGACCGACGGCGAAGCGGTGGGCGGTGGAGCTCATCGGCACGGTGATCCGCGACGGCTCCCGCCCGTCCGTCTGCAGCCTGCCCAGCCCGTCGCAGATGTTGACGGAGCGGCCCTGTGCGTCCACGTCGCACAGGCGGGTGAAGACGTCGGCATGGCCGGTGTCCGTGGAGACGTTCAACCGGGCCGATACCGGCCCGAGGACGTCCACGGGCTCGGTCAGCGGGGGACCGGTGAACGTCAGTACGTCTTCCCGCGCCTCCAGACCGCTGTTGTCGCGAGGGCCGGCGGTACGGGAGAGCAGCGGGCCGCCGAGGGACGGGGTGGGGTCCTCGGGGTCGTAGCAGAAGGACGTCAACGGCGCGGAGCCCGTGGGAGCCTGCTGGGTGAGATGCCCTTGCGCGGTGGGAAACCATGGGCCGACGGCCGTGGCCGGCGGCCAGTCGTCGAGGTCCCGCCAGGCGTTCTCGCCGCCGACGTGCACGCGCACCCTGGTGGGACGGAGGCCGGAGCGATCGCCGAGGAGGTGGGCGCGCAGCCAGGCGAGGCTCTCGGCGAACACCTCGGGCCATCCCTGTTGCAGGGCGGACGTGTGGGTCCACGGGCCGACGAGCAGTGCGGTCTCGCACTCGGCCCGACGCAGCCGGTCGTACTGTTCGAACGTCTGGTCGACCAGCGCGTCGTGCCATCCGGTGATCAGGCTCGTGGGCACACCGAGCCGCTCCGCGGCCCCTGCCGCCGACGCGCCGCGCCAGTACGGGTCCTCGGCGTCCGGGTGTGTCATCACGTCGTCCAGCCAGGGCACCTCGCCCCCCAGCGCCGACGCGTACGCCGCGCGCAGTGGCCGTGCGGTGATGACCTCGCGCAGGCGGCGCTGCAGGCGCAGCGTCGCTCTCAGGAACGGCCCCATGCCCTGGTGCTGGTAGGTCATACCCATGCCGACGGCGAGGGCGTTCTCCAGGCGCGGCGCACCGCCCGAGTGGAACAGGGCGTGGGGGTCGTGCAGCCCCACCTGCACCACCATCGCCTTCAGTTCCGGCGGCGGGTCCAGGGCCAGGGCCCATTGCACGTAGCCCAGGTAGCTGGGGCCGACGGTGCCCAGGGTTCCCTCGAACCAGGGTTGCTGACGCAGCCAGGACACCGTGGCCAGACCGTCGGCGGCCTCGTGGCGCCACAGATCGAACGTGCCCCCCGAACCGCCGGTGCCGCGGCAGCTCTGCAGCACCACGTGGAACCCCTGCTCGGCGAAGAGCAGGCCGTACTGGGGCGACCACGGCAGGCCCCTGCCGTAGGGCGAGCGCACCAGGAGCGTGGGGAAGTCGCCCTCCGCGCGCGGGAAGTAGTGGTCCGTGACCAGCGGACTGCCGTCGGCGGCGGGCACCGTCAGCCCCGGTTCCCATCCGACCTCGTGCAGTGGGGCCGGGAGGCGTCGCCACGTCGCCCTCATCATCCGTGAGGTCAGTGGCGGCTTCCCGGAAGGCGGTGCCCAGGTCGGCTTCGGTGCAGGGTCGTGCACGCGTGACGTCATCGTTCCCCTCCTTGTTTCCCGTACAGTGTACGAGAATAGGGGGTGCTTGACTGGTACCCGCAAGTGCCACCGCGTTCCGGGGAAGGAGGGGAAGCATGCCCCGTGACGGAGAGGCCGGTGCCCCGGGCGTCGACCCCCAGGAGCTCTGGCTGCGCCCCGACCGGCCCCGCCGCGGTCGCAAGCCCGCCTACAGCCGTGAGGTGATCACCGCGGCGGCCGTCGAACTGGCGGACGCGGAGGGGCTCGAAGCGGTCACCATGCGGAGAGTGGCCGCACAGGTCGGAGCCGGCGTCATGTCGCTCTACAGCTACGCCCCCGACAAGGAGACGCTGCTGCACCTGATGGTCGACCACGTCAGCGGCGAACTGCCGACGGGGAACACGCCCACCGGCGACTGGCGCGGCGACCTGAAGGCCATCGCCCACCTCCAGCGCGCCCAGATGCTGCGGCACCCCTGGCTGCCGGCCGCTCTGTCCACGCACCGCGTCCCCGGCCCCCGCACCCTGGCCTTCCTGGAGCACGTGCTCGTCGCCCTGCGGCCCGCCGGACTGGACGGTGCCGCCAAGCTGGAGATCTTCGCCCAGCTCACGGCGTTCGTGGCCGGACACGTAGCCCACGAGCTGACCCAGGCCACGGCCTCCCGGTCCCCCGACCGAGCCGCAGCCGAAGCCCGCTATCTCGCCGCCGTCGCCACGGACGGCCACCATCCCGAACTCGCCGAAGCCCTCTCCGCCCCCGGACGCCCCCTCGCCCCCGAGGCCACCTTCAACCGTTTCCTCAATCGCCTGATCGACGGCCTCGACAGCGACTGATCCCCGCCCCACGTCCGCCCAGCCGGCGCGGACAGGGAACGGAGCCGCGCTTCCCGTCCCGGGGCGCGCGGCTCCGTCGTTCGCGGCGGGCGTCGGCCCTACTTGGTGAAGCCGTGGTTCATGAGCTTCGTGGCGTCCGTGGCGCGCTGCGAGGACGACGAGGAGGCCAGCACGGTGCCGATGACGGTCCTGCCCTTGCGGGTCGCGGCGAAGACCAGGCAGTACTTGGCCTCCGGGCCCGACCCGGTCTTCACACCGATCGCGCCGCTGTAAGTGCCGAGCAGCGTGTTGGTGTTGGTCCAGGGCGCCATCGTGCGGGTGCCGCCCTTCTTGGTCGTCGTCCTCGCCGTGTACTTCTTCGTCTTGACGATCGTGCGGAAGGTCGAGTTCTTCATCGCGCTGCTCGCGAGTTTCGTCAGGTCGCGCGGCGTGGAGTAGTTCTTGCCGTTGCCGATGCCGTCGAACGAGTCGAAGTGCGTGTTCTTCAGGCCGAGGCTCTTGGCGGTGGAGTTCATCTTGCCGATGAACGACTTCACCCGGGCCGCCCGCGTCCTGCCGGTACCGAACGTGTCGGCGAGCGCGTACGCGGCGTCGCAGCCGGACGGCAGCATCAGCCCGTACAGCAACTGCCGGACCGTCACCTTGTCGCCCACGATCAGGCGTGCGGAGGAGGCGTTCTTCGACACGATGTAGTCGCTGTACGCCATCTGGATGGTGACCTTGGCGTCCAGGTTCAGCTTGGGCTGCGAGAGCACGACCCCGGCGGTCATGATCTTGGTCGTGGAGCCGGTGGAGCGTCTGGTGTCCGCGGCCTTGGTGTAGAGCACCCTGCCGGTCGCGTCGTTCATCACGAAGCCGCCCTTGGCGACGATCGAGGGCACGGTGGCGGCCCTCGGGGCCGCGGCGGGCGGGGCGGGCGCGGCCGCCTTCACGGACGTGGCGGTCCGCGCGGGCGCGGCGGAGGCCTGCGCGGGCGCGGTGGAGAGGGCTCCGGTCGCGAGTACGGCGCCGCTGGTCAGGGCGACGGCGACGGCTCCGCGAAGGCGGATGCCCTGAATGCTGTTTATCAAGTCGAGTACCCCGATGGTGAAGAATTCCCCTGGAGCGCGGCCCGGTTGCGGTCAGTGCGGTGGGGGTCGCGCCTGTGCGACACGTGCATAGCACGGGTGGTTGCGCGGCGGTCGGAGCCACTCGTCGGATCCCTCCGACGAGTGGCCAGGCGTCCGTATGGTGGACCGGGCTCTTCTTGTGTCCCTGTTGTATCTATCCTGTCGACATGACCACGGCAGTGAAGCAACCCCCCGCGGCGGACCGCGTCTACACCCACGTCAAGCAAGGTGTCCTGGAGCGCCGTTACGAGGGCGGGACCCTGCTCACCGAGGGAGAGCTCGCCGAGGCCGTGGGCGTGTCGCGCACACCGGTGCGCGAGGCGCTGCTCCGGCTGGAGGTCGAAGGACTGATCCGGCTCTACCCGAAGAAGGGCGCCCTGGTCCTGCCCGTCTCCGCGCAGGAGATCGCGGACGTGGTGGAGACCCGGCTGCTGGTCGAGGAGCACGCGGCGCGCAAGGCCGTACCCGCCCCGCCCGTCCTCGTGGAGCGGCTCACGGAGCTGCTCGCCCGGCAGAAGGAGCAGGCCGCCGCCGGCGACTTCGCCGCCGCCTCCGTCACCGACCGCTGCTTCCACGCCGAGATCGTCCGCAGTGGCGGCAACGAGATCCTCTCCCGCCTCTACGACCAGCTCCGCGACCGCCAGCTCCGTATGGGCGTCGCCGTCATGCACTCCCACCCCGACCGGATCGCCAAGACCCTCGCCGAGCACGAGGAGATCCTGGACGCGCTGCGTGCCGGGGACGCGGAGGCGGCCGTCGGCGTGGTCCACCGGCACGTGGGCTGGTTCTCGCACCTGGCCCGGGGGGAGGTCCGATGAGTCCGGCCACGCCGGGAAAGAACACCCTGCCCGGTGATCCGCCGGGCGGCCGGCGCGCGGTCGCCGTCTGGGGCATCGGCGTCGCCGTCTACTTCGTCGCCGTCATCTTCCGTACGTCCCTGGGGGTGGCCGGCCTCGACGCCGCCGACCGCTTCCATGTGGGCGCCTCGGCCCTGTCCACGTTCTCCATCCTCCAGCTGCTGGTCTACGCCGGCATGCAGATACCCGTCGGCCTGCTGGTCGACCGGCTCGGCACGAAGAAGGTGCTGGGGATCGGCGTCGTCCTGTTCACGGTGGGGCAACTCGGCTTCGCCTTCTCGCCGTCGTACGGCACGGCGCTCGCCTCGCGGGCGCTGCTCGGCTGCGGTGACGCGATGACGTTCATCAGCGTGCTGCGGCTCGGCACCCGCTGGTTCCCGGCCCGGCGCGGGCCGATGGTCGCCCAGCTCGCCGGACTGGTCGGCATGGCGGGCAACCTGGTCTCCACCCTGGTCCTGGCCCGGTTGCTGCACGGCATCGGCTGGACGGCGGCGTTCGCGGGCAGCGCGCTGGCGGGTGTGGTCGTCTTCGTCCTGCTGCTGCTGTTCCTCAAGGACCACCCCGAGGGGCACGAACCGGAGCCGCTGCCGCACCAGGGAGCCGCGTACGTACGGCGGCAGATCGCCACCTCCTGGCGGGAGCCCGGGACGCGGCTCGGACTGTGGGTGCACTTCACCACCCAGTTCCCGGCGATGGTGTTCCTGCTGCTGTGGGGTATGCCGTTCCTGGTGGAGGCGCAGGGGCTGACCCGGGGCACGGCCGGCGGACTGCTCACCCTGGTCGTGCTGTCCAACATGACGGTCGGCCTGGTCTACGGCCAGATCATCGCCCGGCACCACGCGGCGCGGCTGCCGCTGGCGCTCGGCACCGTGGGCGCGACGGCGACCCTGTGGGCGGCGACGCTGGCCTATCCGGCCGATCACGCGCCGATGTGGCTGCTGGTCGTGCTGTGCGCGGTGCTCGGTGCGTGCGGGCCGGCGTCGATGATCGGCTTCGACTTCGCGCGGCCGGCGAATCCGCCGGAGCGGCAGGGGACGGCGTCCGGGATCACGAACATGGGTGGCTTCGTCGCGTCGATGACCACGCTGTTCGCGGTCGGGGTGCTGCTGGACGCGACCGGGGACGACTACGGGGTGGCCTTCTCGTCGGTGTTCGTTCTGCAGGCGCTCGGGGTGACGCAGATTCTGCGGTTGCGCAAGCGGGCGGCACGCAGGGAGCGGGAGCGTTTGGTCGCCAGTCGGGTGGAGACGGTGCACGTACCTGTGTAAGCACCCGGCGTGGGTGCGGGCCGTGCTGGGGGCTGCCGCCCCCAGGGCCCCGCTTCGGCCTGAACGGCCTCATCCTCGCACTCCCCCCGGAGGGAATGCCCCCAGGACGGGCTGATGGTCCCCGGCGCTACTGCGTCACCGTGAAGTTCCGGAGGATCGCCGCTGTCAGGTCCGGGTCACCCTCCGCCTTGATCCGGTCCGCCGCCGCATCCGGGGACACGCGGCCGCAGGCCAGGCGGACGTACGTCTCCCAGTCGAGGGCGAGGGTGGCGGCGGGTCCGAGGGCGGGGGCCGTTTCCAGGGTGCCGCGGCCCTGGATGTCGACGCGGATGGTGCGCAGGAACTCCACCGGGCCGTGGACGTCGAAGACGACGGCCGAGCTGCGCGGCGCGTCCGCGCGCTCGGCGACGACACCCGGCAGCTCGGCGAGGAGCACGTCACGGGCGACATGGGCGCCGGGGGAGTCGAGGTTGCCGGGGCGGCCGAGGGCCGTGCGCAGGTCCTGCTCGTGCGCCCACACGTCGAAGGCGTGCCGGCGCATGGCCTCCTCCAGGGTCAGCTCGGTCCCGAGCGGGCCGCGCACCTTCGTGCCGGGGTCCCGCGACTCGTTCCGCAGCTGGCGGTTGCGCCGGATGATCATGTACTCCAGCTCGGACGTCATCTCCGGCGCCGTGTGGTGGCGGCGGACGTCGACCTGCATCTCCATGTAGCGCTGGTGGTCGGTGGTGACGTGGAACAGGTCGCGCGGGAGGGTGTGGATGGGGCGCGGGTCGCCCAGCATCTCGGAGTCCAGGCCCATCACGTGGGAGACGATGTCGCGCACCGACCAGGCCGGGCAGGGGGTGCGGCGGTTCCACTCTGCTTCCACAAGCGGCTGGACCAGCTCGGATATCGCCTCGATGGAGTGAGTCCAGGCGTCGGCGTAGGGCTGGAGGGTGGGATGCAGACTCACGGAACGGGACCCCTCGGCGGTCGGTACACGGGCGGGTTGTGACGGCGGTGCCAGTGGGAGGTGGCTGCGGTCGGCGGGCGTCTTGGGACGCTAAGTTACGCTGCTGTGCGGCACCCCGGCAGTGCTTTCGTGTGACGATCGTAGGCCCGTGTGGACGGCCCGAATGCCAGGACGGTGGTAGTGTGCGCGCCTCTTTGATCCAAATCGCCGTGGATGAGGGCGAAACGACCGAAGCGCGCCGCCTGCGAGCGGCGTCCCTGGTGCGGGAACAGGCGGGCGCCGATCTCGTCGTGCTGCCGGAGCTGTGGACCACGGGCGCGTTCGCCTTCGAGGCGTTCGGCGACGGGGCCGAGCCGCTGGAAGGCCCGACATACGAGGCGATGGCGAAGGCGGCGGGCGACGCGGGCGTGTGGCTGCACGCGGGATCGATCCCGGAACGGGCCGCTGACGGACAGCTCTACAACACCTCCCTCGTCTTCTCCCCCTCCGGCGATCTGGCCGCCGCCTACCGCAAGATCCACCGCTTCGGCTTCGACAAGGGCGAGGCCGTGCTGATGGGCGCCGGGCACGAACTGGTGACGGTCCGTCTGCCCGGGACGACCCTGGGTGTGGCGACCTGCTACGACCTCCGTTTCCCCGAACTCTTCCGCTCTCTCGTCGACGCCGGCGCCGAGACCCTCGTCGTCCCGGCGGGCTGGCCGGAGCGCCGCCGGTCCCACTGGACGCTCCTGGCACAGGCCCGTGCGGTGGAGAACCAGGCGTTCGTCCTCGCGTGTGGAACGGCCGGGACGCACGCCGGAGTTCCGCAGGCCGGTCACTCGATCGTGGTCGATCCCTGGGGGGAGGTGCTGGCGGAGGCCGGCGCGGACGAGGAGGTCCTCACGGTGGAGTTCGACCCGGCGAAGGTGGCACGGACCCGCGAGCAGTTCCCGGCCCTGAAGGACCGGGTGCTGGGGCTGGAGACACCGCGACGCTAGCCGGGGCGCTCATCCTTCCCCGCCTCGGCCTCACCGAGGGCGGGGCGGACCGCCTTCCGCTCGTCCTGGCCGGGATGGACGAGACCGCCCCCGGAGAAGGCCGAGAGTCATCCGTCCTGGGCGAGTTCCAGGACTTCCTCCGGCTCCGGGTCACCGTCCTCCGGTGCATGGTCCGCATGGTCAGCCCCGGTCCTGCGCCGAAGGTTCTCCACGTCCGTCAGGATGCCGACCAGGAGGTCGTGCAACTCGTCAAGCTGTTCCACAGGGACGATCGGGGTGTGCCCCCCGACCTCGGGGTCCAGGACGTGCAGATGGTCAAGGGCGTCCCTGGCCCCCAGTACGCCGAGGTGGAGGGCCTTGCGATGAGCGGCGGCACGCCGGCTGGGCGGAACCGATGGGTCCTGGCTCCGGGGGTCGGGTACGACGCCGTAATGGAACAGGGCGGTCACGGGGTCCGCCCCGGGGGCCGGGGCGCCGGGCGCGGCGTCGGTGGGCTCGTCCCCCTCAGCCGGCTCCGGCTCGCCGCCCACCGCGGTCGGCGGCGGCACGTGGGCCGACGCCGGGGAGGCGGGCGACGACGGCACCACGAGCGGTGTCGCCCGGCCCGGGTCCGAGGCCGCCACGACATCCCACTCGTACAGCGGCACGGGCACGCCCGCGGCGTCCCGGGCGATGCGGTCCTCGGCGGCGAGGTCCACCTTGAAGTAGACGTAGGGCCGCTCGTCGGATGTGGTCGTCCCCTTGCCGGTGAGGCTCTGCTTCGGCACGGAGTTCTGCGGCAGGTCGTCGCTGCGGAAGCTGTTGGCGGCCAGCGCGAGCGTCCACAGCCCGAGTTCGTTCGTCTGGCGGGAAAGTCCCTCGACGACCTTGTTGACGTCGGACCGGAAAGGCACCCCGCCCTTCTCCCGCTTTACGCCGAGGGAGGAGCCGACGTTCCTGGTCAGAAGCTTGTCGGCGATCAGTGCCACCCCGCCGGCCACGGCCAGGGTGCGGCGGGCGTCATAGTCGCCCTCCATCGCCGGTTCGATCAGCGTCGTGAAGTCGTCGGTGGGCACTGGTGTCCAGTCCCTGGCGACGTCGTTGGACAGCACACCGCCGTTGTTCCACGCGTTGCGGGCCTGCTTGGTCACGAGCTTCTTCTGCGCACGCCAGGGCAGGTCGATGATCGGGCCCAGCAACTCGCCGAACCCCTTCATGCTCATCCGCTTGCCGCCCTTGATGGCCTTGGCCTGGTCCTTGAGCAGCTCCAGGAGGTCCGGCTGGGTCATGGCGCTGACCAGGTAGACGGCGCGCCACAGCGCGGTGCCGGGCGGAGCCGGGTTGCCTCCGAAGACCTGCGGAAGGTCGGCCACGGGGATCCGGCCGACGGCGAGGCCGTACACCGCCTGGAGTTCGGCCGTGTTCCAGCGCGGATCGCCCTGCTGGATGATCCGCTTCAGGGCTCGGGTGATGACCTCCACGTTCTGGGCGGCTGCGTCCCACTGCTTGAACTCGACGTGCACGGAGGCCAGTACGGACCGGATGGCGTCGTCGAAGACGTCCTCGGCGGACAGCACCCGGCCGTCGTGGCTCTCGACGCCGATGGCGATCTGGGCCGGGACGACATAGGACTGGGCGATCTGGGCGGCTCGGAGTCCCGGTGCCGCGCCCTTCATCTCCTGGTCGAACTCCTCACGCAGCCCCTGCCGCCACCGCGCCCGGGCGGCTGCCAGCCGAGGCCCGAGACCGGGACCCGCGGCCGTCATCGCGGTGGCCCTGCCGAGCAGTGCGTCCGTCGCCAGTTCGGCGACCTCCGCGGGGTCGGCGCCGTGACCGGCCTGGACCGCCCAGGCGCTGGCGAGCCGGGTGATGCCGTCGCGGACGACGAGCACGTGGAGCGGCTCGGTGCCGTCCTCGAAGCCGATCCTCACGGGGTGGGTGATCAGGTTCCTGGTGACGGAACGCGTGAGGATGGAGGTGGCATAGCTGTTGAGCGAGAGGGTCGCGTAGATGGTCTGCCACACGTGGTTGCGCAGGTGAGCGAGGTTCTCGTAGCGGTACTCCACGAGCGCGGCGGGACGGCCCTCGTGCGTGATACCGAGTACGTGTGGGTCGGCCACCTCGGACACTTCCATGCCCGTACGCGGCTGAGGGCCCGGGAACAGCTCGCTCAGCAGGATCCGGGTGACGACGGAACGCAGGGTCGCGCCTTCGACGTTCTCGACCATCAGGAGACCCGAAGGGTCGTCCGCAGTCGGGTGAAGCTGAACCGCCAGTGGTTCGGGGCGAGGTGTGGCCCGCGCGATGGCCTCCCAGGACGGGTCCGGCAGCCAGGTGCTCGGGTTGGCCCGGCCCGCTTCCACGACTGTGGCGATCTGGCTGTCCGTGGGATCCGGGGGCAGCTGGGCCGAGATGTTGGTGACCCGGAGGGAGTCCTTCCCCCACTCGACGTCGAGGGAAAGGGCGGCGGGTGTGCCGGTGGTCATGGGTGTGAGCCTCCTGAGGTGGTCTGGAGCGAAACGCCTGAAGGGCGGCGAGTCGGTGAACTCGCCGCCCGGGCGGAGCGTTATGCGGTGATGTCGAGGGTGAGGTACTTGTCTGCCCAAGGCAGCTCCGACGGGAGCCAGGCGGGCCTGCAGTGAGGGTCCGGGTAGCACCAGTGCTGGTAAGCAGCGTAGGCAGCGAGTTTTGCGGGGGTCAGGAGCAGCTCGATCTCGGCCGGACTGGCGGAAAGGGCCTGCCGGACGGCAGAGTCCGGTGCAAGGGGTTCGAGGTCCGGACCCTCCGCGGTGAGGCGGTACCAGAGAACTCCGCGGCTGGTGTGGATGAGGGCGAGGCCGGAGGGCCGTCCGTCAAGGAGCGTGCACAGCCACTCGAGAATGTCCCGTTCGGCCTGCCGAGCGTGCCGCTTGGTCAGGCGGGAGACGTGCAGTCTGGGGGACTCGGCGAGCGACTCGGCCAGCCGTCTGCCGCACCGGTGGCCCAGGGCGCGTGCGGTCGCCGCACTGGTGGTCGCCATGCGAGCGTCATATTCACCCTTGACGAGTCTGCTGGGGTGTGGTAACAGCCCCTTTTTGGTGGTGTGCAGCCGATCGCCAAGCAGGGCTCGCCACTTGTGCAGATGTCCCTGGACCTCCGTGCGTCTCAGTTCCAGTGCGCTGATCGCGCGAACCGGCAATCGCCCCGAGGCGCCGATGACGAAGAGGGGGTCATCGTGTGGGGCGGGTATCTCTTCGGCGCTGCTCATGGGGGCTCCTGGACGGTGCGGTTGCCGTTGATGCCGAGGTGGCGACTGTCAGTCCTGAGACGGTCGCCCTCTGTTGGGATCAACGCTACGCACGCGCCATGGCCCACCGCACCACTTTTAGCCCAGGGGGTGCCTGCCAATTCAGGTACGCCGGATGCCGTAGGCGATCTAGGTCAAGTACCGCTGGGCAAGGGGGTAGTTGGTGAAGACCTGAGGCAATGGGTTCATCTTCAGCTTCTCCAGGTCGGCCAGCGCCGCCGCGACGGCGGCGACCTCGCCGAGGGCGCTGTCGCGCTGTATGACCCAGACGAACTCGTTCTCGGACGTCGGGAGCGTCCGCGGCAGAGTGGTGAGCCCGATGCGCTCGAACTCCTCGCCGATCTCCGCACACAACTCCGTGCTCAGTCGGGCACGTTCCGGCGCGGCGTGCTTTTTGATGAAGCGCATGGACAGCCGCTTGATGCCGTGGTCGACTTCGACGGCGTGCTTGATAATTGTGAAGTCCATAACTCAGTAGATTACTGAGTTAGTAGGCGAGTTGTATGGGAAACGGCTGAACCCACCTGACAGCAGGCGGGTTCAGCCGTCAGGCGCCGTAGCCGTCGCTGTACCCGTCCCGCGTGTGGTGGTGGGGCCGTTCCTCGACGACCGGGGTGGTCGGCGGCATCACGACGCGCCGGCGCCGGGCGATGCTGCTGAAGGTCGCGACACCGATCAGGCCGACGATCATGAAGATGACACCGACCAGGTCGAGGTTGACGCCCTGCATGTCCCAGTCGGTGGCGAACGTGAGGATGGCTCCCACGGCGATGAGGATGATGCACCCGCCGAGGCCCATGAGTGTTGCCTCCCTGTCAGAGCCGGTCGGTTCCGGGTTTCCGGCCGATCCGGTTCCGTGCGGGTACCCCGGGTGTCAACCCCCATGCTGCGGCGGGTCGTTCTAACCCCCCAGGAACGCCACCAGCGCGTTCGCCAGCAGGTGCGGGTCGTCGGCGCCGCACAACTCCCGGGCGCTGTGCATCGACAGGATGGCCGCGCCGATGTCGACGGTGCTGATGCCGTGCCGGGCCGCGGTGATGGGGCCGATGGTGGTGCCGCAGGGCATGGAGTTGTTGGAGACGAAGGTCTGGAAGGGGACGTTCGCCTTCTCGCAGGCGGCGGCGAACACCGCCCGCCCCGAACCGTCCGTGGCGTAGCGGTTGTTGACGTTGACCTTGAGGAGCGGTCCGCCGTTGACGCGCGGGTGGTGCGTCGGGTCGTGCCGCTCGGCGTAGTTGGGGTGGACGGCGTGGCCCGTGTCCGACGACAGGCACACCGTGCCGGCGAACGCCCTGGCCCGGTCCTCGTACGAGCCGCCGCGCGCGAACACCGAGCGTTCCAGCACGCTGCCGAGGAGCGGGCCGTCGGCGCCCGTGTCCGACTGGGAGCCGGTCTCCTCGTGGTCGAAGGCGGCCAGGACGGGGAGGTACGGAAGGTCCGCGCCGGAGGTCGCGACCGCGGCCAGGGCGGCCACGCCGGCGTGCACGGACAGGAGGTTGTCCATGCGCGGGCCGGCCACGAGTTCCTTGTCGCGGCCCAGGTACGCCGGGGGCTCCACGGAGTGGGTCATCAGGTCCCAGCCGGTGACCTCGCCGCGGCCGAGACCCGCCTCCTCCTCCAGGAAGGCGATCAGGTCGCCGTCGCGCACGGTGTCCGCCAGGCCCCAGACGGGCTGGAGGTGGCGCTGCTTGTCGAGCTTGAGGCCCTCCGCGGACACGTTGCGGTCCATGTGGATGGCGAGCTGCGGGACGCGGAGCAGCGGGCGGTCGACGTTCACCAGGCGGGTCGAGCCGTCGCGCAGCGAGAGGCGGCCGGCCAGGCCCAGGTCGCGGTCCAGCCAGGAGTTCATCAGCGGGCCGCCGTAGATCTCCACGGCGACCTGGCGCCAGCCGTGCGCCCCGGTGTCGGGGCGCGGCTTCACCCGCAGGTTGGGGGAGTCGGTGTGGGCGCCGACGATGCGGAAGGGGGTGTGCGGATCGGCGCCCTCGGGGACGTACCAGGCCACGATCGCGCCGCCGCGCAGCACGTACTTGCCGCCGCTCGTCCCCTCCCAGGCGTCCGTCTCCGAGACCTGCCGGAAGCCCGCCTTCTCCAGCCGCTCGGCGGCGTTCGCCACGGCGTGGTACGGCGTCGGGCTCGCCGCCAGGAAGGTCATCAGGTCGTCGGTGTGGCCGCGGTCGAAGCGGAGGGGTGCGCTCATGAGTTCACCTTAACGACGTGCGAGGGCCCGCTTCCCGTCTGCCGGGAGCGGGCCCTCGTGAGGGTGTGTGGGGAGTGTGGAGACCGGACTAGAACGCCGCCTCGTCCAGCTCCATCAGGTCCAGCTCGACGCCCTGGGCGACCTTGCGGGCCAGGGTGACGCCCGGCAGGACGTTGGCGGCGAAGAACTTCGCGGCGGCGATCTTGCCGGTGTAGAACGGCTTGTCCTTGGCGGACGCGGTCGGCAGCTTCTCGGCGGCGATCGCGGCGCCCTTGAGGAGCAGGTAGCCGACGATGACGTCGCCGGAGGCGAGCAGCAGGCGGGTGGTGTTCAGGCCCACCTTGTAGATGTTCTTGACGTCCTGCTCGGTGGCGGCGAGGTCGGTGAGCATGACGCCGACGATGGCCTCCAGCTCGACGGCGGCCTTGGCGAGGTGCTCGCGGGCGCCGGACAGCTCCTCGCCGCCGGTGCCGAGCGCCAGGAACTTCTTGATGTCCTCGGCGAGCGAGTTCAGCGCGGCGCCCTGGTTGCGTACGATCTTCCGGAAGAAGTAGTCCTGGCCCTGGATCGCCGTGGTGCCCTCGTACAGGGTGTCGATCTTGGCGTCGCGGATGTACTGCTCGATCGGGTACTCCTGGAGGAACCCGGAGCCGCCGAAGGTCTGGAGCGACTGGGCGAGCTGCTCGTAGGCCTTCTCCGAGCCGTAGCCCTTGACGATCGGCAGGAGGAGGTCGTTGAGGGCGTGCTCGGTGGCGGCGTCCTCGCCGTTCGCCTCCTTGACCTGGATCTCGTCCTGGACGGAGGCCGTGTACATCACCAGCGCGCGCATGCCCTCGGCGTACGCCTTCTGCGTCATCAGGGAGCGGCGCACGTCCGGATGGTGCGTGATGGTGACCTTGGGGGCCGTCTTGTCCATGAAGTTGGCCAGGTCGGGGCCCTGGACGCGCTCCTTGGCGTACTCCAGGGCGTTGAGGTAGCCCGTGGAGAGGGTGGAGATCGCCTTCGTGCCGACCATCATGCGGGCGAACTCGATGATGCGGAACATCTGGCGGATGCCGTCGTGCTTGTCGCCGATCAGCCAGCCCTTGGCGGGGTGGCGGTCGCCGAAGGTCATCTCGCAGGTGTTGGAGGCCTTCAGGCCCATCTTGTGCTCGACGTTGGTGGCGTAGACGCCGTTGCGCTCGCCCAGCTCGCCGGTCTCGAAGTCGAACTCGTACTTCGGGACGAGGAAGAGGGACAGGCCCTTGGTGCCGGGGCCGGCGCCCTCGGGGCGGGCGAGGACGTAGTGGAGGATGTTCTCCGACATGTCGTGCTCGCCGGACGTGATGAAGCGCTTGACGCCCTCGATGTGCCAGGAGCCGTCCTCCTGCTGGACCGCCTTGGTGCGGCCGGCGCCGACGTCCGAGCCGGCGTCCGGCTCGGTGAGGACCATGGTGGAGCCCCACTGCTTCTCGACGGCGATCTTCGCGATGTGCTTCTGGACCTCGTTGCCCTCCTCGAAGAGGATGCCGGCGAACGCCGGGCCCGAGGAGTACATCCACACGGCCGGGTTGGCGCCGAGGATCAGCTCCGCGTAGGCCCAGATCAGGGAGCGGGGCGAGGTGGTGCCGCCGATCTCCTCGGGCAGGCCGAGGCGCCAGTACTCGGAGTCCATGAAGGCCTGGTAGCTCTTCTTGAAGGACGCGGGGACCGGTGCGGTGCTGGTCTCCGGGTCGAAGACCGGCGGGTTGCGGTCGGCGTCGGTGAAGGACTCGGCCAGCTCGTTCTCGGAGAGGCGGGTCAGCTCTTCCAGGACGCTCTTGGCGGTGTCGGTGTCCATCTCCGCGAACGGGCCCGTGCCGTACACCTTGTCACGGCCGAGCACCTCGAAGAGGTTGAACTCGATGTCCCGGAGATTCGGCTTGTAGTGCCCCATGGCGACGGCTCCGTAGAGAGAGATCGGCGAGGCACTGACTCCTCGCGCTAGTTCACGTACCAACAAGTAGCTACGATGATGCTACCCGTCGGTAATAAGAAGCAACCCCGATCGGGACATCTGTGACCCACCCCTCGTGAGGGGTCAGTAGTCTTTGCGGCATGTACGGCTACGACCAGAACGTAGGGGCACAGCAGGGCTACGTCCCGCCGCAGCAGCAGATGCAGGGCGGCTACGGGCAGCAGCAGCCGCCGCTGTACCCCGAGCCGTCCCCGCCCTCGCTCGCGGACGCGGTGCGCGCCTTCACCTCCGGGCAGATGTCCGCCGAGGACTTCCAGCAGATCTTCGCGACCTCGAAGGTCTACTGCCCCCGTGGCGACAACCCCGGCTTCCTCGCCCTGCACAACACCCAGCAGCCGGTGATCCCGATGTTCACCTCCCTCAAGGAACTGCGCCGGTACGCGGGCAAGGAGTCCAAGTACTTCGTGATCACCGGCGCGGAGGTGATCGACCTCCTGCCGACCGGCTACGGCTTCGTGCTGGACATGGAAGGTGATCACCGAATGGTGTTCGACGCGAAGGCTGTCGAACAGATGGTCGATTTCGCGATGCGTCGCATGTACGGCTAGGCGTACGGCCAGACGTCGTCGCTTCACGGGTGGCCGACCGGTTGTCGTCGCCTCGGGTCCGGAGGGAATGCCCTCCGGACCCTTTTCGTTTGAGGTGGCAAGAAGTTCAACGCTCAACTAAAGTGGGCGTACCCGAGGAGGTACCGACATGCCTGCAGTGACCGTCGAGAACCCGTTGACGCTGCCCCGCGTATCCGCACCCGCCGACGCCGTCGCACGTCCCGTGCTCACCGTCACGACCGCACCCAGCGGTTTCGAGGGCGAGGGCTTCCCGGTTCGCCGCGCGTTCGCCGGGATCAACTACCGCTACCTCGACCCGTTCATCATGATGGACCAGATGGGCGAGGTGGAGTACCAGCCAGGGGAGCCGAAGGGGACGCCCTGGCACCCGCACCGCGGCTTCGAGACCGTCACGTACATCATCGACGGGATCTTCGACCACCAGGACTCCAACGGGGGTGGCGGCACGATCACCAACGGCGACACCCAGTGGATGACGGCGGGCTCCGGTCTGCTGCACATCGAGGCGCCGCCGGAGCAGCTGGTCATGTCCGGCGGCCTCTTCCACGGGCTCCAGCTGTGGGTGAACCTCCCGGCCAAGGACAAGATGATGGCCCCGCGCTACCAGGACATCCGCAGCCGCTCCGTCCAGCTGCTCACCTCCCCCGACGGCGGCGCGCTGCTGCGCGTCATCGCCGGTGAGCTGGACGGCCACGAGGGTCCCGGCATCACGCACACGCCGATCACGATGGTCCACGCGACGCTCGCGCCGGGCGCGGAGGTCACCCTGCCCTGGCGCGAGGATTTCAACGGCCTGGCGTACGTGCTGGCGGGCAAGGGCTCGGTCGGTGCCGAGCGCCGTCCGGTCCACCTGGGCCAGACGGCGGTCTTCGGCGCCGGTGGCTCGCTGACCGTGCGCGCGGACGAGAAGCAGGACTCGCACACCCCCGACCTGGAGGTCGTCCTGCTCGGCGGGCAGCCCATCCGCGAGCCGATGGCCCACTACGGCCCGTTCGTGATGAACACCCGCGACGAGCTCCAGCAGGCCTTCGAGGACTTCCAGAAGGGCCGGCTCGGCACCGTCCCTGCGGTGCACGGCATGTCGTCGGCGGGGCCGGACGCCTGAGGGCGGTGCCGCCTGACGCCGCGTCACGCTGACGCCGTGTCACCCGGGTGGGCTGTGCGCGCAGGACAGCCCGCCCGGGGCGTGATCGGCTGGGACCGTGCAGCTGCTTCCCGGCCCGGTCCGCCGTTTCGCCGCCTGGTGTGCCGTCATCCTGCTCGCCAGCGGGGTCGTCTATGTCGCGATCCGGCTCTGCGTCGAGTTCCGCACCGCGGTCACGCCGGCGCTGCTCGCGCTGCTCGGCACCGCCCTGCTCAGGCCGCTGTTCCGGCGGCTGGTGCGGGCCCGTGTGCAGCGGTCGCTGGCCGCCGGGCTCACCTGTGTCGCCGTCGTGGCCGTGGTGGGCGGGGCCGTGTACATCGTGGTCGCCGCGCTCATCGACACCGGCGACCAGATCATCGCCTCGCTCCGGGACGCGGCACAGGGGGTCGCCGACCACTTCGGGGCGGCCGGTACCTCGCTGGACGACGTCGCCTCGAACGCGCGCGAGCTGCTCGGCAAGTTCGGCGGGACGGCCGCCTCCGGGGTGATCGCCGGGGTGAGTGTGGTCGGCGAGATGCTGGCCATGGCCGTGCTCGCCCTGCTGCTCGTCTTCTTCTTCCTGCGCGACTCCGACCGGGCCGTCGGCACGGTGCGCGCGATCGCCCCGCCCGGCGGCGCCGACATGGTGGAGGCGATGGCCCGGCGGGCCTTCAAGGCCGTCGAGGGCTTCATGCGGGGCACCACCCTCATCGCCCTCATCGACGCGGTCTGCATCACCGTCGGTCTGCTCGTCCTGCGCGTCCCCGGCGCGGTCGGGCTCGGCGCGCTGGTCTTCGTCGGCGCGTACATCCCCTACCTCGGCGCCTTCATCTCCGGAGCCGTCGCGGTGCTGGTCGCGCTCGCCGACCGCGGGTTCGTCATCGCGCTGTGGGCCCTCGGGGTCGTCCTGGCCGTGCAGGTGCTGGAGGGGCACGTGCTCCAGCCGATGGTCCAGAGCCGGACCGTGCAGATGCATCCGGCGGTCGTGCTGCTGGCGCTCACCGCGGGGGCTTCGGTGGCGGGCATCCTGGGGATGCTGCTCGCCGTTCCGCTCACCGCCGCCGCGTTCGGGATCGTGCACGAGCTCCAGGGGCGCTACGCGGCCGGTGAGCCGTCCACCGGGCCGCCCGGACGGCCGCCGTCCGCGGGGCCGTCCCCGGGATCCGGGTACTCGTAGAGTTCGTACCAGATGCTCTTGCCCTCACCACGCGGGGCGACGCCCCACGCGTCCGCCAGCAGCTCGATCAGCATCAGGCCGCGACCGGAGGACGCCATCTCCCCCGGTCGGCGCCGGTGCGGAAGGTCGTCGCCGTTGTCGGTGACCTCCACCCGGATCCGTCGCTCGCCCGGCTCCCCGCTGACCTCGGCGACCAGCAGGGCATCGGTGTCCGTGTGCACCAGGACGTTCGTCAGCATCTCGGAGAGCAGGAGCACCGCCGCGTCCTGCTGTTCCTCGCTGGGCCAGTCGTGCAGCAGGTCACGCAGATGCCTGCGGGCGGCTGCGATCCGCGCGGGCTCGCACTGCGCGACCGTCAGCATCGTGCGGCGCACCGGGGGCTGGGCCACCGTGCTCTCGCCGCAGCCGCACTCCTCGCTCTGCCGGCACAGCAGCAACAGCGCGATGTCGTCCTCCCGCCGGTCGGCCAGCGGGCCGACGGTGTAGTGCGAGGAGGGCCCGTGCACGGCCTGGACCAGCGCGTCGGCCAGCTCCTCCAGGCCGCCCGCGTGCTCCTCCAGGACCACGCGGAGGCGGTGCCAGCCGGTCTGCAGGTCGTGGCCGCCGGTCTCGACCAGACCGTCCGTGCACAGCATCAGGGTGTCCCCGCGCTCCAGCGCGAACCGCGTGGTCGGGTAGTCGGTGTCCGGGTCGATGCCGAGGGGCAGTCCGCCCGCCGTGGCGAGGATCAGCGCGGTCCCGTCCGCCATGCGCACGACCGGGTCCAGATGTCCGGCGCGGGCGCTCTCCACGGTGCCGGTCGTTGGATCGACCTCGGCGTAGTAGCAGGTCGCGAAGCGAAGGTCACCGGGGTCGTCGTCGGACTGGCTGAGGCTGTGGAAGAAGTGGGAGGCGCGGGCGAGCACCGCGTCGGGGCGGTGGCCCTCCGCCGCGTACGCGCGCAAGGCGATGCGCAGCTGGCCCATCAGCCCGGCCGCCCGTACGTCGTGACCCTGGACGTCGCCGATGACCAGGGCGAAGCGGCCCCCGGGCAGCGGGATCATGTCGTACCAGTCGCCGCCCACCTGGAGGCCGCCGCCGGTGGGTACGTAGCGGGCGGCGATGCCCATGCCGGGTATCTCCGGGCCGAGCACGGGCAGCATGGAGCGCTGGAGCCCGTCGGTCAGCTCCCGTTGGGTCTCGGCGGCGCCCGCCCGGGACAGGGCCTGGGCCAGCATCCGCGCCACCGTGGTCAGCACGGACCGCTCGTCCGGGGTGAAGGCGACCGGGTGGGTGAAGGCCGCGAGCCACGTGCCCATGGTGCGACCCCCGGCGATCAGCGGCAGGAAGGCCCAGGAACGGCGATGGAAGCGTTCGGCGAGCGGCCAGGTCGTGGGAAAGCGGGACCGGTACTCCTCGGGGGAGGAGAGGTAGACGGCACGGCCCGTGCGGATCACCTCGGCGGCCGGATAGTCGGCGTCCAGGGGCATGTCCACGAACGGGTTCGCCTCGTTCTGCGGCTGCCCGCGATGGCCGACGACCGTCAGGCGGTCGCCCGAGACCCCGAACACCGCGAGTGCGTCCGGGGAGAACCCCGGCATCGACAGCCCCGCCGCGACCCGCATCACCTCCTCGGTGGACCGCGCCTCGGCCAGTGCCCGGCCCGCGTCCAGCAGGAACGCCTCCCGCGAGCGGCGCCAGTCGCCGGTGACCGTGCTGCGCCCGGCCGGCGTACCGGGCGACGGGTCGGTGACCTCCTGGAGGGTGCCGACCAGCTCGTACGTCTTGTGCACGGGGTCGAACGACGGCTTGGAACGGCTGCGCACGACCCGGACGATGTGACCCCGCTCGTCCATGACCCGGATCCGCACCTCGGCGAGCGTGCCCTCGGCGGCGGCGAGCCGGACCACCCCGGCGATCTCGTTCCAGTCCACCGGATGCAGCCGGGACCGGACCTGCGCCTCGGTGAGGTTCGCCTCCCGTGCGGGCAGCCCGAGCAGGCGGGCGGCCTCCGCATCGACCGCGACCTCTCCGGTGGCGGTGTCCCAGTGCCACAAGCCGGTCGCGAGAGCGGCAAGGATGTCCCCCACCTCCGGCAGGGGCTCATCGGTGCGCATTTCTCCACTGTAGGAAGAGGTGATCGCACGCTGCCACCGCTCGCCCTCGCGCCGCCCGCCCGTCAATGGGGAGGATGCAGCTGTGGGTGCCCGGTACGCTGGGGTTGTTTCACGTGAAACGCGAAACGCCATCCCCGATCCGCGAAGGCTGGATGAACGACGATGCATCGGTACAGGTCCCACACCTGCGGCGAGCTCCGCTCCTCTGACGTCGGCACCGACGTCCGGCTGAGTGGCTGGCTGCACAATCGGCGCGACCTGGGCGGCATCCTCTTCATCGATCTGCGCGATCACTACGGCATCACGCAGCTCGTCGCCCGTCCGGGCACCGAGGCCTACGAGGCGCTGGACAAGCTGACCAAGGAGTCGACGGTCCGTGTCGACGGCCGGGTCGTCTCCCGGGGCGCCGAGAACATCAACCCCGACCTGCCCACCGGTGAGGTCGAGGTCGAGGTGGGCGAGGTCGAGCTGCTCGGCGCCGCCCAGCCGCTGCCCTTCACCATCAACACCGAGGACGGGGTCAACGAGGAGCGGCGCCTGGAGTACCGCTTCCTGGACCTGCGCCGCGAGCGCATGCACCGCAACATCATGCTGCGCACGGCGGTCATCTCCTCGATCCGCAGCAAGATGGTGGCCCTCGGCTTCAACGAGATGGCGACGCCCATCCTCACGGCCACCTCCCCGGAGGGCGCCCGCGACTTCGTCGTGCCCTCCCGCCTGCACGCGGGCCGGTTCTACGCCCTCCCGCAGGCGCCGCAGCAGTTCAAGCAGCTGCTGATGATCTCCGGCTTCGACCGGTACTTCCAGATCGCGCCCTGTTTCCGCGACGAGGACGCCCGCGCCGACCGCTCGCCGGGCGAGTTCTACCAGCTCGACGTCGAGATGAGCTTCGTCGAGCAGGAGGACGTCTTCCGCCCGATCGAGCAGCTGATGACCGAGCTGTTCGAGGAGTTCGGCAACGGCCGCCACGTGACCTCGCCCTTCCCGCGCATCCCGTTCCGCGAGGCGATGCTGAAGTACGGCTCCGACAAGCCGGACCTGCGGGCCAAGCTGGAGCTCGTCGACATCACCGACATCTTCGAGGGCTCGGAGTTCAAGGCCTTCGCCGGCAAGCACGTGCGCGCGCTGCCCGTCCCGGACGTCTCGTCCCAGCCCCGGAAGTTCTTCGACCAGCTCGGTGACTACGCCGTCTCGCAGGGCGCCAAGGGCCTGGCCTGGGTCCGCGTCGGTGAGGACGGCTCGCTGACCGGGCCGATCGCGAAGTTCCTCACCGAGGAGAACGTCGCGGAGCTGACCAAGCGCCTCTCGCTGGCCCCCGGCCACGCGGTCTTCTTCGGCGCGGGTGAGTTCGACGAGGTCTCGAAGATCATGGGCGCGGTGCGGGTCGAGGCCGCCCGGCGCGCCGGGCACTTCGAGGAGAACGTCTTCCGGTTCTGCTGGATCGTCGACTTCCCGATGTATGAGAAGGACGAGGACACGGGGAAGATCGACTTCTCCCACAACCCCTTCTCGATGCCGCAGGGCGGCATGGAGGCCCTGGAGAACCAGGACCCGCTGGACATCCTGGCCTGGCAGTACGACATCGTCTGCAACGGTGTGGAGCTGTCCTCCGGCGCGATCCGGAACCACGAGCCGGACATCATGCTCAAGGCCTTCGAGATCGCCGGCTACGACGCCGAGACCGTCGAGCGCGAGTTCGCCGGCATGCTGCGCGCCTTCCGTTTCGGCGCCCCGCCGCACGGCGGCATCGCCCCCGGCGTCGACCGCATCGTGATGCTGCTGGCCGACGAGCCCAACATCCGCGAGACGATCGCCTTCCCGCTCAACGGCAACGCGCAGGACCTGATGATGGGCGCGCCGACCGAGCTGGACGAGACCCGGCTGAGGGAACTGCACCTGACGGTGCGCAAGCCGCAGCCGGAGTAAGCGTCCGCACGCGAGGGGCCCGGGAACCGATGTGATCGGTTTCCGGGCCCCTTTGTCGTGGTCGGCGGTCCGATGGTTCTCGGTTCACGGAGCTTCTTCCGAGAGTTCCGCCGGACCCGTGCCCGGGGCGAACAGATCCTCCGCCCGCTCCACCGTCCCGGCGCGGTCGAGCCAGTCGTTGAGGAGGGCGAGGTCGGTGCACGTGGTGATGCGCTCGCGTACGGCGTCGGTGATCACGAAGCCTCGCACCTCCAGCACCCGCAGCACGCCCTTGGCCTCACCGCGGGCCTCGCCTTCGGCCTTGCCTTCGGCCTTTCCCTCGAGATACTTCTCCTCGAACAGCGTCCGGTGCCGCGGGGAGTGGGTGACGACGTCCTGCATCAGCTTTCTCCAGTTCTCCCTGGTCGGAGTGGATTCCAGACCGATTTCCACCATCTCGAACCAGTACTTCGTGATGTCCGGTTCGAAGGACAACAGCCCGCGGGCAATGACTTCCAGTATGTCGGGTGCGCGGCGGTTCTCGCTGTGGACGATTGCGGAGAGCACCGCCAGGGCGGGGCGCCGGGCCACGGTCGCCTCGTCGGTCACCGCGGGGACGGTCTGGGGTCCCAGGACGATCGGCCGGGTGGTCTGGGTCGGCCAGGAGGCCACGGCGCATTCGAAGGGGCCCACGGCCCACTTTGCCGTGGCACGGTCCCGGCACACCGCCACCAGGACGACCGGCAGGTCGTGCTTCGCACACAGGTACGCGACGTAGTACGCCCAGCTTCTTGCTTTGTCGGGGTCTTTCTTGGTCTGTGACTCGACGGCCAGCAGGAAGTTCTCCCCCATGTCGGGTGCGTACCTGAACACCGAGTCCACGCGGCGTTCCATGGGCCGGATCTCGGTGGCGTCGGGGGAGAGCTCGTCGAAGTCCTGTTTCGAGGGTGGCGGAAGCCCCAGTGCCTCGAAGACGGGTGCGAGGGCCTCCGGATGCTCCTGGAACAGCCGGTGGGAGGCCTCGTGTGTCGATGTGACCATGAGGAGTAATCAAGCGGACTCACGGCATGACCGGCTGGCATATGCCGAGGTGTTCACCCGTTCCAGTGAGGGAGAAACGCTTGCTCCGGCCCGTGTCCTGGTCAGCGCGCCACGAACTGGGTCAGGATCGCCTGGACCTCGTAGATGTCGACGCCCTTGGTGAAGGTCTTCTGGATCGGGGCCGCGCTGCCGGAGAGCCAGATCTTCAGCTCGGCGTCGAGGTCGAAGGTGCCGGCCGTCTCCACCGCGAAGTGGGTGATGCTGCGGTACGGGATCGAGTGGTACTCGGTCTTCTTGCCGGTGATGCCCTGCTTGTCGACCAGGATCAGGCGCCGGTCGGTGAACAGGATGGTGTCGCGGATCAGCAGGTACGCGGCGTGGACCTGCTCGCCGTGACCGAGCAGACGCGCGTACTCCTGCTGCGCCTGGGCCGGGTCGATGCTGTGCGCGTTGCCGAACAGTGCCATGGTTGAACCCCCCACGTGAGCTACGGCGACCGTACGGCCGCACGAATCCGATCTTCGCAAAAGCAGGGGCCCGGGAGAAGGTCTCGCCTTCCCCGGGCCCCTGCTGTAGCCGGCGTGTTACGCGGTCGGCTTCTCCTCGAGACGCGGGAAGAGCACCGCGCCCTTGGTGACCGTCGCACCGGCGGGCAGCCGGCCCCAGTCGGCCGCGTCCTGGACCCGCTGCTCGGCGAGCGCGCCGAGGGAGGCCTCGGCACCGAGGGAGTCCCAGAGCTTCTGGGAGGTGTCCGGCATGACCGGGTTCAGCAGGACCGCCACGGCGCGGAGGGACTCCGCGGCCGTGTAGAGGATCGTCGCCAGGCGGGCCTTGCCCTCCGGCGAATCGTCCTTGGCGACCTTCCAGGGTTCCTGCTCGGTGATGTAGCCGTTGACCTGCTTCACGAAGTCGAACACCGCCAGGATGCCGCCCTGGAAGTCCAGCTCCTCGCCGATCTTCCGGTCGGCCTCCGCGACGGCCTTGGCCAGACCGTCGTGGATCGCCTTCTCGGCGTCCCCGTCGGCCGTCGAGGCCGGCAGCGCGCCGCCGAAGTACTTGCCGACCATGGCGGCGACGCGGGAGGCGAGATTGCCGTAGTCGTTGGCGAGCTCGCTGGTGTAGCGGGCGGAGAAGTCCTCCCAGGAGAAGGAGCCGTCCTGGCCGAAGGCGATGGCCCGCAGGAAGTACCAGCGGTACGCGTCCACACCGAAGTGCGAGGTCAGGTCCTGCGGCTTGATGCCGGTCAGGTTGGACTTGCTCATCTTCTCGCCGCCGACCATCAGCCAGCCGTTCGCGGCGACCTTTCCGGGCAGCGGGAGACCCTGCGCCATCAGCATCGCCGGCCAGATGATCGCGTGGAAGCGGAGGATGTCCTTGCCGACCAGGTGGACGTCGGCGGGGAAGGTGTCCTCGAACTTCTCCGGGTTCTCGTTGTAGCCGACCGCCGTCGCGTAGTTCAGCAGGGCGTCGACCCACACGTAGATGACGTGCTTCTCGTCCCACGGGATCGGGATGCCCCAGTCGAACGTCGAGCGGGAGATGGAGAGGTCCTGCAGGCCCTGGCGGACGAAGTTCACGACCTCGTTGCGCGCGGACTCGGGCTGGATGAAGCCCGGGTTGGCCTCGTAGTGGGCGAGCAGCTTCTCGCTGTACGCGCTCAGCTTGAAGAAGTAGTTCTCCTCACTGAGGATCTCGACCGGCTTCTTGTGGATCGGGCACAGCTTCTGACCCGCGTACTCGCCCTCGCCGTCGAGCAGCTCGCCGGGGAGCTTGTACTCCTCGCAGCCCACGCAGTACGGGCCCTCGTAGCCGCCCTTGTAGATCTCGCCCTTGTCGTACAGGTCCTGCACGAACTCCTGGACGCGGTCGGTGTGCCGCTTCTGCGTGGTGCGGATGAAGTCGTCGTTCGCGATCTCCAGGTGCTCCCACAGGGGCTTCCAGGCCTCGGTGACGAGCTTGTCGGCCCAGGCCTGGGGGGTGACCCCGTTGGCCTCGGCCGTGCGCATGATCTTCTGACCGTGCTCGTCCGTGCCGGTGAGGTACCACACCTTCTCGCCGCGCTGGCGGTGCCAGCGGGTGAGCACGTCGCCTGCGACGGTCGTATAGGCGTGGCCCAGGTGAGGAGCGTCGTTGACGTAGTAGATGGGGGTGCTGACGTAGAACGCCTTGCCACCCTGCTTCTCGGTTCCAGTGGCCGCCATGGTCGAAATCCTACTGGCCCGACGGAGATCGGCTCACACGCGTTTCGGGGGGCGGACAGGGGTGAAGCTCCCTGTCCGCCCCCCGGCGGGTGGATCCGATGCGTTGCGCTCTTTGTCCTGCGGGTGTCCTGCGGGTGTCCTGTGGTGCCCTGAGGGTCCGCTACGGGCGCCAGGTGGCCAGTACGCCCTCGTAGAGCTCCTTGTCGGTGAGCTCCCTGGGGGTCTCGCCGGCGAGGAAGTGGGACGCGTTGTCCGCCTTGAGCTTGCGGAGGTAGTCGAAGGCCTTGTTCTCCGGGTCGCCGAAGGCGACGAAGGCGAAGTGGACGTTCGGGTGGTTCGCCGCCGCGTCGGTGAGGGACTGGGTGGCGGGGGTCTTGGCGTCCGGGGCGCCGTCGGTCTGGAAGACCACCAGGGCGGGGGTGCCCGGTCCGGCGACCTCCTCGTGGCGGGCGAGGACTGTCTCGACGGCGGCGTGGTAGCTGGTACGGCCCATGCGGCCGAGCGTGCTGTGCAGCTCGTCGATCTTGTTCTCGTGGTCGGTGAGGGTGAGCTCGCCGGTGCCGTCCACTTCCGTGGAGAAGAACGTGACGTGGACCTTGGCCTCCGGGTCGAGGTGCGCGGCGAGGGCGAGGGTCTGCTCGGCGAGGGCCTGGGCGGAGCCGTCCTTGTAGTACGGGCGCATGGAGGCGGAGCGGTCGAGGACGAGGTGGACCTTGGCGCGGGTGCCGGTGAGGTGGTGCTTCTTGAGGGCGGTGGCGGCGGCCTTGTAGGCGGTGGTGAGGCCGGGGGCGCGACTGCGGATTCGCGCCGCGGGGGTGGCGGGTTTGGGG